>CAJWZN010000058.1 GCA_913050105.1 uncultured Synechococcus sp.
TTGGACATTCGGTTGGACACGACCCCTAAACCCTCTGCAATAAGGCATTCATGGCAACCCACGACATCTTCATGCCTGCCCTCAGCTCCACCATGACGGAGGGAAAGATTGTTGAGTGGCTGAAGCAGCCCGGCGACAAGGTCGGTCGCGGAGAGTCCGTGCTGGTAGTGGAGTCCGATAAGGCGGACATGGACGTGGAGTCTTTTCAGGACGGCTACCTCGCAGCTGTCCTGATGCCGGCAGGCAGTACGGCTCCGGTGGGCGAAACCATCGGCCTGATTGTCGAGACCGAAGCCGAGATCGCTGATGCACAGGCCAAGGCTCCGAGCTCACCCTCTCAGTCCGCTCCAGCTCCTGCCACTTCTCCTGAACCGGCACCCCCTGCCGAGGCTCAAGTTCCGTCTGCCACTACCCCCAAAGCTCCTGCCCCCAAAGCCCCTGCTCCTTCAGCAGCGATCTCCACTGCACCGGTTGTCAACGACGGCCGCATCATTGCAAGCCCCCGTGCCAAGAAACTGGCCACGCAGCTGGGCGTTGACCTAGCCACTGTGCGTGGAACCGGGCCCCACGGCCGCATTCAGGCTGAGGATGTTCAACAGGCGGGTGGGCAACCTGTTTCCGTTCCGCGGGTTGCTGAAGGAACAACAGCTGCTGCCACTGGTGCCCCCGCTCCAGCATCGGGTTCAGCACCTGCAGCACCTCCAGGCAACAGCTTTGGCCGTCCCGGTGAAACCGTGCCGTTCAACACGTTGCAGGGTGCGGTCAACCGCAACATGGAGGCAAGCCTTGCTGTGCCTTGCTTCCGCGTCGGTTACACCATCACCACCGACAAGCTGGACGCCTTCTACAAGCAGGTCAAATCGAAGGGCGTCACGATGACGGCCCTGCTGGCCAAAGCGGTTGCGGTGACCCTGTCCCGTCATCCTCAGGTGAACGCAGCGACAACTTCTGCAGGTATGGCCTACCCCTCGGACATCAATGTGGCGGTTGCCGTCGCGATGGAAGACGGAGGGTTGATTACGCCGGTGCTCAGGGGAGCAGACCGTATCGATCTTTATGAGTTGTCTCGCCAGTGGAAGGATCTGGTGAAGCGTTCACGCAGCAAGCAACTTCAGCCTGAGGAATACAGCACGGGTACGTTCACCCTCTCCAACCTGGGCATGTTCGGGGTTGATCGTTTTGATGCGATTCTCCCCCCGGGAACCGGCGCCATCCTTGCGGTGGCAGCCTCTCGCCCCACGGTTGTGGCCGATAAATCTGGCTCGATTTCTGTCAAGCCTCAGATGCAGGTCAACCTCACGGCTGATCACAGGGTGATTTACGGCGCTGATGGCGCTGCATTCCTCAAAGACCTCGCCGAACTGATCGAAACCCGCCCTGAAAGCCTGACGCTCTGACCGGGTGTCCGATTTCAGGGACAGTCAGCTCAGCAGCTTCGATTACCACCTGCCGCAGGAGCGCATCGCCCAGGCACCGGTCGAGCCCCGCCACGCTGCGCGGTTACTGATGGTCCCAGCTCTAGACGCGCCGTTTGAATCGGTTCGTCATGGGTATGTCTGGGACCTGTTGGAGGAACTTCATTGCGGTGATCTTCTGGTGGTCAATGACACCCGTGTGCTGAAGGCACGGCTCAAGGTTCGGCGTGCTGGAGGCGGGTTGTCCGAGTTGCTGGTGCTTGAGCCCCGTGGTGAAGGGCAATGGCTGTGTCTGGCCCGTCCAGCCAAGCGAATGCGGCCCGGTGATGAGCTCACGATTGATGGAACCTCCATCCGGGTGACGGTGGTGTCTGAAGATCCCGCCAGTGGTGGCAGGGTTGTTCAGTTTCCTTCGGACTGCGCTGATGCGGAAACGATTGAGGTTCTGCTCAATCAGTGCGGTGAAGTGCCACTTCCCCCTTACATCAATCGGCATGATCCAGCAGATGCTGAGAGATACCAGACGCGTTATGCCGATCGGCCCGGTGCGGTTGCTGCACCGACAGCCGGGCTGCATTTCAGTGATGAGCTGCTGGCGGGATTGCAGCGCAAAGGGATCCAACTAGCACGAATCACGCTTCACGTGGGATTGGGTACATTTCGCCCTGTGGAGACCGAAGATCTCACCCAGTTGGAACTACACAGCGAGTGGATTGAGGTTTCGCCTGCTGTTGTCGAGGCGATTAAAACCTGCAAAGGACGGGTCATTGCTGTGGGTACCACCAGTGTGCGAGCTCTAGAGGGTGCTGCGCAGGCTCATGGTGGTTTGCTCCAGTCCTACAGCGGACCTGTGAACCTTGTGATTCAACCTGGATATCGTTTTGCAGTGGTTGAAGGACTGATTACTAATTTTCATCTACCAAAAAGCTCATTGTTGCTATTGGTCAGCGCTCTGATTGGACGAGAGAAGTTGTTGCGTTTGTATGCCGAAGCGATTGAGCTGGATTATCGCTTCTTCTCCTATGGGGATGCCATGTGGATTGCACCTGAGGCTGTTCTCCAGAAGGCCGCATCTTGCATTTGAATGGGCCCAGGCTTGAGGTTGCATGGTAGAAATATTTGAAGTCCTGTAGATAATGTTCAAAAAGTGCGTTGAAGCCAGGCGCTTGATTGTTGTCAATTTCAAAGTTTTTGGCAGCCTGACTTGCGTGGAAGTGCTCGTGGCTTTCCTTGGTGATAAAGATCTTCTGTGGGCAAAAAATCTCTAGCCCAAGTTGCTCCGCGGTACCTCACTTTTGAGAAATACTTTTTAACGCTGTCTTGCCTTTTGATTGTATCGATCTTTTGCCGGCAAGATTGGTCTTCGATTGGGAATCTCTGGGGATATTTTTCTTTCTTGCAGGTTTGTCTTCTCCATCTTCGACGCGACTTTTGTCTGCTCAATCGTGAAAAAGAGATTTGTAATCGTGAATGCTTTGGGCGGCGTTAGAAGTTGTCTGTCACCAATGTTCTTGTCTTTGATATCAGATATTGCCTTATTTGTAGTTGTTGAATATGTGGCGCCTGAAAGGTGAGCATTGGTGATGCTCACCTTTTGTATGGATCAGGCCGTTACAGGCTGTTCAATAATTCCAGTCGGTACATCCGCAAACATCACCGAGGAGAGATAACGCTCCGCAAGATCAGGCAGCACCACCACGATTGTCTTGCCTGCGTACTCCTCTTGTTCAGCCAATCGAATCGCTGCAACCGCTGCTGCGCCGCAGGAGATCCCCACCAGCAGACCTTCCTCTTTGGCCAGTCTCAGAGCCATCTCCACGGATTCGTCGTTGGTGACCTGCTCGACCTTGTCGACAACTGACAGGTCAAGGTTTTTGGGAATGAATCCAGCTCCGATGCCCTGGATTTTATGTGGACCAGGCTTGATGGCTTCACCATTAAGGGTCTGGGTGATCACCGGACTGTGGCTGGGTTCCACGGCAACAGATTCAATGGCCTTGCCAGCTTCGTTTTTGATGTAACGCGAAACGCCGGTAATGGTGCCGCCGGTTCCGACGCCAGCCACCAGCACATCGATGGCTCCATCACAGTCGTTCCAGATTTCCGGACCGGTGGTCTTGAAGTGGATCTCAGGGTTGGCTGGATTTTCGAACTGCCCTGGCATGAAGTACTTGGCTGGGTCGCTTTCTGCGATTTCCTTCGCTTTGGCGATGGCACCAGGCATGCCCTTGGCGGCTTCGGTGAGAATCAGTTCAGCACCCAGAACAGCCATCATTCTCCGCCGTTCGATTGACATCGATTCGGGCATCGTCAGGATCAGCTTGTAGCCCCTTGCGGCCGCCGTGAATGCCAGCGCGATACCAGTGTTGCCGGAGGTTGGCTCAACGATCACCTTGTCTTTGGTGAGCTTGCCGCTTTTTTCAGCCTCCCAGATCATGTTGGCGCCGATCCGGCATTTCACGCTGTAAGCCGGATTGCGTCCTTCCACCTTGGCCAGCACCGTGGCCTTGCAGTTCTTGGTGACGCTGTTCAGCTTCACTAGCGGAGTGTTGCCGATGGCGAGGCTGTTGTCGTCGTAAATGCGAGCCATTGCAGGTGAAGTAGGCGCCGATTCTTCAACCTACGCAAAGCAAACGAGTGTTGATGCCCCGCTTAAGACATTTTTCAAGGACTGTTGTCGTCCTGAACAACTTCAGGCATCAAGTGCTAATTCAAAACGTTCCCAGAGCTCTCTCGGGTTTTCCAATCCCACTGACACCCTCAGGAGATGGGAAGGGACACCGCAACGTTCAGCCCAGGCCAGTTCGTTGTAGTGAGCCAGCTGCGTGTAAGGGCAAACGAGGGTGAAATTGGTGCCAAGACTTGGCCCTTTGCTCACTCGAAGAGCGTCGTAGACGCGCTGCGCTTTTGGTTCACCGTCCTTGAGAACAAACGAAAGCAGACATCCATAGCCAGCTCCGGCTTTCATCAGTGTCTTGTAGTTGATGCAGTGTCTTGGATGCAAGACCTGCTTCACGGCCGGATGCTGCTGGAGTTGATCCGCCAGTGCGAGGCAGTTGCGATCGAGCTGTGGCACCCGTTCTGCAACATCCCGACTGGCCTGCTCAAGGGCTATGGCATCGGGATCGCTGAGCCCTGCCACTGGGTTCAGGGCCTCCATCAGCTGATCGCTCCAGGGTGAGCTTGGGCTCACAAGCAGGCTTCCAGCCATCACATCACCACGTCCCGCGAAGCTTTTGGTGAGAGAGGTGAAAAGCAGATCGGTGTGATGCAGTGCCTCGAGGTTGAGAGCGGTGCCGATGGTGTCATCAGCGATGACCGGAATTCCGCGGGAATGGGCGAGCTCGGCGATGGCCGGGAGGTCGACGCAACGAAGCAGTGGATTACTCGGCAGTTCGACAATCACTGCGCCGGGTTCCAGACGTTCAAGGGCGGCCTCCACCTCCGAGAGGTCATCGGCCATCACCAGGTCTCCGCCGTGGAAGATCACCTGAGGTTGTTTGAACACATCCACATAGGGAAAACCCAGTTGCAAAGTGGTGCGGCCTGGCCGCAGGGATTGCACGGCACTCAGTGCCGAGTGCAATGCGGCCATTCCTGCCGGATGCAAACTGATGCGAGAGCTGCTGGTGCGGTGAATTGCCGCCAGTCGTTCACGGATTTTGAGGCGGGCTATCGATCCAGCCTCTGCGCTGGGCCGTTGCTCCTTGCCGAGGGCGATCGCTGCAACACGTGAGGATGCCCCTAAGCCCGTGTGCTGCCAGAACGCCTTGGCATGGGGTGTCGCCTCGGCATCGGCCTGCAGGCAGGGCAGCTCCTCCACCTCGATGATTCGGGTGTGTGCTTGCGGGGCTTTTCGATTGCAATGGGCTTGTGCTTCAGATGCAGCTGCCGTTGATGGGTATGGCCAGAGGGTGCTGCCTGTTTCGGTGGTTGCAGCGGTCACCTGTTGCAACAGCGGATGAACCCCAAAGCGCGGATAGACGGTCTGAAGTGCCGTCCGGCATGCCGGCTCGTTCTCCTCGTAGGCGATCACGTCCTGCCATCGGGGTAAGGCGACAGACACCGCGTGGGGCATATCCGGCAGTGGATGGCCGAGATCTGAACCTTGCCAGGCTGGTTCTCTCAGCAGATCGCGCTGACTCACGCCAGCAACCTCAACGCCTGCTGAAGATCGGCTTGAAGATCCTCCAGGTCTTCGCACCCCACCGAAAAGCGCACCAGACCATCATCAATCCCGAGTTTCGCCTTCACTTCGGCCGAGACTGCTGCATGGGTCATGGTGGCCGGGTGGCAGATCAGGCTCTCAATGCCACCCAGGCTCTCGGCCATGGTGAACCAACGCAAACACTTGCAGAGGGCGTAAGTCTCTTCCTGGCTGGCGTTAAAGCTCACGGTCACGATGGCGCCGCCAGCGGCCATTTGTTGCAGGGCCACGGCGTGTTGTGGGTGATCCCTTCGATGGGGATAGCGAACCCAGTTCACTTTGGGATGTGTTGCCAGTTGATCGGCTAGAGCTGCGGCATTGGCCATTTGCTGTTTCAGCCGCAGCGGAAGCGTCTTGATGCCTCGGGTGATCAGCCAGCAATCGAAGGGTGATGGTTGCAGTCCAAGAGCTTTTTGCGAGAACACCATTTTCTGGTGCCATTCAGAATCATTGGTGCAGACGGCCCCACCCAGGGCGTCGGAATGACCGTTGATGTATTTGGTGGTGCTGGTGAGCGACAGGGTTGCACCTAACTCCAGAGGGCGCTGCACAAGGGCAGTAGCGAAAGTGTTGTCCACCACCACTGGAATGCCGAGCAGCTCGGTCACAGCGCAGACCGCCTGAAGGTCGATCACCTTGAGCAGAGGGTTGGTTGGGCTTTCCAGCCACACCATTGCTGGTTTCTTGGAGCGAATGGCAGCCAGAGCGTCCGGCTTGGTGAAATCCACCCATTCGGTCCGTAGACCGAACTTCGCGAAAACCTGTTCGAACAGGCGCACGGTGCAGCCGTAGAGATTTTCCTCACACAGCACCAGATCCCCCTGCTTCAGCTGCGACACCACGGCAGTGATGGCACTGACTCCGGAGGAGAAGACGGTGGCGTGTTCACAGCCCTCCAGCGAGGCCAGAACAGCATCCAGGATGCGGAAATTCGGGTTGCCCGAACGGGTGTAGTCGAAGCCAGCTTGGTTGCCGTGGGCAAAGGTGCTGGTGGGGAAGATCGGCGGCATCACTGTGCCGGTGTCCTCCGCAAAGCTGATCCCGTGGTGAATCACCCGGGTGTTGTTGCCTGCGTTCACTGCCGCTGGATCGGTGGCTGCAGGCTAAGGAATGAAGTCGCCCATCTCTGCACATAAAAAACCCCCACCTTGCGGCGGGGGAGTTTGAAAGTCGATGATCGGAATGATCAATCGAGGTCAGGCATGCCCAGTACAGGCTCTGCCTTGCGATCGATTCCTTTCTCGAAACCAGCTGCGGCAGCACGGGCTCGGCCGGCGTGCCAGAGGTGGCCGATCAGGAAGAAGAAGGCAAGAACAAACTGCGTTGCACCCAGCCATTGGCGAAGGTTCACGTAGTTCACCGAGTTGGGTTCGGTGATGATGCCGCCAACTGAATTGATCGATGCGTTGGGAGCGTGGGTCATGTATTCAGCAGCTCGGCGAACCTGCCAGGGCTGAATATCGTTCTGCAGCTTGTCAAGGCTGAGACCGTTGGGGCCACGAAGTGGCTCCAGCCAGGGACCACGGAAATCCCAGAAACGCATGGTTTCACCACCAAAGATGATTTCACCAGTTGGTGAACGCATCAGGTATTTACCAAGGCCAGTTGGGCCCATGGCAGAACCAATGTTCGCTCCGAGACGTTGGTCACGCACAAGGAAGGTGAAACTCTGAGCCTGGGATGACTCAGCATTGGTGGGACCCCAGAATTCGGAGGGATATGCGGTGTTGTTGAACCAGATGTAAGCCGAGGCAATGAAGCTCATGAAGCTCAAAGCGCCAAGGCTGTAGCTGAGGTAGGCCTCACCGTTCCAGATGAAAGCGCGACGCACCCAGCCGAAAGGCTTGGTGATGGCGTGCCAGATGCCACCGAAAATGAGGGTCAGACCCAGCCAGATGTGGCCACCGATGATGTCCTCCATGGAGTTCACACCGATGATCCAGCCCTCGCCACCAAATGGGGCTCGGAACAGGTACCCGAAGATCACACCCGGGTCGAGCGTCGGGTTTGTGATCAGGCGTACATCACCACCACCCGGTGCCCAGGTGTCGTAAACGCCACCGAAGAACATGGCCTTGAAGACCAGAAGAAGGCAGCCGACGCCAAGGAGGATGAGGTGATAACCGATGATGTTGGTCATCTGGTTCTTGTCACGCCAGTCCTGGGAGAAGAAAGAGGAGTAGTTCTCCAAAATCTCAGGACCACGGAGGGCGTGGTACAAACCGCCTAGGCCGAGAACGGCGGAGCTGATCAGGTGCAGAACACCGACCACGAAGAATGGGAATAAATCAGTGACTTCTCCACCAGGACCCACGCCATACCCAAGGGTGGCGACGTGGGGCATGCAGATGAAGCCCTGCTCATACATGGGCTTGTCGAAGGTGAAGTGACTCACCTCGAACAACATCATTGCGCCTGCCCAGAACACCATCAGACCTGCGTGTGCCACGTGGGCACCAAGCAGACGGCCTGAAAGATTGATCAGACGAGCGTTTCCGGACCACCAGGCGAATCCGGTTGAGTCGAGGTCTTTGCCGCCAGTGGCGCCAAGACCGGGATTAGAGAGCGTTACCACGTGGCAGAACCTCTTCAGGGAAGACGAAGTTTTCGTGCGGCTGGTCAGCCGGTGCCA
>CAJWZN010000059.1 GCA_913050105.1 uncultured Synechococcus sp.
GATGGCTGCCGAATTGGCAACTTTGTGGAGGTGAAGAAAAGTCAGCTGGGAGCTGGTAGCAAAGTGAACCACCTCAGCTATATCGGCGACGCGACCCTGGGTACGAATGTCAACGTGGGAGCCGGCACCATCACTGCGAACTACGACGGTGTGAACAAGCACCTCACACGCATCGGCAAAAACAGCAAAACAGGAGCCAATTCGGTGCTGGTTGCTCCCATAACCATCGGCGAACAGGTGACGATCGGAGCAGGATCAACAATCACCAAGAACGTTCCGGATGGCTCCCTGGCCATTGGTCGTGCCAAGCAGATGACCAAGGAAGGCTGGGCATCAAGGGGGGAATGAGCCCTTCGCTTTAGAGCAACGGAAGTTGAGGAAGTAGCCGTTCAAGAGCAACGCCACGACTGGCCTTGAGCAGCAAAACATCGCCGATATCAAGCCATTCCTTCAAGGGAGATGCTGCTTCCTCCGGCGTGTCGACCCGCGCCAGACGCTCCAGTCCGGAGGCCGCCTGCTGCATCACACGCCCCTCCTCGCCGGCATCGACCAACACCAGTCCATCGAGCCCGAGTTCCGCCGCATGGGCGGCGACCTGGCGGTGCAACTGCACGCTGTTGTCCCCCAGCTCCAGCATTGTTCCCAGAACAGCGAAGCGACGACCGGGCTGAGATGCCAACAAATCAAGAGCAGCGAACATCGCCTCAGGGGAGGCGTTGTACGTCTCATCCAGAACGGTGAGTTCCCCATGTTGGAAACGCCGGTTGCGTCCCCCGCTCATCGCCACCCGCATGGTCTGAAGCTGAGCGGTGTTCAGCCCGAGCTCATTCGCAACCGATACCGCAAGCATCAGGTTGCGGGCGTTATGGAGGCCCTCCAGAGGACGGGGCAAAGAAACCCCGTTCACCACCAGCTGATCAGCCTCGGCGGATCCGATCAAATCTGCTGGTGGCAGTTCAGGGCTTGTGCAGGCATCCTCAGCCAACTGCACCCGGCACACACGGCCACTCCACATCTCCGCGAGGGAGGCCTCCAGCAAGGCATCTCCTGCGGGAATCACCACCAGACCATCAGGCTTCAACGCAGCGGTGATTTCGCACTTGGCGGCAGCGATCGCCTCACGACTGCCAAGCCGGCCGATGTGGGCGGTGCCGATGTTGGTGATCACCGCAACATCTGGTTCGCAACAGCGTGACAACCGGCCGATCTCGCCGGGCCCGCGCATCCCCATCTCAATCACAAGGGCAGCATCTTCTGCAGCCGATCCGAGAACGGTGAGCGGAACACCCACGTCGTTGTTGTTGTTGCCTTCACTGGCGCAGATGGAACCGAGGGGGGCCAGAGCTGCACGGATCAATTCACGGGTGGTGGTCTTCCCCGCAGACCCAGTCACCGCCACCAGCGGATGGCCAAGGGAACGGCGGTGCAGCAGGGCCAGCTGCTGATACGCCACCAGTGTGTCCTCAACGCACCAATACAGCACTCCCCGGGGGACTGAAGACTCCCAACCACGGGCGACAACAGCGGTGTGGACACCCTTGTCAGGCAGCTGAGTGAGAAACCGATGACCATCAAAGCGTTCTCCGACCAGCGGCACAAAAAAGTCGCCCGGGCTGAGCTGACGGCTGTCGGTGCATACCCTTCCGAGCGGTGCAGATGGTTCCACACAACCAGCGAGCGGAGCGCCCCAGAGATCGCTCAGCTGCTGCAACAGCAGGGTCATGCCGGTGGGACGTTGTTGAACAGAATCATGCCGTCGCCAACACGGGCTGATCGAGCGAGCAGACGATCGTTGCCATTAAGTAACTGCAACTCGGTGTAACCCAATCCTGAACTGCGTTCCTGCCAGGCATTCGCCAGATCCGAACGCTGACGTTCCTCCAGCTGCCACCAGGCTTCGGTCACTCGCAGTACGAGGCGGTTATCGGCCGGTTCCGGACGTGCTTCTTTCAAAACACCTTCGGGGGCCGATCCATCCAGGAACAGGTCAAGCAGCGGATCCAGCAAAAGAGCAACGGGTGCCTTTGACTCCTGCGTTTCAAACAGTGGATCCGGCTCAGCAGAAGGTGGCATCTCGCGTGCAGGCAGCTCCCGCACGGGAGTCGGCAGAGCAGGGGCGTCCTTGACCTGCTTCGACAGTGTCACCTCAGAGGTGATCTGCGGCGCTTCCCCCTGGCTGGATCTTGGTGGGGTTTCCGCGTTGGAAGAGGGTCGCAGCGCGTTCAACTGCACTCCAGCGCTCACCAGCAAGGCGAAGGAAAAGGCCAGCACCAACGGCCAGAACAATGGAGCCAGATCCGAGGGCCAGAAAGCGGGCACCGAGAGATCACCCTCTCGGTTACGACGCCACAGCTCACGAGCCCGAAGACCAAGATCTGCCCAGAGGGCCCGTAAGTTCCGGGCCAGATCCTTCCAGGGGCTGACGTAGGGCGCCGGGAGGTTGGGCAAGGTCAGCCAGCCTTACGGCCGAAGAGACGGTTGAAGGGATTACGGCTGGTTCCACTGAGCATCGGAGGGTTCGGTGATGCATCCATCTCCCCATCATCGACACGCGAGGGGTCGGCGCCCTGTCCTTGAGAGAACTGCTCCACCAGAGCGGCGTCCGGGGTTGGTTCCTTGATGCCGCAGACGTCGCGGTACATCGCGTCGTATTCAGCGGCAGAGCGATCCCAGCTGTAGTCCGTTGTCATGCCACGGCGCTGCAGTTCAGCCCAGCTGTCGCGATGGCGGTAGGCCTCCCAGGCACGAACAAGCGCTGTGTAGAAGTCGATCGGCTCAAAACGATCGAAACAGAAACCAGTTCCGCTTGCCTCGGCAGGGTTATGGGGCGGAACGGTGTCAACGAGACCACCCACCTTGCGCACCACGGGGATGGATCCGTAGCGCATGGCATACAGCTGGCTGATGCCGCAGGGCTCGAAACGGCTTGGCATCAGGAAAGCGTCGCTGCCGGCGTAGATCAGGCGGGAAAGGTCGTCGTCGTAGGTGAGAAACACCGCACAGCGCCCCGGGTAACGAGAAGCCAGCTGCCAAAGGCCGCTCTCCAGCCCTCGGTCACCGGTTCCCAGCACAACAATCTGGGTGTCGGTGTAGGCCAGCAGGCGATCGGCAACCTGCAGCAACAAATCGACTCCCTTTTGGTCGACGAGGCGACTCACCATGCCAAGAACGAAGGCTTCATCACGAACCTCAAGCCCCATCCGCTCCTGCAGGGTTCGTTTGCAAACCGCTTTGCCCGAGAGGTCATCGGCACTGAAGTTGGCCGGCAAGGCGCGATCGGTGGCTGGGTTCCAGGCATCCAGATCGATGCCGTTCAGGATGCCGCGCAATTTGTCCGCAATGAAATTCAGCAGACCATCGAGCTTCTCGCCGTACTCAGCGGTGCGGATCTCCTGGGCATAGGTGGGTGAAACAGCGTTGACACGCTCGGCGTACAGCAGGGCGGCCGCCATCGTGTGATCGCCCTGCATGTACCAGGGGCACCAGGTCATCCGGTCCAGCTTCCAGCGCCAGGGTCCTTGATATTTCAGGTTATGGATGGTGAAGACCGTGCTGATCTCGGGGTCCTGATGCATCCAGACCGGGATCATGCCGGTGTGCCAGTCGTGGCAGTGCAGCACCTGCGGCTTCCAGACATTCCAGGAAAACTCCGCCGCTGCGCTGGCAAAAAAGGTGAAGCGCCAGTCTTCGTCCTCACCTCCATACACGCGTTCCGGGTCAAAGACCGGATGACCCACGAGATAAATGGTCATCCCGTTGCTGGGATGCTTCGACTCATAAACCGCGAATTCTGTGCCCATGGTCTGGGCCCGCCAGATCGGTTCCTCGGGGATCTCAAGGGAACTCCAGAGCTTGGAGTAGCCCGGCATGATCAAGCGAACGTCATGACCCAATCGGGCCAGGGCTGGCGGCAATGAGCCGACCACATCGCCCATTCCCCCCACTTTCACCATCGGTGCGCACTCCGCAGCTGCGAACAGGATGCGCATGGATGAAATCAGCGTTGGCGCGGCGACTTTAAGGGGAAATTCACGATCTGAAGATCAGGGAAGAACAGTCACAGACGTGCCCGGACGAACATCCCGATACAACCGACTCACATCCTCGTTGTACAGACGGACACAACCATGGGAGACCGCCCTTCCGACGGTCCAGCGATGCGGCGTGCCATGAAACCCCGTGGTGGTGCATCCCTTGATCGTGATCCAGCTGTCGCCGTCGTGGGCATCACGGCCAAGACAATCGCGATGGAAGGCGATCCAGTGACTACCCAATGGGTTGTCGGGGCCCTGCTGCACCACGCGATCACCGGTTACTGGGTGGACCCAGACGGGCCGATCAATTTTGCTGAGCACCTTGAAACTGCCAGTGGGTGTCTCCCAACCAGGCATGCCGACAGCCACCGGAAACGCCAGACGAAGGTTGCCATTCTCCAGCAACAGCAACCGACGTTGTTCTCTCAGCATCACGATGTGGCGCTCAGGTCGCTGACGCAGCTCCAGCGGAACCGATGCCAAGGCGGTCATCACTGAATCCATCGACGCAGACTTCAGCAGCGGCAGGGGTTCTGGAAGGCTGATCGGAAGCATCAAATCACGGTAGCCAGCCTGTTTCGGAAAAATCCGGATCCCGTTTCTCCAGGAAAGCGTTGCGCCCCTCCAGGGCTTCATTGGTTCTGTAAAAGAGATGCGTGGCTTGTCCGGCAAGTTCCTGGATGCCCGCCAGACCATCGGTTTCGGCATTGAAAGCCGCCTTGAGACAACGAATTGCTGTGGGACTGTGCTGGAGCACCTCGCGGGCCATTCGCACCCCTTCGGCCTGAAGTTGGTCCAGGGGAACAACGGCATTCACCAGGCCCATGCCCAGGGCCTCATCCGCGCCATAACGGCGGCAGAGGAACCAGATCTCCCGAGCCTTGCGCTGGCCCACGACTCGAGCCAGATACCCCGCACCGAAGCCACCATCAAAACTGCCGACCCTGGGTCCTGTCTGACCGAAGACAGCGTTATCCGCCGCGAGGCTGAGATCGCAGAGGAGATGAAGCACCTGTCCTCCCCCGATCGCATAGCCCGCCACCAGAGCGATCACAACCTTGGGCAAGCTGCGAATGATCCGCTGCAGATCAAGAACATTCAGCCGTGGGAGACCGTCGTCGCCCACGTACCCCCCGTCGCCCCGCACGCTCTGGTCGCCTCCGGCGCAAAAGGCATGGGCACCGTCCGGAGCGGGACCAACTCCCGTGAACAGCACCACGCCGATGTCGCGGTCATCGCGGATCCGGCTGAAGGCATCACAGAGCTCAGCCACCGTTTGGGGCCGAAAGGCGTTGCGTTTGGCTGGGCGGTTGATCGCAACGCGAGCGATGCCCTCCGCGCAGCGATCGAGAAGAATGTCCTCATACGTACTCCAGGGTTGCCACACAACGCCGGAATCACCGGGGAGCACCTGGCGCGACTCGGCCATCAGCTTCAGAGCAGTGGATCTGCATTCTGGGCAGCTGTGCGGAGCGCCGTTCGCAGCCGCGCGTCTGCGTCACGGTCGGTGCAACAACGCAGCAGAGCTGGCCCTGGCTGCGCCAGCCCCCATTCCAGAGCAGACGGCAAATCCTCCAGAGCCGCCACATTGCGACCGGGAACGCCGTGGGCTGCCGCCAAGGCGAGGTGATCCACAGCCTGTGGCATGGCGAACAAGCGATCAAATCCAGCCGAGCTTTCAACATCGATCGGCAACTGCTCAAAGATGCCGCCGCCGTTGTTGTCGATAAGCACCACGAGCAATGGAGGGGCCATGGTGCTGGCGTGCAACCAACCGTTGCTGTCGTGCAGCAGAGCCAGGTCTCCGGTGATCAACACCGTCCTCCCGAGCTCAAGAGACAGACCCATCGCAAGCGACAGGGTGCCGTCGATCCCAGAGGCTCCACGGAAGCTGAAGCAGGGCCGATCGGCACCTGCGAGACCAGTCCAGGTGAGCCAGTCACGCACCGGGGAGCTGGCGGCCAACATCACCGGCAACCCGGCTGGCAGCAGGCAAGCGAGATGACGGGACAGGGCCGGTTCATTCACAGCGCCCTGGAGCGGCAGATATCGAGCCAAAACCCCCTCGACCAAAGCATCGTTGAAGGGGAGTTCCAACCGACCGCGACCATCTCCTTCTCCTCTGGGCTGGCAGCGAACCCACGCCGCCAGGCCACCGGACCACTGCTGAGCCTTAACCAGGGGATCGAGGCTGCGTTCCTCCCCTTCACTCACCAGGATCTGAGGACCTTCGATGGCCGCCAGCCAGCGCTCCAAACGACGGCTGGCGGGAAGAGGGCCCAACCGCAACACCTGCAGCTCTGGTGATGGAACGAGGTGGTCCAGCTGCAGCTCCCAGAAGGCAATGCGTCCTGGGAGCTCTGAGGGAAGGGCCGACAGCGGGTCGGCCAGCAGGGGCCAACCACTGAGCTCCAGCCATTCATCCATAGCCCGTTGATAAGCCTGCAGTTCTGCACGAGGCCCCCGCCAGGGGCCGGCCACCACCACACCGGGCCTATCTGGGTTGAGGGTTGGGGGAGATTGGGGGGCCTCTGGCTCTCGGGGCTCCAGGCTGTTGACCATCTCGCGATGGTTCACAGAAGCCATCAGCTCGAGCTGATCGGCTGGGCTGGCATGCAAGGGCTCCTCGAACGGCAGGTTGAGTTGCACCGGCCCGGCCATGGGGCCGTGGGCATACCGCCAGGCTTCAGCGGCCAGTTGCTCCAGCTCGGTTTTGGGCAGACCATGCAAACCCTCAGGTGCAGGTCGTCCAACCCAGCGGCACGCCGGCTGCAGGAAATCCTCCTGATTCACCGTTTGATTGGCGCCACATCGCTTGAGCCGCAGCGGACGATCGGCCGTGAGCAGCAACAACGGCTGATTGGAGCGGTCCGCTTCCACAACGGCCGGCAGCAGGTTGGCAACAGCTGTACCTGATGTGGTCACCACAGCCACAGCGCGCCCTGATGCCGTCGCCAAACCAAGCGCAAGAAAAGCAGCGGACCGTTCATCCACTGCGGTGATCAACCTGAGTTCAGCCTGATCAGCCAGCATTCCGGCCGCCGTCGCCAGAGGTCCTGAGCGACTGCCCGGACACAGCACCAGACGACGCAAACCGTGGCTTCTGAGTGTTCCCAAAAGCCAAAGGGCTGCGTGCAGATTGGCGCGTGCGACAGACAGAGCGAACAGTCAGGCTGGTGCGATCTTCGTTCAATCATGAGCAAACCCACCAGTTCAACCGGTCTCGGGCAGGGCTTCTGGCGCAGCCTGATCGTGTGGGGCCTCGTTGCTCTACTGCTGCGTTGGATCGTGGTGGAGCCCCGCTGGATTCCATCCGGCTCGATGTTGCCAACCCTGCAGCTGCAGGACCGGATCCTTGTGGAGAAGATCCGGCCCAAGCTCGTTCAGATCCAGCACGGCCATCTGCAGCGCGGGGATGTGGTGGTTTTCGCACCACCAAAGCCATTGGTTGATGCGGGCTACGACGGCAACACCGCTCTGATCAAACGGGTGGTAGGGCTGCCTGGAGACCAGTTGGCGGTGAAGAGCGGTCAATTGTTCCGAAATGGACAAGCGGTGGATGAACCGTGGCTTGGCGAGGTGATGGATTACGTCATGGAGCCGGTCACAGTGCCGGAGGATCAGCTCTGGGTGATGGGCGACAACCGCAACGCCAGCCTGGATTCCCATCTATGGGGACCACTCCCTGAAATCAACGTCATCGGCACAGCTGTGTGGCGCTACTGGCCCCTGCAACGGTTCGGGCCATTACGGATCTCCGCCACCAGCATTGACAGACCAACGCGATTGCCTGCGGTAGTCTCAGGTTCGTGATGCAGTTAACACGGGATGTTTAACCCCGAGTTCCTGACCACCGACAGCAATGACGGTCAAGCGGGGAACAGCCTCATCCAGTATTTGCAGGATCAGTCACCCGACACCCTGCAACGGGTCGCCAAGTCCGCCAGTAACGATATTCAAGACATCATTCGCCACAACGTTCAGGGGCTTCTCGGGATGCTCCCAGGTGAACACTTTGATGTGAAGGTCACAGCCAACCGCGACAACCTGGCCAACATGCTCGCCTCGGCGATGATGACGGGCTACTTCCTGCGCCAGATGGAACAGCGCAAAGAGTTGGAGGAAACACTGTTTTCCGACGAACAGATGGCGATTGAACC
>CAJWZN010000060.1 GCA_913050105.1 uncultured Synechococcus sp.
TCTGGTGAATGTGTGGCACTGCTGGGGCCAAGCGGCTGCGGCAAGAGCACCGCCCTTCGCTTGATCGCTGGCCTGGAGCAACCGGATGAGGGCGGTATCGAACTGGAAGGCCGTTCCCTGGTCGGCGTACCGGCGGAGCGGCGACGCATCGGCATGGTGTTTCAGAGCTATGCCCTTTTTCCGCACCTGAGCGTCCGCGACAACCTGGACCTGGGCCTGAAGATCAGGGGGATGGCCCCCGCGAAGCGCAGGGAGCAGATCGATGCTGTTCTGACAACGGTTCAACTGGTCAACGAAGCGGACCGTCGCCCCCAGCAGCTGTCCGGTGGTCAGAGGCAACGGGTGGCCCTCGGCCGCGCTCTGCTGCGCAATCCGAGCGTTTATCTGCTGGATGAACCGATGAGCAACCTGGATGCCCAGTTGCGCGATGAACTGCGCCCGGAACTCCGTCGGCTGATTCTTCAGGGACCGCAACCGGTCCTGTATGTCACGCATGACCAGCAGGAAGCCATGGCTCTTGCCAATCGAATCGCGGTGATGCGCAACGGATGCATTGAACAGATCGGAACACCGCAGGAGCTGTACCTCAAACCCGCGACGCGGTTCGTAGCGGGTTTCGTCGGCCGTCCCCAGATCAACTGGCTGAAGGAAACGAAGGGACCCTGCATCGGAATCCGACCGGAGCATCTTCATCCCGATGACAACGGACATCGCTGCAGGGTGATCGGAAGAGAGTGGCTCGGGGCCAGCCAGCTCTTGCTGCTCGAGAGCGACGCCGGTCAGCTGCAGATGCTTTGTTCAGCTGACTTTCAACCCAGCGAACACCTGGGTGTGAGCTGGTCGCCACAGGACGAACATCATTTTGATCCGATCAGCGAACAACGCCTCAGCCTCTCCTGAGCAGTTGCAAGCCCTGGCGAAGCCGTTGTCCATGGCGCGAAACATCTTGGCGGATCGTCTCGACGTCGTCTTTCAACGGGGGTTGATCCGCCTGGTTACACCACTGCTCAGCGAGTGTTGCTGAATCGGGAAGCTGAGCCAAAGGCACCCAGGGGATCCCGGCCATATCCGCGGCGGCTGCCACCTTGGGGTCATAGCTGAGGGCAGCGATCGGACATCCAGCCAAACGGGCCAGGACCAGAGCGTGCAATCGCATCGGAATCACGAGGCGCGCCGTGCGCACCTGTTCAAAGACGGTATTCAGTTCAGTCGGAACAACCGTGTGGCTGCGATGCACAAGGCTTTCTGGTAAGAGATTTTGCTCCCGAAGTGACGACAACAGAGGCGCGTCCTGATGCTGATGAAACGCGAGCCAGCACACCGGAGCATCAAGTCGGTCCGCCACAGCGGCAAGAGCGTCCAGCAAACAGCGCCATCCCTGCGAATCAAGCAGTGGCGTTGGTCGCCAGCTCAGAACGATGGCGCCACGCCCAACCCACTCCCTCTGAGGAAGCTGCCACACCGGATCAGGGGCCACATCCATCAAGAGTTTCGGTGCCCAGCATTTCGCCAGAAGGAACGATGTCTGATCGCGCCAGCTGGCACTGCTGCACAACGGAAGCATCACGCGAACCAGCCAACGGCTGATCGGCCGATGCAGGGGTCCGAGGCCCTGCCCCCAGAGCAGAACAGGTCGTCGCCGCAATCGTGCTGTTGCGATCAGAGCGAGGTAATAGATCAGGCTTCGAAAGCTTGTGCTGTCCTGCAGCAAACTCCCGCCGCCCAACACCACTGCATCAACCTTCCCGACGGCCGCGACAACCGCCTTAAGCGAGCGCCGATCCACCCAGGTTGCCGACGGACAGAGCTGATGGAGATCGTTGACATCACGAGCGGTGATCAACAACCGACAGTCGGCTGGAAGATCCTCCAGCAACACGGTGAGCAGCGCATCGTCACCGAGATTTTTTTCGCCGTAGTAACCGCAGAGCAGGAGCGTCGCAGCGGAACGATCAACCACCGACGGGCCTGGAGTTCATCGCCATTATCCGCTTCGCAGCTTGTTTAAGGTCAACTGATGCATGCTTTATCTCTTGGGACCTGGTGGATCCACGTCGCCTCGGTGATCGAGTGGAGCGTTGCCATCGTGCTGATCCAGAAGCGAGGGCTGACAGGTCTTGCCCTGGCGATGATCCCGGCTCTGATCAGTGCCATGGCGGCTTGCACCTGGCATCTCTACGACAACAGTGAAACCCTTCGGCCGCTTGTGACGCTCCAGGCCGCCCTCACCCTCACTGGAAACATCGCGCTCGCCTGGGCTGCCTGGCAACTGCTGAACCGACCTGCCCCTGAGTGAGCCAACCCATGGATCCGGCACCCCTCTTCGCCCTTTCACTGCTGCCTTATCTGCTTTTTCTGCGCTGGATTCAACGCAGTAAAACCCTGCCCGAGCTTGCGATCTGGGGGTTTCGCCTCACACTTCTGTTCGTTCTGGTCACCATCGTCGCTGCCGTACTCGCCCAGCGCTGCTGTCAGGCGGAACTGGTGGCTGTGGACTCACTTCACGGAGGTGCCGAGGCCTTTCTCACCCTCGGCAATGCGGTTCTTGTGATCGGGTTATGGCAGCAGGAGCAGCAGAGGGTGAACAACTCTTAAGAGGGCGCGCTGCAAATGCTTCATTTGCGAGAAAATAAGGTGTCGCTCTGTGGTTCGAATGCTGTCTCCTTTGCTCGCCATCGCACCCGCAACAGTGAGCTGGTCTCCCAAGGTCGCCCTGGTGATGATCGTCTGCAACGTGATCGCCATTGTTTTGGGCAAAGCCACCATCAAGCACCCCAATGAAGGTGCCAAGTTGCCTAACGCAGCCTTCTTCGGCGGAATGGGCCATGCCGCCCTGCTTGGAACCACCAGCCTGGGCCACATCATCGGGATCGGCGCCATTCAGGGAATGGCTGCCCGCGGCATGCTCTGAAAACAGCCCACTTCAGCGCAGATACGGAAGCAATCTCCAGCCATAGCGCTCGAAGCGGTAATCAAACAACAGTTCGGACAGGTCTTCAGCCGAGGCCTGTTCGGACAATCCGCTGATGAGCCGGTTCATGCGCTCATCAGCGGATTTTTTATTGAGCCCCCACCAGGTTCTGCGTGCCAGTCGATTGGAGACGCCCCAGCGCCAGTTGAACAGGCGTTTCAAACGCAGCTGGTAATCCTGCAGCGACGCCCCAGACACAAGACACTCCGCCAGAACATCGGCGCTGTCCATGGCGTGGCGAATGCCTTCACCTCCGAGCAGATTGGCCGTGCTCGCCGAATCACCCACTGCGCGAAGCACCCCTGAACCAGGAGTCTCTCGGCGGTTGATCGTGCTGGAGACCAGTCCACCATGACGGTCTAGAACAGGCAGCTCATCCAATCCACAGCGGCTGAGCAATCGCTTCAGCGCTGTGTTGATCGAGGCCCGCGGCCGTGTGGGTGGGGCCAAGCGGCAGACCCCCACCTTCAACTGGTGATCATGCATGGGAAACACCCATCCATAGCCATGGGGTATCCAAGGGCTGCCAAGCATGAAACTGAGCCGGTCCCTCCATCTCGCCGTGGTTCGATCATTTCCCTGAAGCAACCACTCGCTTCCCTCCCCGCTGAGCAGCGGATCCGCTGAAGAATCAACCTCAACTCCGGCCTGACGCAGCAAAACCCGACGAGCCCCAGTCGCATCCACCAGATGAGAGCACACACGCTCTTCACTGGCTTTGGCGTTGCCCTGGATGCTCACCACTGCGGTGTCAGAGTCAAGCCGCAGCAGTCGCACGCGTCTCCCAGGCAGCAACTCCACACCGGCCTGCAGTGCCTTGCCCCACAACCACGACCGGAAAGCAGCGAAGTCGAGTACGACGCCGAGCGCATCATCAGACCACCACTGGTGTTCAACACCCGCAGGGTTGAGTAGCTGCCAGCCCCACCAATGCGCTGAACGACACGTCTGGGGAATGCAAAGGCGGTCGGCATCCCGCAGCGGCAATGCACCGCTGGAATAGGCGTTGCGCTTTGGATCCGGCAGGGGATCAACCAGCGTGACGCGCCAGCCTGCACGCGCCAGGCGAATGGCTAGATGGCAGCCAGCCGGACCAGCACCGGCAATCAAGGCTTGCAACGACAGGACCTCCGATCAGGCCCTGACGGATTGAACAGCTTTGCTGTTTGCCGTGAAGGCGGGACCACTGAGCTTGAAACGGCTCTGAATTCGCTCAGCCATCTGCACCGGAGTCAGACCGAGTGCTTCCTTGCTTTGCTGTGGGCTGGCGTGATCCACCAGTTGATCAGGGATGCCGATGCGCAGCATCGATACAGGGATGTCGTGATCGGAGAACGACTCCAGCACCGCAGCACCGAATCCACCAGCCAGAGCGCCCTCTTCCATCGTCACCACCCGTTTGATGCTTGTGGCAAGGGGATGCAGCAGCTGCTCGTCCAAAGGACGCATAAAACGACCGTTGACCACCGTGGTGGACAAGCCGATCTCCTCGAGCAGCGTTGCTGTAGCCAGGGCCGGATGCACCATGGCGCCGTACGCAACGATCAGAAGATCATCTCCCTCCCGAAGCACCTCACCGCGACCGACGGGCAATGATTCCCAGCCCTCTTCCATGAGGGGCATCCCTACACCCGACCCACGCGGAATACGCAGGGCTGTGGGGCCATCGTGCTCAAGGCAGGTCACGAGCATGCGCTGCAGCTCGGCTTCATCCTTGGGAGCCATCACCGTGAAATTGGGGATTGCACGCATGTAGCTGATGTCGTATTGGCCCTGGTGTGTTGGGCCGTCCGCGCCAACGATGCCGGCACGATCGAGAACAAAGGTGACGGGGAGTTTCTGAATCCCGACGTCGTGAATGAGCTGATCGAAAGCACGCTGCAGGAAGGTGCTGTAGATCGCCACCACCGGCCTCAGGCCTTCGCAAGCCATGCCCGCTGCGAGGGTTACCGCGTGCTGCTCCGCAATTCCCACATCGACATATTGGGACGGGATGGCCTTCTGAAGGAGGTCGAGACCCGTCCCCGTAGCCATCGCAGCGGTGATGCCGATCACCCTGCTGTTCTGCTCGCAGAGCTTGACCAGGGTTTGACCGAACACCTTGCTGTAGCTCGCCGGCTTGGGTGTTGTTGAAGGAATCGCCTTGCCGGTGTTCAGGTTGAAAGCCGACTGTGCGTGATATCCAACCTGATCGGCTTCGGCATAGGGGTAGCCCTTGCCCTTTTTGGTGACGACATGCACAAGGACAGGGCCACCATCTCGGTGGGCGTCCTGGAACGTTCGCATCATCGCGCCGATGTCGTGACCATCGATCGGCCCCATATAAGTGAAGCCAAGCTCCTCGAACACCGCACCGATCTTGGGAACGGCCAGGCGACGCATGCTGCCTTTAAGGCGGTTCAGCTCGTCCGGCAACTCTCCGCCCATGAAGGGAAGATTGCGCATGCTCTCCTCAACGCTGCCGGAGAGGAACTGCATTGGGGGGCTGAGGCGAGCCCGATTCAAGGCATGCGACAGGGCTCCGACCGGCGGCGAGATCGACATGTCGTTGTCATTGAGCACGACAAGAAGTGGCGTCTCAGGAAGATGGCCCGCATGGTTGATCGCCTCCAAGGCCATCCCCCCGGTGAGGGCTCCATCGCCGATCACC
Organism: uncultured Synechococcus sp.; assembly: GCA_913050105.1. GTDB lineage: Bacteria > Cyanobacteriota > Cyanobacteriia > PCC-6307 > Cyanobiaceae > Parasynechococcus. Next base: position 5,622 of record CAJWZN010000060.1, read on the forward strand.
GCGACACAACGGAAATCCTCTCCGCGGTTATCACGGGCCATCGCCATTCCCAGAGCGGCGGAAATTGATGTGCTGGCGTGGCCGGCTCCGAAATGGTCGAAATTGCTTTCTGAACGTTTGAGATAACCGGCAACTCCGTTCTGTTGACGGAGACTGTCGAAGTCGTTGAAACGGCCGGTGATCAATTTGTGGGGATAGGCCTGATGCCCCACATCCCACACAATTTTGTCCCGATCCAGATCAAGTGTCTGGTACAAAGCGAGGGTGAGTTCAACAACACCAAGACCCGGCCCCAGATGACCACCGCTGGTGGAGACAACTTCGAGATGCCGCTCGCGGATCTGACGGGCAACATCCTCGAGCTGAGACAAGCTGAGGCCGTGCAGCTGATTCGGATGAGTTAGGTCTCCGAGGTGCATGCACTTGCCACTCCAATATCAACAATCTACGGCGTCTGTTCCTGTCGCCGAGGCCTGCCGGACAGGGGGAGAATGCCGCCATGACCGACTACCTGCAGAGAATCCTGCGAGCCCGCGTCTATGACGTCGCCCGGGAAACACCGCTTGATCCGGCGCCAAACCTCAGCAGCAGGCTTGGCAACACGGTGCTTCTCAAGCGTGAGGATCTCCAGCCGGTGTTTTCGTTCAAGCTGCGAGGGGCCTACAACCGCATGGCACAGCTCACTCGTGAGCAGCTCAGCCGTGGAGTGATCGCCTCCAGCGCCGGCAACCATGCCCAGGGCGTAGCACTGAGTGCCGGCCAGCTCGGCTGCCGGGCCGTGATCGTGATGCCGAGCACCACACCTGAGGTGAAGGTCCGGGCCGTTCGTGCGCTTGGCGGTGAGGTGGTTCTCCATGGGGAGACCTATGACGAATGCTCGGCCGAAGCATGCCGTCGCTGCGAAGCAGAAGGGCTGACATTCATCCATCCCTTTGACGACCCAGAGGTGATCGCGGGTCAGGGAACGATTGGGGTGGAGATCATGCGCCAGATCGCGGAACCACCCCATGCCATTTACGTCGCCGTTGGCGGCGGCGGACTGATCGCTGGGATCGGGGCCTACGTCAAACAGCTGTGGCCAGAGACCGAAATCGTTGGTGTGGAGCCGGTGGATGCCGATGCCATGAGCCGTTCGCTCGAGCAAGGTGAGCGGGTGGAGCTGCAACAGGTGGGGCTGTTCGCGGACGGTGTTGCCGTTCGCCAGGTGGGGGAACACACGTTTGCTTTGGCACAACGATTCGTGGATCGGATGGTTCGTGTTGACACCGACGCGATCTGTGCCGCCATCAAGGACGTTTTCGAGGACACCCGCTCGATTCTCGAACCGGCTGGGGCCTTGGCTGTTGCTGGCCTGAAGCAGGACGTGAGCGATCGCGGCCTCAGCGATTGCCAGTTGGTGGCTGTGGCCTGTGGCGCCAACATGAATTTCAACCGACTCCGCTTCATCGCGGAACGCTCCGAACTGGGAGAGGAGCGCGAAGCGATGCTGGCTGTGGAGATCGCCGAACAACCCGGAAGCCTCAGAGATCTCTGTGATCGGCTGCGTGATCGCAGCCTCACCGAATTCAGCTACCGGATGACCGAGGGCAGGCGAGCCCAGATCTTCATCGGGATTCAGGTTCTCGATGAGCAGGATCGCCACCGGGTCGTTGAAAGCCTGAATCGCGACGACATTCGCTGTACCGATCTCAGCAACAACGAATTCGCGAAGGTGCATCTGCGCCACATGGTGGGTGGACGACTTCCCAGCACCTCGGCCGAATCCTGTGCTGGTGGATGTCGTGAGCTGTTGTACAGGTTCGAATTTCCGGAACGGCCTGGAGCGCTGATGCGTTTCGTCAGTGCGCTGCACCCGAGCTGGAGCATCAGCATTTTTCATTACAGAAACCACGGCGCCGACGTCGGTCGAATCGTCGTTGGCGTGCTGGTGCCGGAAGAGGAGCTATCTGGCTGGCAGGCGTTTCTCGATGATCTCGGTTATCCGTGTTGGGAGGAGACCGGTAATCCCGCGTATGCCCTGTTCCTTTAGGGATCAGGGCGATACCTTGAGCCTCAACGCAGGGTCGCCATGTCAACACCGTCCCTGGCTTCCAGGATCGAAGCGATCCTCTACCTGAAAGGGCGTCCAATCGGTCTGAAGGAGTTGGCAGAGTTGGCGCGTGACGAGCCTGACCAGGTCCGCGCGGCCCTTGCCACACTCACCACCAGTTACGACCAGCGGGACACGGCCCTGGAGGTTGTGGAGCAATCCGGTCGTTACTGCCTGCAATTACGACCGGATCTGGCCGATCTTGTCAAAAACATGCTGCCGGTGAACCTGTCCACAGCAACGCTCAGGACTCTGGCGACCATTGCATTAAAGAAACGCATCCTTCAATCCGATCTTGTTGATCTGCGCGGCTCCGGGGCCTACGACCACATCAAGGAACTCCTGGCTCAGGACTTCAT
>CAJWZN010000061.1 GCA_913050105.1 uncultured Synechococcus sp.
GGTTTGCTCCCCAGTGCGGAGCTGAGGAATGTGGACTTTCCGCATGCTGTAGGCCCAGCAACGATGAGGAGTCTTTTTTTAGTGAACAATGATTATCGTATTGATTCGTGAGGGAATATTAATGCATCACGAAGAAAGAGTCTCGGTGCTTTCTTGATTCTGATAATTCATTTCGCTCCGTTGTGGCTTTAGGAGTGAGAGGCATGGTGTGATTCCCCCTTTGTCTCCTGATTGAATGCTTTTGTTGTGTAACTGGTTGATTCTTTCTTTGGCTCATCGGTTGCGCTGGTTGATTTCAGGGATGAGTGGTTTTTGCGTCAGACATTTTTTATGCGTTTAAGCTTGGTTAGGCATTATTGATTGTGGTTAGTCAAGAGGATCTCACCGCCGACCAGCAAGCTGCTGCCGAGGAGTTCGCGGCTTGGCTGAAGAGTCCCTCTGATGGCACTCCTTTTGTTCTGAGCGGCTTTGCCGGCAGCGGTAAAACCTTTTTGTCGATACGCCTTTTGCGACAGGTGGAAGAGGCGGGATTGTGCTGGACCGTGGTTGCCCCAACCCATAAGGCGGTTGGGGTACTGCGCCAGGCTCTGGATCTGGAAGGACTGCAACCCACCTGGTACCCCTCAACAATTCACCGGCTGTTGCGGCTGAAGCTCAAACGGTCTGCGGAGGCAGAGCTGTGTGAGCCCACCGAGCAGACGGCCATGGCATTGGAGAACCTCGGCCTTGTTCTGATCGACGAAGCTTCGATGGTTGATAGCGCCCTGCTGGGTATTGCCCTGCAATGTGCACATCCATTCAAGACACGACTGGTCTTTGTCGGAGATCCAGCTCAGCTGCCACCCGTGGGGGAGGACAGCAGTCCGGTGTTCGCTATGCAGCGCGCCTGTTCGGCCACCCTCACGGAGGTTGTGCGGCACCAGGGCCCGGTCCTGCAGCTTGCCAGCCGTCTGCGGGATGGAGGACTCCCCTGTCAAAACCCACCGTCTCTCCCACCGATTCGCGATACCCAAGGGCAGGTTCGATGTCTGCCCCAGAAGGATTGGCTTGATCAGGCTCGCCGCGCATTGAAGGAGGCGGCGCAGCAGGACAATCCCGATGCAGCAAGGATTGTTTGTTACACAAATCGCAGCCTTGATCGCCTCGTGCCCCATGCCCGACGGGCGATTCACGGTGAGATGGCAGATCAGATGCCTGTGTTGCCTGGCGAGGTGCTGATCAGTCGTACTGCCGTGATGGCCCCAGCCTCTCGGGATGGTGAGGAGACCGGTGAGGAGCCCGACATGGTTCTGGGCTCCAACCGTGAGGTGGTGGTGCGCGATGTGAAGCCGGAATCCTGTGATCTGGTTGATTTCGGCTTGTCATCAGCTGATGGATTCGTTCCGGTGATCGAGACTCTTTCTGCTCAGGTCTCGTCCGGCGAGCTGGAGCTGACGTTGCGTCTGCAGCCACCTGTTGGAAGTGAGGCGCGTCGGCAGTTGGATGGCGTGATGCAGCGTTTGCGTCAACAGGCGCGTGACGCCGGCAAAAAGGGCGGTCGGGCGATCTGGCGCCAATACTTCTTGATTCGTGATGCCTTCGCTTCGCTTGGTCCTGCGGCGGTGCTCACAGTTCACCGAAGCCAGGGCAGCAGCTTTGGGGAGGTGTTTGTCGCTCCCGATGTGTTCCGCTCCGATCCATCCATCCGCCAGCAACTCAGCTATGTGGCAGTGTCCCGCGCCAGAACAGGGGTCTGGATGATCGGGGGAACCACATCCGCCTCAGTGGCTGAGGCATGGCGGAAGGAGTTCGCTGCATCCATCCAGGGGCAGTGAGTTCCGCCCGCGTTGCTCAGAGACGGAGGATCAACGCCGCAAGTCCGATGCTGACCCCCAGACTTGCAATACCGACCATGGCCCGCCAGAACGCTTTGTCGCGAGTGTTCAGAAGCGCTTTGGGGTCCATGGCCGTGATCAATGAAGGTGGGTGTGCTGCCGTTGGAGCAGGTAGGGAAACCGTTGCTCAACCGAGCGATGCAGGCTGCTGATGGGGTGGTTGTAGTGGGCACCGGCCACCGCGCTGAAGCGTCGCCCGAGAATCACAGGATGATCTAAATCAGCTTCGCAGCTGCGCAGTGCCGATTGAACGACTTCATTCGAGCTGCGTGCTGTGAAGGTTCCCTCCGTTTCTTGCCAGATCCTGCATGCCAATACGGCGTCCTCTGCTGACTGAAACACACTCAGAGGGTCCTGCTGGCGTGCATTGAGCACCTCCATCCCGACCAGGGGGAGCGTGACAACCGAAAGGACCAGACCAAGACGAAGCATCGCTTGATAGCCGAAGCAACCCCCCCTGCCGTAGCCAGCAGTTGGTCGCTGTTGTCGACTGTTTGTGATCTCTTCAGATCACTGTTTCAGTAGCGCACCTCAAACCAGTCATTGCCGGTGGCCGGCATCTGACTCGGCCGAACGCTGCGGACCTGGGCCCCCGGAGGACCTTGCTCGCACCAGGCGCGCAGCTCTGCGATTGCGAGAGGTGTTCCTTCCACCTCAACTTCAACGCTGCCGTCCCTCAGGTTGCGGACCCATCCCTTGACACCGAGATCGAGAGCTCGTCGACTGCAGGCTGATCGAAACCCCACGCCCTGAACATGGCCCTGAATGATCAGGCGCCAGCGTTCCACAAACGGCTGAACCCTTGAAGGTTGAAGTCGAGTGACGAAACGCCGGGCAATGGCTTCGTCGCGGCTTCGAGTGCGGCGTGCCATCGGGAGCAGATCGTCAAAGAGCCTCCCCAGGGCAGGTGAGCCAGGCCGGCGTGAATCATCCGCGTGCCCCATTCCTCCGGCTCCCTGTCGCGTCGCCTGCAGCCAATCTCCCACAGCATGTATCCATCCGAGGTTGGGAGTTGCTGTTTCGTTAGAGGAGGCCTATCTGTCTTATTATGTCCAGAAATCTCTGCAAAATAAATATTCAACTGTTCACGGATGGAATGTATGACAGGTAGACTTATTTGTTGCCAAGCCAATGATTTGGAATCGAACCTGTTAAATTTGTGGTTAGCAATTGGCAACTGGTCGACGAATCAAGTTGTTGCTGCAGATCTCAATATTGCCGCAGTCGATCTATTTGAAATAGTCCATTGAGGTATTAACAGATTTAACCGTACGAGCATTCTGAATTGATGCACACACGACCCCCGGATAAATGCTTTCCCAAGCATGTTGTTTGGAAGGGGTGTCAGCCATTCAACCCGTTCGAGATCACAACGTCTTGGGGCGAGATTTCGCTCCTGCGTCCAGTGCACTGCGCCATCGGGAGCAGATCGTCGCGTTGCTGGCCCAGTGCAGGTGAACCCAACTGGCGTGAATCGTGCGCGTGCCCCATCCCTCAGATTCCCTGTCGCGTCGCCACCCCTCGACCTCCCACAGCACGGAGGTGTCTTGAGGCTCCCTGCGGTGATGCAGCGCCCAGCGGTGAAATTCATGCCCCCGAAGTTGTTCCCCGCGTCGCACCAACAGGCCGTCTCGCGGTGGTGTCAGTTGTCGGTACCCCACCTGCAGCTGCCCTCGACTGGCCTGAAATGGCAGAAGACCGGCCATCGCATGCTGCTGTCCGTCCAGGTCCGTCAGCGATTTCCCCAGCATCAACATTCCGCCGCATTCGGCATAGATCGGTCGTTGACCTGCCCAGGTCACCAGGTTTTGCAGGCTGCGTTTGCATTGACTGAGCTGGGCCGCATGCTGTTCGGGGAAGCCGCCGGGGATGATCACGCCACGGGCCTCCATCGGCAGCGGCTCATCGGCGAGCGGGCTCCAGCGCAGCACCGGCATTCCCAGACGCTGCAACAGCTCTTCCGTCTCGGGATAGCGGAAATGGAAGGCTTCATCTGCGGCCACCGCAACCGGAAGCTTCATACCAGTCGCGGGTGTGATGGCGGACAGGGGGGCGTCGTCCGCCACTGGGGCCTTCAGCAGAGAACGAAACGTCTCAAGATCCAGATGTTGTTCTGCGATCCGGGCCCATTGCTGTTGCCGGCTGGTCTGCCTTTTGAGCTCATGGACGGGTGCCAGGCCGAGATGACGGCTGGGTAGATCCAGCGCAGCATTCCGTGGCAGGCAGCCCAGCATCGGCATGTCGATCGAAGCAAGCACAGCGCTGAGCAGTTCACGGTGACGCTCGGTGCTGACGCGGTTGAGCACGACACCGGCGATCCGCAGCCTTGGGTCGTGATCACGGAACCCCTTCACCACAGCCGCCAGCGATGCCGCCTGACCGCCTGCATCCAAGACCAGAACAATGGGCAGGCTGAGCTGGTGAGCCACGGCAGCGGTGCTGCCGTCCTGGCTGCATCCAATGCCGTCAAAAAGACCCATCACCCCCTCAACGAGGGCGAGCTCCGCTTCACCCCCATAGCCGTGGAAGGCGTGCTTCACCCAGGATTCGCCGCAGAGGCTCAGGTCGAGATTGCGGCATGGGCGCTCTGCAGTTGCGCTCAGCAACTGAGGATCGAGGTAGTCCGGCCCCACTTTGAAGGGCTGGATTGTGAGTCCCTTGGAGCGGGCCCAGGCGAGCAGCACCAGGCTGAGCAGGGTCTTGCCGCTGCCGCTGGCCGGCGCTGCGATCACAACGGCCATGGCTCAGTCGTGCAAGATCTTCAGGGCAGCAGGCTGGCAGCCAGAGGTGCAGCTGCAGCCAGGAGCGGGTTTGTGGTGTCGTGTCCACCACCCAGCAGGCGGGCTACATCCATCTCAGGGGTTCTGTGCTGCACCGGGACGATCTCTTCGTGGAGTTCAAGGTCTGCCATTCCGCCACTTTCTAGCCGCATGCAGCCACCTGACTCCGTGCAGAGGATCACGCACACACCTGGGCTGCTGTCGGGTTTGCAGATGAGACGCAATCCCACCATCTGGCCAGGATGCACGCTGGGTTGACCTACGGGAACAGACATCAACTGAAAGCGCACCTCCACGCCATCCCCTCGCTTGAACCGGGCGTTGATGGTGCTGTTTTCTTCGTCGTTGTCGCTGCTGATGAGGTCCCAACCCAGTCGATCCGCGATCCAGGCTGCTAGCAGCAGTCCCTGTGCGGGGTGATTGCTTTCAACATCAATCTCCATCTGGGTGACGTGGCCCAGGGCCTCCCTGCGTTGTGGCGGGTCAAAAACCATCGCCAGTGTTTCTCGCCAGTTGCTGAGCCGCAGCCAGTTCAGGTCGTTGATCGCCTGTCCTGATTGCACACGGGTCCGCAGCAGATCGAGGCACTGGCGTGGAGTGCCGACGGCGCTGTCGAGGATCAATCGCCGCGGTGTTCCAGCCAGCTCGTCCAGAAGATTCGGAGCTTCGTCAAGGGAGCCGTTCCACCACACCCATGCCGGCATCCTTGCCGGCAGCAAGGGTTGAAGAATGGCCAGGCCGTCTTCAAGGGCGTTCTGACTTCCGCGCAGCACCACCACATCACCGCAGGCTGTTGTGCCACCTCCTTCTTCGGGCAGCGGACAGTACGCCGCAACGAGGGTTTCCAATTTGTGGTCCGCCTCGATCGTCGGAGCCAGAGTGATCAGCCTGCGGGGTTGAAGCGCACTGAGAGCTGGGTCGATGTACTGACCGCGCAGATCTTCGCTCGGGTTGACGCCATCCCTTGCAGCCATGGCATTGATCACGGCCTCCGCCAGTGGAGGAGTGCCGCTCGGCAGGTCTTCATCGATCACCGCCTGTCGGCCGGCGGCCACCAGTTGATCGGACTGCTGGCCGGTGATCGGTCCTTTCAGTCGCCCGGTGCGGATCAGCTGCTGTTCTGCCAGTGCGGGTTGCCAGATCAGCAGGCAGAACGTGTTGGCACCGGTGCCGGTACCGCCCTGCTGTTCGGGAGACCAGAGCTGGTCGAGATAGGCGGGAACGTCAGCGGGAGCCAGTTCCAGGGGGGTCTGGAGGGTGAGCTGCGGAGACATGGATCAGACGAATTGGGACAACGATGAGGCTTGAGCAACTGACGTCAGGGACGGCGCCACAGCAGTCCGTCACGGGCCAACAGCGCATCTGCTGCTGCCGGCCCCCATGTGCGCGATTCATAAGAGTGAACCGGGAGCTGCCAGGGACTGTCTTCAATCAGCTCCAGGAGCGGGGTGTAGAGCCGCCAAGCCGCTTCTACCTCGTCGCTTCTGGTGAACAGGGTTGGGTCGCTGAGCATGGCGTCGGCCAGAAGGCGGACGTAACCCTCATCGGAGGGTTCCCCGAACGAGTCGTCGTAGGAAAATTCCATGTCAATCGGTCGGCTGCGCATCCCGGATCCGGGTGACTTCACCTCGAAGCGGAATTCGGCTCCCTCATCGGGCTGGATACGCAGGATCAATTGATTGGCGGTTGGCCCGCCGGCGGCCGCATCAAAAAGGTGGACGGGCGCTTCACGGAAGGTCAGCACCACTTCGCTGAGGCGTTTTGCGAGACGTTTGCCCGTGCGCACATAAAAGGGCACCCCCTGCCAGCGCCAGTTGTCGATGAACATTTTCATCGCCACGTAGGTTTCGGTGGTGCTGTTCGGGTCAACACCGGGCTCCTGTCTGTACCCCGATAACGGGCTTTCGTTGCTTCCTCCAGGGCCGTACTGGCCGCGGATGCAGCAGTTCCAGGGCTCGAGTTCATCAGCCAGTCGGGTGGCCTGCAGCACTTTCGCTTTTTCGTTGCGGATGGCCTCCGGATCGAACCGTCCTGGAGGCTCCATCGCGGTGATGGCAAGCATCTGGGTGAGATGGTTTTGCACCATGTCCCGCAGTGCACCGGAGGTTTCGTAGTAGCCAGCCCGCTCCTCAACACCGACGGTCTCGGCAGCGGTGATCTGCACGCTGGAGATGTAGTTGCGGTTCCAGATCGGTTCGAAAATGGTGTTGGCGAACCGCAGCACCATGATGTTCTGGACCGTTTCCTTGCCGAGGTAATGGTCAATCCGGAAGATCTGGTTTTCCTGGCCGCAGGTTTGAACCACTCGGTTGAGGGCCTGGGCGCTGCCGTAGTCACGCCCGAAGGGCTTTTCGATCACCACCCGACTGCGTTTGGGGTCTTTCAGCAGGCCGGCATCGGCAAGAGAGCGGCAGCCTCCGGCATAGAACTTCGGAGACACCGACAGGTAAAAGGTGCGGTTGCCATGGGTTGAGCACTGTTCATCGATCCTTTCAAGCCGCTCTCCAAGGCGAACCACGTGATCGGGTTGCTGAAGGTCGACCGGCTCGTAAAACAGCTTGCCGACGAACTGATCCCAAGCCTGGGGATCTTCCTCGATGCGCTTGGCCAGCGCGTCGCTCATTTTTCCTCGGAACTCCTCATCGCTCCAGGGGCGACGGGCGCAGCCCAGAACGGCGAATTCACTTGGCAAGCGCCGCTGCCGAAACAACTCAAACAGTGCCGGCACGAGTTTGCGGTGTGTGAGGTCACCGCTGGCTCCGAAGATCACCAAACATTGGGGCGCGATGACGCGTTCCTGGCGCAGTCCGACCCGCAGGGGGTTGGTGGCGGTGGCGAGCATGGCGCTCATTGGTGTCTGACGTTGGTTTAGGCACGGAAGGCTGATCGGGCCGTGCTCTGATCACATCTGTCTGGATTTGCCATCCGATTTGTCATCAACCATGAAAAAACCCACCCGGTTTGGGGTGGGTCGATCGCGATGAAAGCCGCTGACCTGATCAATAGGTTTCCACGTTCCAGCGGTGGGCTTTTTTAAGTTGAGGCCT
>CAJWZN010000062.1 GCA_913050105.1 uncultured Synechococcus sp.
CCTGGGTCACTGGTACCTAAAACCAGCGCGTCTACCAATTCCGCCAGGTGGGCTTGTGCTCGATTTTACGTACCACCTCAGAATAAGGATGGTTATGGGAGAGCAGATGCTGGCGACCCTGAGTGGCGATCTCTGCCTGCTGTTTGGCCTTGGAGTGCTGTTGCTGCCATTGCTTGCTGTCGAGCTAAGCCGCCCGCGCGACGGCTTATGGGGTGCAGTGGTGCTGCTTCTCGGCCTGGTGCTGGTGACCAGCAGCGACCGACTGCGTGGCGCGCCAATGCTGGCTGTGTTGTGCGGAAGTCTGCTGATCTCTCGTCTCACCACCGAAATCAGTCAGGCGCGCTGGCAGTCCCTCAGTGAGGACGAAAAGCAACGACTCAGCTCAATCGATCACTGGCTGACAAGCCTGCGCCAGCTGGGAACTGCAATCAGCAGCCTGGGAGAAGGGTTGAGCGGGGTCGTCAAACAACTCAAGCCGTCCGGTCGCTCCGGTGTTGCCAACAAGCTCTGGATCCGCCCCGAGGACGAAAACGCCTGTCCGGCACCAACAGCCACTCCTCCAACAACAGCCAGCCCTGAACCGACTGCCAGCGCCGTCGAGGACTGATAATTCCCCGATCAACCAGGAAGACCGTGAGCAAGGAGACGCGCGACGCCGCCACTGAAGGACGTCCCTCCTACAAGGACACGCTCAACCTGCTGCAAACCGGGTTTGGCATGCGCGCCAACGCCGTGAAACGCGAGCCGGAACTGCAAGCCTTCTGGAAAGACAACGGGATTGACGGAAAGCTAGGGCTGGAGAACACGGGCCCCAGTTTCACGCTTCACGACGGACCGCCGTACGCCAACGGTGCTCTGCACATGGGTCACGCCCTGAACAAGGTGCTCAAGGATGTGATCAACAAATACCAGGTGCTGCAGGGTCGCCGGGTGCGCTACGTGCCCGGTTGGGATTGCCACGGCCTGCCGATCGAGCTGAAGGTTCTGCAGTCGATGGACATGGAACAGCGCAAAGCCCTGACGCCGATCAAGCTGCGCAAGAAAGCCGCCGCCTACGCCCGTAAGCAAGTGGATGGCCAGATGAAGGGGTTCCAGCGCTGGGGCATCTGGGCCGACTGGGAACAGCCGTATCTCACGCTGCAGAAAAACTATGAGGCAGCCCAGATCAAAGTGTTCGGGGAGATGCTGCTCAAAGGGCACATCTACCGAGGGCTGAAACCGGTGCACTGGAGCCCCAGTTCCCGCACCGCCTTGGCTGAAGCCGAACTGGAGTATCCAGACGGCCACACCAGCCCCAGCGTCTACGCAGTCTTTCCTGCGGTGGAGGTGCCCCCTGCACTACAGGACGCCTTGAACGCTGAGGGCATCGAACTCCCCGATGATCCGACGGAACTCGGCAAGACCCTTCAGGTGGCGATCTGGACGACCACCCCATGGACCCTCCCAGCCAACCTGGCGGTATCTGTAAACGAACGGCTGGATTACGCCCTGGCCGACGATGGAAAGGGCCGTTTGCTGCTGGTGGCCGCTGATCTGATCGACACCCTCACCACAACACTGGCGCTACCTCTCAACCGCCGCGCCACCGTCAAAGGTGCCCTGCTTGCCAACCTGATCTATCGGCATCCACTGATGGATCGCACCAGTCCGGTGGTGATCGGCGGTGACTACATCACCACTGAGTCCGGAACAGGGCTGGTGCACACCGCTCCAGGCCATGGAGTCGATGACTTTCACACCGGCCTGAAAAATGGTCTGCCGGTGCTCTGCCCGGTTGATGAAGCCGGCACCCTCACCGCAGAGGCGGGTCCATTCGCGGGGCTGAACGTACTCAAGGACGCCAACTCCGCAATCATCGAAGCGCTGGCGCAGGCCGGCGCACTGCTCAAGCAGGAGGCCTACAGCCACCGTTATCCCTACGACTGGCGCACCAAAAAGCCCACGATTTTCCGCGCCACCGAACAGTGGTTCGCCTCGGTGAACGGCTTCCGGAAACAGGCCCTCGATGCCATCGACGCGGTGGAGTGGACCCCGGCATCCGGGCGTAACCGGATCGAAGCGATGGTCAAGGAGCGGGGTGACTGGTGCATTTCGCGTCAGCGCACCTGGGGTGTGCCGATTCCGGTCTTTTACAACCGCATTAGCGGTGAAGTTCTCCTCAACGCCGACACCCTGGCCCATGTCGAGGCTCTGATCGCCGAGCATGGTGCCGACGTTTGGTGGGAAAAAGACGAAGCCGATCTGCTTCCCTCCGCCTACGCCAACCAGGCAGAGCAATGGCGCAAGGGGACGGACACCATGGATGTGTGGTTCGACTCCGGCTCAAGTTGGGCGGCCGTCGCCAGTCAGCGAGAGCACCTCAGCTATCCAGCTGATCTGTATCTCGAGGGGTCAGACCAGCACCGCGGGTGGTTCCAGAGCTCACTGCTCACTTCCGTGGCCGTCAATGGCCACGCCCCTTACAAGCGAGTGCTGACCCATGGTTTTGCGCTTGATGAGAAAGGTCGGAAGATGAGCAAATCCCTCGGCAACGTTGTCGATCCGATGGTGATCATCGAGGGAGGCAAGAACCAGAAGCAAGATCCCCCTTTCGGCGCGGACGTGCTGCGCCTCTGGGTGAGCTCCGTTGACTACTCCGCTGATGTGCCGATCGGGGCCGGCATCCTCAGGCAACTGGCCGATGTCTATCGAAAGGTGCGAAACACCAGCCGTTATTTGCTTGGCAACCTCCACGACTTCAATCCAGCAACGGATTCAGTTCCCGTTGCGGAGCTGCCGCTGCTGGACCGCTGGATGCTGCAGCGCACCGCTGAAGTGATGGATGAGATCACCGCGGCGTTCGAAAGCTATGAATTCTTCCGCTTCTTCCAGCTGCTCCAGAACTATTGCGTCACCGATTTATCCAACTTCTATCTCGACATCGCCAAGGACCGTCTGTACGTGAATGCCCCCGCCGATCGGCGCCGGCGCAGCTGCCAGACCGTGATGGCCTTGATCATCGAACGCCTGGCAGGCCTGATCGCCCCGGTGCTGTGCCACATGGCTGAAGACATTTGGCAGAACCTTCCCTACTCGGTGGTGGAGATCTCCGTGTTCCAACGCGGCTGGCCCACCGTTCCCGTGGAGTGGCGCGACAACACACTCTCTGCACCGGTTCAGGAGCTCCGCGATCTTCGTGCGGCTGTGAACAGAGTGCTGGAGGACTGCCGCAGCCGCCAGGAGCTGGGGGCATCGTTGGAATCCGCAGTTCGCGTCGAAGCCCGCAGACCAGAGCTCAAGACAGCGTTTGATTGGCTCCGCGACAACGGAGATGCGGAGGTGGATGGCCTCCGCGACTGGCTTCTGGTGTCCCAGCTCCAGGTGGGAGGTGAACCGTGGGCGGAACTGCTTGCCTGCCAGGACGATGCCATTGCTGTGATCGAGGTGAGTCGAGCCCGCGGCATCAAGTGCGATCGCTGCTGGCATTACGAGGGGGATGTTGGCCAGCATCCCGGGCACGCAACACTCTGTGGTCGCTGTGTCGGAATCCTGGAACGCCGCACTCACCAGCGAACCTGAGCCAGCAAATCGCTCGGCGCCATCGGACCTGCCATCACTGAGCTGTCCACTGGATTAAGCGGACCCTGAAGAAGTTCAGCCCGCTCAAGGCTGGTGCCATCCGGCAACACCGAAGCATCCGGATCAAAAGCCGTGGGATGGGTGGTGCTGCTGCTGAAACCACGAAAGATCAGCAACTCAAAGGGTTCATTGAACACCGTTCCTTTCAAACGCACGACACGATCGGGAGCCAGACGGCTGCGCTCCTCAAGTTGCTGAACCAGCTCAACATCAGTCATCAGAATTCTCCAGCCACCCGGCCGTAACGAGGAAGCCTGACCAGAAGCCACTGAAGCGCTCCCGCCAGATAAGCCACAAGTGCCGCATAACCCAGGAAGGCCGCGACGGCACGGGTCCACTCCCCCCCGAAGATGAAATCAAACATCAACTCAGCCACACGATGCATGCGTTGTGGTGCCTCTAACCAGGCGGAACAGACGCTCAGGCCCGGGGCATCAAAACAGCCAAGAGCCGTGATGCTCATTCCCACGCTCAGGAAGGCAAATCCGGTGAACGCCCAGCGCCAGAGACGAACCGTGAGCGGCAGCGGACGCCACAGCGGCTGATCAGCCAGCTCCTCGTTCAGATCAACCCAGAACCAGACACTCATGGTCATCAGGACCGGGGCAACCAGGGCCGTGACAAAACCGATCGGACGTTCATCGGTTAGGAGCAGAAGGCTGATCGCCATCAGGCTGGCAACCTTCCAGTACAGCCCCATCAGGCGCTGCACCACTGGTTCTCGGCTCCACGTCGCCCAGACCAGCAACACCAACGGCAAGCCCAACGCCACGGTGGCTCCGAGCCGGTAGGTGAGCCACACCAGAGCGCGGTAGGACAGCTCGTTCACGGCCGGGCATCAAGGTGGCGTCATTATCGATGTCCCAGTCCTCTCTGCAGGATTGATAGGGTCCGATCCATGATGCGTTTCTCTCCGATCGATTGGTTCAGCTCGGCTAGGGAGACCCGTTATTGCCGTTCTGCCCTATCGACCAAACCGTCCCTCGACGAAGCGGTCAAAGATGTCGTCGGTCAGCTTGGTCGCCGTGGGGAAGCCGACCTTGCACTGGTCTTCGCCTCCACGGGGTACGCCAGTGATCTGCCAAGACTTCTGCCCCTGCTGCGGCAGGAGCTCAAATCCCGCCACTGGATCGGTGCTGCCGGTGGTGGCGTGGTGGGGACCCGCCCGGATGGCGGCGCAGCCGAGATCGAAAAGACACCTTCTCTAAGTGTCACCTTGCTGCAGCTGCCCGGATCCGAGATCACCTCGGTGGGGCTTTCCACTGAAACCCTGCCCGATCTCGACGGTCCAGCACAGCAATGGCAGGACTGGAGCGGTATTCAACCCGAACACTGCCGCAGTCAGATCCTGCTGATTGATCCCAGCTCGAACAACATCAATGATCTGATCAGCGGGCTGGACTACGCCTTTCCAGGCGCGGCAACCATCGGCGGAATCGCATGCCCCCACAATGCCCCCCACGGTTCCCTGCTGCTCGATGACAGGGTTGTGTCTGGAGCGGTGGTCTGCTCCATTGGCGGTGACTGGCGTCTCGACACAGTGGTGGCTCAGGGATGCCGGCCGATCGGCCCCGTTTTCTCGATTGAGCAGGTGCAGCGCAACGTGCTCCTGGAACTGAGTGATGGGGAGCGGAAAGACACCCCCGTGGCTTGCCTGCAGAGGGTGCTGGCAGACCTGAACAGCGAGGACAGAGAGCGAGTCCGTCACTCGCTGTTTCTGGGCATTGAACGACGCACTCTTCAACTCAACCCGAAGCATCCGGCACAGAGCGAAGCGGCTTTCCTTGTACGCAATCTGATCGGAGTTGATCCCAAAAATGGAGCGGTGGCCGTGGCAGATCGCGTTCGCCCGGGGATGAATGTTCAGTTCCAGCTGAGGGAGGCCGATGCCTCACGGGAGGAAGCTCTCAGCCTTCTCCAGGCTGCCGCTGCAGCGGATGAGAGCGCACCGGTGTTTGGGCTGCTGATGGCCTGCCTTGGACGAGGTCAGGGGTTGTTCGGCGCTCCGGATGGGGATGTGACCCTGGGACGGCAGGTGATGCCGGGCCTCCCGATGGCTGGTGCGTTCTGCAACGGTGAGATCGGACCCGTGGCGGGGTCAACCCACTTACACGGCTACACGGCCTGCTGGGGGCTGCTGCGGCAGGATCCACTGGTCACCGCCGGTTGATCGTTGCGCCAGCACGTCAATCCCCTCAGTCGCTTCTTCCAGCTGCCGCTGCAACTTCCGGCGCCGTCACAACTGTTTGAGCGCCCCGAACAACCGATCCATCTGGACATCGGCTGCGCCCGGGGTCGCTGCCTGCTCGGCCTGGCGGAACAGCAGCCAAGCTGGAACCATCTGGGCGTTGAAATCCGGCGCCCGCTGGTGCAGTCAGCCGATCGTGATGCTCAGGCCAGCGAGCACGGAAACGTGCGAGTTCTGTTCTGCAACGCGAACATCAGCCTGGAGGGCTGGATGGACGACTTACCCAAGGACCGGTTGCAACGGGTCTCGATCCAGTTTCCGGATCCCTGGTTCAAACGCCGTCACCGCAAACGGCGGGTGTTGCAGCCACCACTGCTCCTGGCAATCGCCGCGGCCATGGAACCGGGTCGCGAGTTGTTTCTGCAAAGCGACGTACCGGAGGTGATTGAACCGATGGTGGCGCTCACAGAACTGAGCGGCTGCTTTGAACGACCGGCCGAGGATGCCCGGCCGTGGAGGCTCGAGAACCCGCTGCCGGTGCCCACCGAACGAGAGCGCTACGTGATGGAGCAGACGCTGCCTGTCTACCGGGTGCTGTATCGGCGCAACCCACATCCCCTGCCGGATCGCAGAAGTCTGGAAAACCAGTGGCAGGAGATTGATAATCCAGCTGATGGTGTCTCCCGCGAGTCCTGATTGATGGCTGAATCGTCGGATCCGCGTCCGACTCCTCTGCTTCTGCGCTGGCAGGGGTGCCTCTCTCCTGGCGCCTCGGTGCTGATCCGAATGGAGCAGCTTTCAGGGGCGGTGCTGATGCTGCTTCTGGCGGGGCTTCCCTTTGTAAGCCGCAGCGGTCTGGGCCTGGAGATCGCAGCTTCAGGGCTGCTCTGGCTGCTCTGGTCGCTGTGCAGCCCGCCTGGACGAATCGGACCAATCAGCATGTGGCTGCTGGTGATTCTGGCGGTGGCCTGCGTGAGCACCGGATGGTCACCGGTGCCAGTTGCCGCAGTGAAAGGACTGCTCAAACTGTTGAGCTACCTGGGGGTCTATGCACTTCTCTGCCGACTGCTCATGACCAGTTCTCGGTGGTGGAACCGCCTGCTGGCAGCCCTGCTGTCAGGCGGTCTTCTCAGCAGTGTTCTAGCCCTCCGCCAGTTGTATGCCTCCACTGAGGAATTGGCCCGCTGGGCCGATCCTGGGTCGATGAGCACCGGCACGATTCGGATTTATGGCCCATTGGGCAATCCCAATCTCCTGGCGGGGTATCTGCTTCCGCTCATCCCATTGGCCGTTATTGCTCTGTTGCGTTGGCAGGGATTGGGGCAAAAAATATTTGCGGGAGTCACAGGCGTGCTGAGCGCCGCCGCCGTTGTGTTCACCTACAGCCGTGGTGGCTGGCTTGGGCTGCTGGCAGCCCTGGCTGTGCTGGTGCTGTTGTTGCTGCTGCGCGGTACCGCTCACTGGCCGCCTCTCTGGCGGCGTCTTGTTCCCCTGGGAGTGTTGTTTCTTGGGGGATTGCTTGTGGTGATCGCTGCCACTCAGCTGGAGCCGATCCGCACGCGCGTGGTCAGCCTTGTGGCCGGCAGGGGCGACAGCTCGAACAATTTCCGCATCAACGTTTGGCTGGCAGCACTTGAGATGGTGCAAGACCGCCCCTGGATCGGCATTGGTCCAGGCAATACCGCCTTCAACAGCATCTATCCGCTGTACCAACAACCCA
>CAJWZN010000063.1 GCA_913050105.1 uncultured Synechococcus sp.
GATCCCGGAAGTGTTCTGGGATTTGAAAATCTCAGACCAAATCTTCAACGAATGAGAGAGACAATCCGAGCCTCCAAAACAAAACCATCGGAATGACCAACTGGATATCAGTCAACTGAATACTGCTGATCAGCTCAACACCATATTCTCGCTTCGGCGGGCCCTGAAATCCTGATTAAGCAGGGATTCAACTGCAGCTTCAGCATTGCGAACACAAAACTGAGGCCCAAGGCGGACGTAACGGATCGAAGCGCCATCGCTCACTTCAGCGATCACTGGAACCTTCACACCTAGCTCATCACGTTCGGGACGATGCATGTTGAGGCATTCGCGAAGTTTGTGCTGAACGGCGATATCACTGGCCTGTGCTGAAGGAAGCTCAACGAGAAGCAGATTGAGCTCATCGATCGCACGACAATCATCGATGATCAATTGAACGCGCTCATCTCGGCGATCCACCCCAGCCCAGACCAGCAAACGCGCTTCGGCCATGAGGTGATCCGCAAGACGTGCGTAACTCTTGGGAAACACCACCGCTTCACAACTTCCTGTGAGATCCTCCAACTGAAGAATCGCCATTCGATCGCCCTTTCTGGTCGTTACCTGACGCAGTTCAGTGATCATCGTGATCGCACTGACTTTGGCTTTGTCTGGCTGTTCTTCAAGAGATCCGAGGCCGATTGGAGCGAGGAGCCGTGACGATGGCGTCAACTGTTTCAATGGATGATCAGACAGGTAAAAACCAACCAATTCTTTCTCCAGGCGCAGCTTTTCAGTTGGCGGATAGTCCGGGACTGGTGCCGCTTTGGGCGCCAAACTCAAATCAGCAGGGCCATCAGCATCGGCTGGAGCCGCCATCAAATCAAACAAGTTGCCCTGGCCACTGTCTCTGTCTCTGGCTCGAGATGAAGCCCAGTCGAGCAGAAGTTCAAGATCTGCCATCAGCTGGGCACGATTGGCCTCTGGGTCAAAAGCGTCAAGAGCACCGGAGTGAATTAACGACTCGAGCCCTCTACGGTTCAAGACTGAGGATGGAATCCGATCGCAAATATCAGCTAGGGAACGGAACGCACCATCAGACTCACGCTCAGCAATCAACTGACGGATCGCACCATCTCCGAGATTGCGAACTGCCGAGAGACCAAAAAGAATGCGGTCACCATTTGGGGTGAAATCTGTCAGAGAGGCGTTCACATCCGGTGGCATCACCTCAATGCCCATTGCATTGCAGTTGGAGATGTAACGCTGCACCTTGTCAGCAGCACCTGCATTCACCGTAAGCAGGGCAGCCATATAGGCCACGGGATAGTGAGCCTTGAGATACGCGGTTTGATAAGTCACTGCGCCATAAGCCGTTGAATGGCTCTTGTTGAAGCAGTATTCGGCGAAAAGAACCATCTGATCAAACAATTCATCGGCGACCTTCTCATCCACACCACGCTCAGAGGCACCCTTAACAAAAATGCCACGGTGTTTCTGCATCTCTGACACCTTCTTTTTACCCATCGCACGACGAAGAAGATCGGCTTGACCCAGCGAATAGCCTGCCAAATCCTGAGCGATCCTCATGATCTGTTCCTGATAAACCATGATCCCGTAGGTCTCACTCAGAATCGGTTCAAGGATTGCGTGAGCGAAATCAATGGCTTCGCGGCCATGCTTGCGGTTGATGAATTTCGGGATCAGACCGGCATCAAGTGGGCCAGGCCGATAGAGCGCGAGAATGGACGAAATATCTTCCAGGGATGACGGCTTCAGGTCACGCACGATCTGACGCATTCCGCTGGACTCAAGCTGGAAAATTCCCTCCAGATCACCACGGGCCAATAGGGCAAACGTTTCTTCATCTTCTGGAGGAAGCCTGTCGGGATCAACACGGGTTCCACTGCTGACTTCGACCAACTCAAGTGTTTTCTCGATCATGGTGAGGTTCTTCAACCCCAGGAAATCCATCTTCAAAAGACCCATGGATTCCACATCTTCCATGAAGTACTGCGTGATCACCTGACCATCGTTGTTGCGCTGCAACGGCACAAGTTCATCAAGGGGATCGGCTGCGATCACAACTCCTGCAGCATGAACTCCGAAGGTTTTATTGGTTCCTTCGATCCGCATCGCCATATCCACCCAACGCTTCACATCCGGATCAGCCTTGTACTTCTCGCGAAATTCGGGATTCGGAGACTCGTCGCCGATCATCGCCTTGAGCTTGGCAGGCTTTCCCCGAACAACTGGAATCAACTTGGCGAGCCGGTCGGCATCGCCGTAAGGAATATCGAGCACACGGGCGACATCCTTCAACACAGCCTTGGAGGTCATGCGATTGAAAGTGATGATCTGCGCCACCTTGTCCTCGCCGTAGCGCTGGGTGACGTAGTCGATCACCTCACCACGACGTTCAATGCAGAAGTCGGTATCGATATCTGGCATCGATTTACGTTCCGGATTGAGAAAGCGTTCGAACAACAGGCCGTTGCTCACCGGATCGATATTTGTAATGCCAAGGCAATAGGCAACGAGGGAACCTGCAGCAGAACCACGCCCAGGACCGACGGGAATATTCTTTTCACGTGCAAATCGGATGTAATCCCAGACCACAAGGAAGTAAGTGGGAAAACCCATCTGCTCCATGATCTTGAGCTCATGAGCCATGCGCTCGGAGTAATTATCAGGGAAATCGTCAGCAGGCTGAAGCTCAAGCCGCTCACGCAAACCGCTCTCAGTGACTTCACGGAGATAAGTGACCGGGGTGTGGCCATCGGGTATGGGGAACCGTGGCATCTGATAACGGCCCAGGATGTCGTAAGGCTCTACTTTTTCTGCAACTTTCACCGTGTTGGTGATTGCCTTTTGAACAACATCCGGTTCAAGGTGATCAGCGAAGAGACGGCTCATTTCCTCTTCCGTCTTGATATATTCCGTGCCTGTGTATCGCAGCCGTTTCTCGTCAGTGATCAGCTTGCCGGTGAGAACGCAAAGCAGAGCATCATGAGCTTCCACATCCTGCTTGGTTAAATAGTGCGCATCATTGGTCGCGACTAGCTCGATCCCAAGTTCTGCGGCGATCTTGACGATCTCCGTATTGACAATCCGATCCTCGGGCGAACCATGGTCCTGGATCTCAAGATAGAAATCATCACCAAAAACCTGCTGGTACCAACCAGCCACATCGCGCGCGACATCGGGACGTCCACGGAGGATGGCCTGAGGAATTTCTCCACCCAAACAGGCGGTGGCAACAATCAATCCCTCGCTGTATTGCTTGAGTAGGTGCTTGTCGACACAAGCTCTGGAAAAGATGCCTCGCCCACGCATCCCGCGCAGATGACTGATGCTGGTGAGCTTGACCAGATTTCGATAACCAACCTCGTTTTTCGCAAGAACGACGAGGTGATAGCGCTTCTCTTTCTTCGGTTGAGGATCGTCGATCGAACCGTTGATCACATACATCTCATTGCCGATAATCGGCTTGAGATCTGTTCCTTTGCAAAGCTTGAGCAACTCAACGGCGCCGTACATGACCCCGTGGTCCGTGAGAGCAATGGCAGGCATTCCAAGCTCCTGCGCTCGCTCAACCATTGCCGGCAACTGCGACGCCCCATCCAGGAGGCTGTAGTCACTGTGGTTGTGGAGCGGGACAAAAGCCATGCACCCAGCCTAGGCCCCAACGCAAGATCAAGTGTTTGCCTTAAGCAAGAGACACTAGATGTAGTGCTCAGGGCACCAAAGCAGCCTCGGGACGCGACGCGAACACATCAGCGGCCTGTTCGTACTGATGAGCAACCCGCAGCAATTTTGCTTCCTCCAGCACATTGCCAATCAACTGGACCCCAATGGGCAGACCCGACTGACTGAAGCCGCAGGGAACACTGATCGCGGGCAAACCGGCAAGGTTCACAGGAATTGTGAGCAGATCAGCCAGGTACATCGAGAGGGGATCATCCGCATGGGCTCCGGTTTTGAATGCTGTGGACGGAGCTGTTGGGGTCAACAAGACATCGACCTGCTGGAAAGCCGCGTCGAAATCGCGACGAATCAGGGTGCGCACCTGCTGAGCTTTCTTGTAGTACGCATCGACGTAGCCCGCAGATAGGGCATAGGTACCGATCAGAATCCTCCGCTGAACCTCAGCCCCGAATCCTTCGGCACGGCTGCAGGACGTCATCGCCGCAAGACTCTCGTCATTGTCGGCACGAAAACCATATTTCACACCGTCGTAGCGGGCCAGATTGGCAGAGGCCTCCGACGGAGCAATCACGTAATACGTCGCGATTCCGTCGTTGAAACGGGGACAACTCACCTCCACCAGTTCCGCTCCGAGTGCCTCCAGCTGGGCTGCGGACGCCTGGACTGAAGCCTTCACCTCGGAGTCGAGCCCCATCGCTTCAAAACATTCGCGAATAATGCCGACCTTCAACCCTTTGATCGGTTGATCGAGAGCAGCGATGTAGTCGGGAACATCGGCGTTGAGGCAGGTGGAATCGCGCGGATCCGGGCCAGCGATCACCTGAAGCAATTCGGCTGCATCAGCGACGCATGTGGCAAAGGGGCCCACCTGATCCAGGGAACTGGCAAAAGCCACAAGCCCCCAGCGACTTACCCGGCCATAGGTGGGCTTGAGACCGACCACCCCACAAAAGGACGCCGGTTGTCGGATTGAACCACCGGTATCCGAACCAAGGGAGGCCAGGCAGCTGCCGGATGCCACAGCCGCA
The DNA here is from genome assembly GCA_913050105.1 of uncultured Synechococcus sp. Taxonomy (GTDB): domain Bacteria; phylum Cyanobacteriota; class Cyanobacteriia; order PCC-6307; family Cyanobiaceae; genus Parasynechococcus. Next base: position 4,716 of record CAJWZN010000063.1, read on the forward strand.
GCACTTCCACCGGAGCTTCCTCCAGGCACGTGGGAGGTGTTCCAGGGGTTGAGGGTGGGTCCGAACGCTGATGTTTCGGTGGAACCTCCCATTGCGAATTCATCCAGATTCGTCTTACCCATGAGAACGCCTCCGGATGTCCAGAGGCGATCGGTAACGGTGGATTCATAGGGAGGAATGAACCGCTCGAGCATGCGGCTCGCGCAAGTCGTACGGACACCCCGAGTGCAGAGATTGTCCTTGACAGCCAGTGGGATGCCGGCGAGTGAACCGAGCGATTCTCCGGAGGCTCGGGCCTCATCAATGCGGTTCGCTTCCGCGCGGGCTCGATCTGCAGTGACCTCCAGATACACATTGAGGCTCGACTCCGAGGCCTCAATCCTCTTGAGGTGCTGATCGACAAGCTCCCGGGAAGAGATCTCACCGCTCAGAAGCCGCTGACGCCACGCGCTGATCGTCATGAACCTGCGATCTGTTGCAGGAGCGACGCTATCAGCTGAGAGTTCAGCCCTCGGCTGCAATCGTTAACGGCTCGGAGCGGCGCGTGCGCAACACGGCATGGCTCATGGACTGGGGCTCCTCCGAACTCACATCCTCAAGGAAAACGGGGAGCTCCTTTTCGAGCCCACGCCGGGTGACGAACGGCCCAAACCAGTAGGTCACATCAGGACCAGAGGTTTCAACGCGGGCCCACCAGGCCACACCGAGACCGTTGGCCAGGCTTCGCAGCGGCCGGATCAGTGGGCTCATCAGCTAAGAAACAGGATGGAAATCATTTTGCCGCGATACCGAGAAAAGAAAGTGATGCCTGAGGCGAACTTAGTTGGACAGCTGAATGCTCTCATCAAAGAGGATCTCTGCAGCCTGATCCTCCGTGGGAGCCGAGAGATTGATCTCAATCGGATCGGGCTTCTTCACAGCTGTTTCAAGGGTTGTCTCCGGCTTGGCCTCAGACTCGGAGCCAACAACAGGTGTTGATTCAGGCTCATCTTCTGTAACCCTCCGAGGTCGCACAATCGGCGGGGAGGGAGCCTGGCCGTGGATGTCCTTCATCCAATTGCGGCGTGCCACCTCATAAACGCAGAGCGCTGTGGCCACCGAAGCGTTGAGGCTGGGAGTGATGCCTCGGAGCGGAATGCGCACCAGTTGATCGCAGTGGCGGCGGGTGAGCAGGGAAAGACCCTGATCTTCAGATCCGGTCACCAGAACAAGAGGACCGTCAAAATCAACGTCTGTGAGGGTCACATCCCCCTCGGAGGCGAGTCCGATCACCCTGTAACCGGAATCCTTCAGCTTCTCCAGCGAACGGTTGAGGTTGACCACACGGGCAACTGGCAAGTGTTCCAGTGCGCCTGCAGCCACCTTGGCGGCTGAGCCGGTGAGTCCGGCACTTCGCCGTTGCGGCAGCACAACGCCATGGGCTCCCATCGCTTCAGCAGAACGCACAATGGCGCCGAGATTGTGGGGATCCGTGACCCCGTCAAGCGCAAGAAGAAGTGCGGGTTCGCCGAGGTCGGAACATCCATCGATCAGGGTGTCGAGATCGAGAGTTTCAGCAGCCGCTGTCTGCAACGCGATGCCCTGATGCACCGAACCGGATGTGATCTGGCCGATCCGGGCCCAAGTCACCTCTTCCACCAACACACCCGATGCCTTGGCCTTTCGCAAAAGCTGCAGAAATTTGGCGGCACTGCGCATCTCCGGAGTGCACCAGATCCGGTGAATCGGCCGACCCGATTCCAGGGCGGCAAGGGAGGCGTGACGTCCCCAGATCAGATCATCTGCTGGGGGAGTCGCAGCCGCAGCTTCGGGTTGCGGCGCAGTGGTGGAGCGCTCGACACGATCCTGACGTCCTGCCGATGTTCCGAAGCGGGCCCGAGCCGGTGAACGCTCATCCCCGGATGGACGACGGTCGGGAAAACGCTCCTGACCACGCTCCCGGTCGTTGAAACGATCGGTGCGCTCGCGGAAACGACTCTGGCTGGGGCGGCTGTCACCATCCCGACGCGCAGGGGAGAAGCGACCTGTTTCGGATCGACGATTTCCTCCATCGGTCCGTCGCTCTCCGTTCCAGCTCCGATTCGTGCGACCAGCCCCCCCGCGACCGGGTCCAGAACGAACACCCCCTGACCGAGCAGCTCCTGGACGCTCAACACCGGAACGGCTCCCACCTCCTCGGGAGGAAGCACCCCACCCCCCGGACGAGCGTTCATCGGATCCACGACCTTCCGAAAAACGCCCAGACGGTCGTCCGGAAGGACGGCCCTGAGAACGACCCGGAGGACGACCTGCGGGACGACCCCGATACCGGTTATCACCGTCTCGCCTGTCACTGCCTTGATTCTCTCCATCACGCCTGTCGCCATCTCGCCTTTCAACACCGCGCCTGTCACCACCGCGCCTGTCACCGTCGCGATCCCTGTCTCGACCGGGACCACTCCAACCCCCATTCCCACGGCTGGCATTGCCGCCATCGCGGTAAGGGCCGCCGGGACGGCGTTCAAAGCGAGGGCTCATGGTTTGGGAAGTCGTTAAGGATTGGATCCGGCACGCTCCAGATGATCCAGGAGCTCTGC
>CAJWZN010000064.1 GCA_913050105.1 uncultured Synechococcus sp.
CGATGAACTTGAGCAGCTTGAACACCCGCAGGATGCGGCCGAACTTGAACACCCACAGCAGCAGTTCACTGCGGACCTGTGGAACAAAGAAGAACAGCACCGCCGAGGCATCAATCAGTCCGGTGAAACTGAACAGATACCGGCGGGGCCGATCCACCACAAAAAGGTGCAGCAGGAAGTCGCCGGCAAACACTCCGAGACAAACGTTCTGAACCAAGTCAATCCAAAGCACCTCGGTCTGACGCAGCGCTGAATTGGCAAGGGGGTCCGGCTCGAGCAGCAGAGCCAGCACACTCAGCAGGATGGCTCCGAAGATCGCCGCGTTGTAAGCCCGACCAGCAGGAGTGACCGTTTCCAGGACGGTGGTGCGAAGGCGTTGGCGCAGGCTGCGGTCAGAAGCCATGGGAATCAGGCCAGTTGCAGTGCCTTCAGGCGCAAGGTCACCAACTTGTCCCAGTTGCCTCCTTCAAACAGCACAGCGGCCCGATCACCGCTGATTCTCTGAACGAAACCGGTGTAACCGTTGTAGATCGACGTGGCGTCCTCCACGGTGACTGTGGAGCCGGGGAGGATTGGAGCTGCGGTGGACGCCATAGCGAAGACACGGTCAGGTCTCGCGCCATTATCGGCAAAGCAACCCCGCAGGGGCATGGCCGAGCGCGATGACTGGCTGATGGTGGGAAAACTGGTGGGAGCGCAGGGATTACGCGGGGAGTTGAAGGTGAATCCCGCCAGCGATTTTCCGGAACGGTTCACCAAGCCGGGACCCCGCTGGCTTCGAGCCCGCAGCTGCGATCAACCAACCGAGATTCAGCTCAAGAGCGGACGACAGCTACCCGGTCGGTCGTTGTTTGTTGTTCGGGTGGACGGGGTGAATGACCGTGCATCGGCCGAGGCCCTTATTGGTCATGACCTGCTGGTGCGAGGAGACGATCGCCCCGTGCTCGAAGATGGCGAGTTCCATCTGCTGGACCTTGTGGGACTGGAGGCTCGACTGGGCGAACAGGGAGATGTGGTGGGCACGGTGACTGACCTGATCAGCGGCGGAAACGACCTGCTGGAACTGAAGCGTCCCGATGGACGGACCCTGCTCGTGCCCTTCGTGGAGGCGATCGTGCCGGAAGTGCACCTCGATCAAGGCTGGCTGCTGCTGACGCCACCTCCGGGCCTTCTGGAGCTTTAAAAGCCGACTGGAATGTCCCTCTCGACAACAGCACCGCAGGTAAGCGATTCTTGGGTCCCGATCCGGGACAGCTGTGACCATCACTCCCCTGATTCCAGTCATCCTCTGCGGTGGAACTGGCACACGGCTGTGGCCCCTGTCCCGGGCCAGCTATCCCAAGCAATATTGGCCCCTGAGCGGAGAGGGTGATGCAACCCTGCTGCAACAGACCCAACAACGGCTTCAAGGCTTGAGCGGCCTGGAATCACCACTGCTGATCTGCAACGAAGACCACCGCTTCATCGTGGCGGAGCAGATGAGGCAGATCGACGTGATGCCAAGTGCCATCCTGCTGGAACCCATGGGTCGAAACACGGCACCCGCAGTGACCGTGGCAGCGCTGCAAGCGACCGCGTCCGGCGAGGATCCTCTGCTGCTGGTGCTGGCAGCAGATCACATGATTCGCGATGCTGCCGGCTTCCGTCAGGCCGTGGCATCCGGCCGCGGTGCGGCCGAAGCAGGTCGCCTTGTGACCTTCGGCATCGTCCCGACGGCTCCGGAAACCGGCTATGGCTACATCGAAGCCGCCGAACCCTTCCAGCCCGGAGAACTCGCGGACGTGCCCATTGCCCGTTTTGTGGAGAAACCGGATCAGGCCACTGCAGAGCAGTTCCTGGCGACGGGTCGCTTCACCTGGAACAGCGGCATGTTCCTGTTCAAAGCCAGCGCAATGCTTGCGGAACTCGAGCGACTGGCTCCGGATGTGGTGAGCTGTTGCCGAGCGGCCCTGGAACAGGACAGTGCCGATCTCGACTTCCTTCGCCTCGAGCGAGAAGCCTTCGCGAGGTGTCCCAACGTCGCCATCGATGTGGCGGTGATGGAACAAACCGCCCTGGGATCGGTGCTGCCTTTGGATGTCGGTTGGAGCGATGTCGGCAGCTGGAGCGCTCTCTGGGAAACCGGGGATCGCGATAGCGACGGAAATGTGGTGCAAGGGCGTGTGATCACTCAAGAGAGCCGCAATTGCTATTTACGCAGCGAGCACAGGCTGGTTGTGGGTCTTGGGGTGGAAAACCTGGTGGTTGTGGAAACCGATGACGCCGTACTGATCGCGGACCGTTCCAAAGCTCAGGACATCAAAACTGTGGTGAAGCAGCTGGAGGCGGATGGCAGTCCGGAGGGAAAAGCCCATCGCAAGATCTACCGTCCATGGGGCTCCTACACCGGAATAACGGAAGGCAGCCGCTGGCAGGTGAAGCGAATCTCTGTGAACCCCGGCGCGAGCCTGTCGCTCCAGATGCACCATCACAGAGCCGAGCACTGGATCGTCGTGAAGGGAACCGCAATCGTTGAACTGAACGGTCAAGAGCAGCTCCTGACCGAAAACCAGAGCACCTACATCCCGTTAGGTTGCAAACACAGGCTCAGCAATCCGGGGAAGATTCCTGTTGAGCTGATCGAGGTGCAGAGCGGTGAATACCTCGCAGAGGACGACATCGTCCGGTTCCAGGATCGCTACGGCCGTAGCGAATTGATCCTCACTCAACCGTGACGCTTTTGGCCAGATTCCGAGGCTGATCCACATCCAGACCCCGATGTGCGGCGATGTGATAACTCAACAACTGCATCGGAACAACCGTCAGAAGCGGGCTGATCCACTCGCTCACCTCTGGAACGGGCAGGAGTTCATCAAAAAGGTCCGTGTCGGGTCCAGGGGGAGCAACCCCGATCAGCTGAGCATCCCTCGCTTTCGCTTCCTGGGCATTGCTGAGAACCTTTTCGAACACGGTTCCTGGCACCGCAATCGACACCACGGGGACATTGGAATCGAGCAGGGCGATCGGACCGTGCTTCATCTCCCCAGCCGGGTAACCCTCCGCATGGATGTAACTGATCTCCTTGAGCTTCAGCGCACCTTCCAAAGCAATCGGGTAGTTGATGCCACGTCCCAGGAAGATCACATCCTGGGTGTCGGCAAAACGGGGAGCCAGTCCCTCCGATCGCTGGTCATGAAGGTGAACTAGATCCTGCAGCTGCTGAGGCAAACCGCGCAGGGCATCGGCCAGGGCCTGAATCTCCTCAGCCGAGCGTTGCCTTCGTTGAGCAGCGAAGGCCAGGGTTAGGCCGTAGAAGGCCAGCAACTGACCCAGAAACGTTTTGGTGGCGGCCACACCAACTTCAATGCCGGCGCCGATGTCCAAAATCTGAGGAACCTGACGCGAGAGTGAACTCTCCGGCCGGTTGGTCACCCCCAACTGACGCGGAGCGAAGCTCGCGTCTGGATGGCGCTGACGCCGGTCAGCTTCCATGGCTAATGCAGCCAACGTATCGGCCGTTTCTCCAGATTGAGTGACTCCGATCGTGAGTGTGTTGGGTGCCAGAGGGGGAGGGGAATAGCGGAACTCGCTGGCGTAATGAACCGCAGTCGGAATTCCCGCGAACTGCTCCAGCAGATGCGCGCCAACAAGAGCCGCATGCCGACTGGTACCGCAGGCCAGGATCTCGATCCGTTCAATCCCGGCGTAAAAGCTGTCGTCGAAAGGCAGTGCGACAGGCCGCTCCGCAGGAAGCCCCGCGGGCAGATGCCGAGCCACCCAGAGAGCAGCCGTCTCGGGCTGCTCATGGATTTCCTTGAGCATGAAGTGGCGGAAATGTCGCTTGTCAGCCACCTGCTCAGTAGCGCTGAGCTGGGTCGGCAGCCGGTGCTGACGCTCACCCGAAGCGTCGTACAGCTCCACACCCAGAGGCGAGAGCAGCGCAACCTCACCATCCTCCATCGGCAGAATTGTGCGTGTGAATCCAGCCAACGCCGGCGTGTCGCTGGCGCAGAGGAATTCACCTTCTCCGAGGCCGATGAGCAGCGGCGCTGCTTTGCGGGCAACAACCAGAGCACCCGGCAGCTGATCCCAGATCACCGCCAGGGCATAGGCACCCTCAAGGAGGGTCAACACAGCCCGAACGGCCTGCAGCAACAACGCAGCACTGGCAGGTTCGCCTGCTGAAAGGCAGCGTTGAAGCTCTTCAGCCACAAGGTGGGGAATCACCTCGGTATCCGTCTCAGACTGGAAGACAACCCCCCTGCTCTCGAGGGCATCGCGCAGATTGCGATGATTTTCGATGATGCCGTTCTGGACGACCGCTACCGATCCATCCTGGCTGCGGTGTGGATGGGCATTGCGCTCTTCAGGTTTGCCATGGGTGGCCCAGCGGGTGTGGCCGATGCCGCAACGACCCGGGGCACCTTCAGCATCGACGCGCGCCTTCAGGTTGACCAGCTTTCCTTTTGCTTTCAGACAGCTGAGCTGACCAGGTGCATCCACCGTGGCAATGCCGGCGGAGTCATAACCGCGGTATTCCAGTTGCCCGAGGCCGTCCAATAACTGCGACGCAGCCTGTTGAGAACCAACGAGAGCAACGATTCCGCACATAAAAAAAAGCCCGGCTGAAGCCAGGCTGAGCTTATTAGAGGTTTTTCAGCGGATCAGTAAGCCAGACCCATGGAACGTGTCGTTTCATCTCCGAGATAGACGCGGATGCTGAGGAAATCAGTAGGGCAGGCAGTTTCACAACGCTTGCATCCCACGCAATCCTCTGTGCGGGGAGATGAAGCGATCTGACCGGCCTTGCAGCCATCCCAGGGGACCATCTCAAGAACATCCAGCGGGCAGGCACGTACGCACTGAGTGCAGCCGATGCATGTGTCGTAGATCTTGACAGCGTGGGACATGTCCCGATGCGAACGAGGGCTTCAAACAAAATTACCCGCCCTTGATCACTCCCAGGCTCAAGCCGTCATTCTTGTTAATGCCGAGGGTGTTGAAGCCCTGCCCGTAAGATGCAGCGTCCCGTTGCCACGGCTATGTCCCAGGAAGCGATCCTCGAGAAAGTCAGCTCGATCGTTGCTGAGCAGCTCAGCGTCGATGCCGGAGAGGTGAAGCCGGAATCCAACTTCCAGAACGATCTGGGAGCAGATTCTCTGGACACCGTGGAACTGGTCATGGCTCTGGAAGAAGCCTTCGACATCGAAATCCCCGACGAAGCTGCTGAGGGCATCACCACAGTCGGCGACGCCGTCAAATACATCCAAGACAAACAGGCCTGAGGAACGGCATGGTGGATGGTCTCCATCGCGTCGTCATAACCGGTCTCGGCGCGGTCACACCGATCGGCAATACGGTTCAGGATTACTGGCACGGTCTGACTTCAGGCAGGAATGGTGTGGCAGGCATCACACTCTTTGACGCCGCTCAACACGCCTGTCGCTTCGCGGCCGAAGTCAAAAATTTTGATCCTGCAGGCCTGATCGAACCCAAGGAAGCAAAACGCTGGGATCGATTTTGCAAATTCGGCGTCGTTGCAGCCAAACAAGCTGTTGCGGATGCCGGCCTCGAAATAACCGAGTCGAATGCCGATCGCATTGGCACGATTATCGGATCCGGAGTGGGCGGACTTCTCACGATGGAGACCCAGGCCCATGTTCTTGATGGCAAGGGGCCCGGCCGGGTGAGTCCATTCACCGTGCCGATGATGATTCCCAACATGGCCACAGGATTGGCGGCCATTGCGTTGGGCACGAAGGGGCCCAGTTCTGCCGTTGCCACAGCCTGTGCTGCCGGGTCAAACGCCATTGGCGATGCCTTCCGGTTGCTCCAGCTGGGGAAGGCTGACGCGATGGTCTGTGGTGGTGCTGAGTCCGCCATCACACCTTTAGGAGTTGCGGGTTTCGCCAGCGCCAAGGCTCTGTCATTCCGCAACGATGATCCCGCGACCGCGAGCCGACCGTTCGACAGGGAACGGGACGGTTTCGTCATCGGCGAAGGCGCTGGAATCCTGGTGCTGGAGACTCTGGAACACGCACAAAGCCGTGGTGCCACGATTCTTGGCGAGGTGATCGGCTACGGGATGACCTGTGATGCTCACCACATCACGTCTCCAACACCCGGAGGGGTCGGTGGCGCGGAGGCCATGCGCCTTGCGTTGTCCGATGCCGGCATCGAGGCTGCCGAAGTGGACTACGTCAATGCTCACGGCACCAGCACGCCAGCGAACGACAAGAACGAGACATCGGCCATCAAAAGTGCTCTGGGGGAGAGGGCTCTGCAGATCCCCGTCAGCTCGACAAAATCAATGACCGGCCATCTGTTGGGTGGATCCGGTGGCATTGAAGCCGTTGCCTGCGTGCTCTCGTTGATGAAAGGGGTTGTTCCACCCACCATCAACCACACCACGCCGGATCCCGAGTGTGATCTGGATGTCGTGCCCAACCAGGCACGGGATCAGAAACTGAATTTGGCGTTGTCCAACTCCTTCGGCTTCGGCGGCCATAACGTCTGCCTGGCTTTCCGAGGCACAGCCTGAGCAAACCCGCTCGCACTGTGCGTCACAATCGTCCCATCTTTTACTAACTCCATGGTCGCCGCGCCCGCATCACTCGACACGCTTTGCGTCAACAGCATCAGGATGCTGGCCGTTGATGCCATCAACAAGTCCAAAAGCGGCCACCCTGGCCTGCCCATGGGCTGCGCACCGATGGGGTATGCGCTCTGGGACAAGTTCCTGAGGCACAACCCGAAGAACCCCAAGTGGTTCAACCGCGACCGCTTTGTGCTCTCAGCAGGTCACGGCTGCATGCTGCTTTATGCACTGCTGCACCTCACCGGTTACGACTCGGTATCGATTGACGACATCAAACAGTTTCGTCAGTGGGGCTCAAAGACCCCTGGCCACCCTGAGACGTTCGAAACCCCTGGTGTTGAAGTGACCACGGGCCCCCTGGGTGCCGGCATTTCCAACGCCGTCGGCCTGGCGATCGCTGAATCTCACCTGGCTGCCAAGTTCAACAAACCTGGCTCGACCCTGGTTGATCACTACACCTACGTGATCATGGGCGACGGCTGCAACCAGGAAGGTGTGGCCTCGGAAGCCGCTTCTTTGGCCGGTCACCTCAAGCTGGGCAAGCTGATTGCTCTGTACGACGACAACAACATCACCATTGACGGGCGTACCGACGTTTCCTTCACCGAAGACGTTCTCAAACGCTACGAGGCCTACGGCTGGCATGTTCAGCATGTAGCTGATGGCAACACCGATGTCGACG
>CAJWZN010000065.1 GCA_913050105.1 uncultured Synechococcus sp.
GATCCAACGTCCGCGAGGTCGGATGCGACGCAATTCAGCCTGAGTGACCGCATCAAAAGGGCTGACCACCCGGATCAAGCCGGAGGAGGACAGGTCAAGGCGGCAGCGAGGACGCTCGGAAGCGGAAATTCAGATCCCCGCAAACATTCAGTTTACAGAAATCAAGGTGATCACCAAGCGGCTCTGAAGTGCCATGTCACATCAGCAACAAACTGTCAAAAATGCAGTGCTCGACACATTGACTCACGTTTCCCCTGCGCCAGAATCGGGACAACCGAAAGCCTTCGGATGCATAGCAGGGATGCAGTTTTTCTCGATGAACTCTGCCCCAAATTACGTGTCCGTCGATGGAGACAATCGCTGCACAAGTGCACGAGTAAAAAATGTATTTATTGCGGCAAACCTTCTGAATCAATTGATCATATTCATCCCCGTGCGCACGGCGGGCTGAGCGTGACGCAAAACTGCGTGCCGTCATGCCTGTCCTGCAACGGTCATAAATCTGACGCGGAAGTCTTCGACTGGTACCGGCGCCAACGCTTTTACGACCCCCGGCGAGCCATGGCCATCCGCGCATGGATGGATGGCGACATGAGATTGGCTCTGCGACTGTTGCAGTGGGCTCAACCTCTCAAGGAGTCCTCTTCAGCGACAGACCAGGAGGACAGCAACCTGAGCTACCAGGCCGCATGAGTCTTCACCACACACGGCAGACGTCTGAAGAATGGTGCCTCTCACAAATCGAGGCCTGAGAGCTGGGATCATCCGGCGCCAGAACAAGTGCAGCGATCAGCACGACACCCGCCACAATGCTGGGGCTGAAGGCAGAACGAGCCCGGGCTGAAGCGCGATCGAAACTGCTGGTCGTCATGCCATCCAAATAAACTAATACAGGTGTACTGATGCTTTCCCGGCTTGTCAACCAGGCCCTGCCACTTGGGCCGACCGCCAAGGTTCTGGTGCTTGGAGGGGGCTACAGCGGCCGCTGTTTCGCACGGTTGCTCAACGCCTTTGGCACCACAGTCATCAGCACACGCCGTCACCCAGAGCCAAACAGCACCGATCTCGCCTTCGACAGCGCAACAAGCGTTCAGCCCAGCGCCAGTGACCTCGAGGGCGTCAGCCATGTGCTGTGCACAATCCCTCCTTCACGCGAAGGAGGGGATCCGGCCCTGGACGATCTCGGACCTCTCCTCAACAACATCTCACCGGTCTGGGTTGGCTACCTTTCCACCACTGGGGTTTATGGAGACCGCCAGGGGAATTGGGTCAGTGAGTCCGATGCTGCCTCCCCCGGTCAGGACCGCAGTCGCCGCCGTCTGGCCTGCGAGCAAGCCTGGCTCAACAGCGGACTTCCGGTTCAGATCCTGCGGCTGCCAGGCATCTATGGACCGGGACGCTCGGTGCTGGATGGATTGAAATCCGGCCGAGCCCGTCGCATCAACAAACAGGATCAGGTCTTCTGCCGCATTCACGTCGAAGACATCGCCGGTGCCTGTCTGCATCTGATTCACAAGGCCGCATCAGGCCACGCACCGACGATCGTCAACGTCGCCGACGATGAACCAACTTCATCCGCAGAGCTAATGGAGTTCGGTGCAGACCTGCTCAACTGCAATCTTCCCGCGGAGGAGAGTTACGCGGAGGCAAGCCAGACCATGAGCGCGATGGCACAGTCCTTCTGGAGCGAAAATCGTCGGGTCAGCAACCGACTGCTGTGCAAAGACCTCGGGTACACACTGCTGCATCCCAACTACCGCATCGGCCTGCTGGACTGCCTGAAGCAAGACCTGCACCCGGAGGTTTAATCGCCGATGATCAGCTTGTTGAAATCAACGGGCTGATCATCGTCCAAAAGCGTGAGGCCCACGTCATCCACAATCCTGCTCCAGTCGACAACCAGCCACTGACGCTGCAGACCAGCGGCCAAACACACCAGCACGAGCCCGAGCAGAAACAACCGCAGCAAAGGGATGTCTTCTCAAACAGAATCCGAAGCTAGTCCGCATCTGCTGATCAGCCTGGGGGATCCGGCCGGTATCGGCATGGAAGTGGTGCTCAAAGCACTGGCCGACCCAAGCCTTCCACCGACACTCAAGCCAATTCTGGTTGGCTGTCGTCGCACCTTGATCAGCACGCACCAACGACTGCAACGGCAATCCACCATTCCCCTGGCAGACCCCGCCGATCTCTGCATCGATGACCAGCCGCTGGCAATCGATGTGGAACCTGGCCAGCCCAACATTGCCGGAGCTTCCGCCGGCTTCGACTGGCTGACGCGCTCGGTGATGCTTCTGAAGGAAAAACAGGCTCGAGCCCTGGTGACGGCGCCAATCGCTAAACACCTCTGGCATGCAGCGGGTCGGGTCTATCCGGGCCAGACCGAACGGCTGGCCGAACTGGCGGGCTCAGCCCGCTCCTCGATGCTGTTCACAGCGATTTCACCCCACACCGGCTGGCGGCTGAACACTCTGTTGGCAACCACTCATCTGCCACTGAATCAGGTGTCGCAGGCCCTCAGTCCTGCGGTTGTGGAACAAAAACTGTCGGTGCTGCTTGCGTTCTGCCAACGCTTCAGGCCAAGTCCACATCTGGTCGTGGCCGGACTCAATCCCCATGCCGGAGAAAACGGTCGCCTGGGATCTGAAGAGGCGAGCTGGCTGGAACCACTTCTGAACTCCTGGCGACAGCGGCATCCCGATATACGGCTGGAGGGTCCAATCTCTCCAGACACCTGCTGGCTCAGTGCTGGCAAAGCCTGGAGGTCCACGAGTTCAAGCGGGCCTGACGGTTACCTGGCGCTTTATCACGATCAGGGACTGATTCCCCTGAAACTGCTGGCCTTTGATGCAGCCGTGAACACCACCCTCGAACTGCCGTTCTTACGCACTTCACCGGACCACGGAACAGGATTTGATATCGCTGCTGCCGGTATCGCGCGAGCAGACAGCATGGTGGCCGCCCTCCAGGCGGCCTGGGATCTGAGTGAAATCAGGCGGGCTTGACCCGCATCAGAACCTGGCCGAATTCCACCGGTGTGCCGTTGTCCACAAGGATCTCGACAACCTCGCCGCTCACCTCTGACTCGAGCTCATTCATCAGCTTCATCGCTTCGAGAATGCACACGGGCTGGCCGACATCCACACGATTGCCCACCTCGATGAAGGAGGGTTCACCCGGAGCGGGAGCCCGGTAGAAGGTCCCCACCATGGGAGCTGTGATGTCCTGCAGATCACTGCGGGTGGATGCCGCTGCAGGAGGAGGAGAGGTTGTCTCTGCGGCTACGGCCTGAGGAGCAACTGCTGCCACCACAGGGGTTGCCGCCGCGGATGCCACAACGGTCTGGCCCGGAAGATTCCGACGAATTTCGAGACGGAAGTCATCCCCCTCGAGTCGGAACTCCTGGATGTCGCTTTCACCAAGGACTTCCAGAAGCCGATGAAGCTGCTCGTGATCAAGTTGCATAGTCATCCGTTCTCACGGCCCAGGTAGCTGTCGGTGCGGGTGTCGACCTTGATTTTCTCGCCAATGGAGAGGAACAGCGGCACCATCACCTGCGCACCGGTTTCAAGAATGGCCGGCTTGGTGCCCCCGGTCGCCGTATCACCCTTCACGCCTGGATCGGTCTGCGCGATCTCCAGAACCACCGAATTAGGCAGTTCAACTTCCAGAGGCTTGTCATTCCAGGAGACGACATTCACCTCCATTCCTTCCTTGAGGTATTTGCGGCTGTCACCGATCTGATCAGCGGTAAGGCGTGTCTCCTCATACGTCCCCATGTCCATGAAGACATAATCCTCACCCTCCATATAGGTGTGCTGGAGAGATGCCTTCTCCAGAATGGCTTGAGGGATCATCTCCCCGGCGCGGAACGTCTTCTCAACCACACTGCCGGTCTTGACCGCCTTGAGCTTGGTGCGCACAAAAGCGGAGCCCTTGCCGGGCTTCACATGCAGGAACTCCACCACACGCCAAACAGCACCATCAATCTCAATCGTGGTGCCGGTGCGGAAGTCGTTGCTGGAGATCATTCCGGCCGAACGGTTCATCGGACTATACGGCTGTGCCAAAGTCGCGTCAGCACTGGGGTTCCCCTTGGCCTATCAGCGTTTCAAGGCCCTTTTGATCGGCTTGATCAGCATTGCTCTATTCGGCATCGCCGCACCGGCATGGGCCGCGCTGCCCCAGGGCAACGCCGTGAAGGACCCGGCAGCCATCCTTCGCGATGCCCTGCCGTTCGAACAAGACGACATCCGTGAAATGCAGCATCGGCTGGAACTGACCAGCGATGACCTGCGAGCGAAACGCTGGCCCGCGCTGGGGAAAGCCGTCTCCCGAAGCGAAACCGTGCTTGCCAAGCGTCGAACCACCATCCTCGAAGCGGTGCCGGTGGACCTCCGGGATCAGGCCGACTCCCTGCTGAAAGAAGTCGATCAGGGCCTCATCACTCTCAAGGAACGCATCGGGGAAATCGACAAACCCGGATTCATCGCTGCACGACGCAGCACTCTCAGCCGCATCGGCGCCGTCGAGGCTCTGATGGTTGAAGACGGCTTTGAGCGCGAGATCCCTTCGGAGTTCGATGCTCTGCCCCGTCTCCAGGGTCGCGCAACTCTGGCCATCAGCACCAGCCAGGGCGATCTGACCGCCATCGTGGACGGATACAACGCACCGTTGACCGCCGGTGCCTTCGTGGACCTTGCTTTAAAAGGTTTTTATGACGGTCTCCCCTTCATTCGCGCAGAAGATTTCTACGTGCTGCAAAGCGGTGATCCAAAAGGACCTGAGATCGGTTACATCGATCCATCAACGAAACAGGAGCGCCACGTACCCCTTGAAATTCGCGTTCCTGAAGAAGACGACACCATTTACAACGAGACTTTTGAGGATGTTGGCCTGTTCAAAGCCACACCTACCCTGCCGTTTGCCACCCTGGGAACCCTCGGCTGGGCCCACTCGGACCAGGCCCTGGACGACGGTTCCTCGCAGTTCTTCATGTTCCTCTATGAGGCTGAGCTGACACCGGCAGGTCTGAATCTGGTGGATGGCCGCAACGCTGCATTCGGTTACGTCGTTGAAGGGTTTGATGTACTCGAAGAGCTGGGCGTGGATGACAGCATCCGTTCCATCACCGTGACCGACGGTGCCGACCGCCTCCGCAGTCACGCATGAGCACCTCCCTGGCGGAGCTGGGTGAAGCGGAACTGCTCCGGCGGCTCGCCACCTTCGCCCCGCCAGGTCAATTGGACGACGACACCGCGTGCCTCGCGCCCGATCCGCGTTCTCTGATCGTGAACACCGATGTGCTGGTGGACGGCGTCCATTTCAGTGACAACACCACCTCTGCAGACGACGCAGGCTGGCGAGCCGTAGCGGCCAACCTGTCTGATCTCGCGGCCAGTGGTGTGACAAGCGTTGATGGAATCACGGTTGGGCTGGTGGCACCAGGGCACACCAGCTGGAACTGGGTGGAGGGGGTCTACAGCGGGATCAGCTCGGCGTTGAACCAGTTCGGTGGCGTGCTTCTGGGCGGAGACTGCTCAGCGGGAGCCAATCGACTGCTGGCGATCACGGCCCTGGGCCGCCTTGGGCCTCTAAGGCTGCTGCGCAGCGATGCAAAGCCAGGCGATGTTGTCGTGACAAGCGGTGCACACGGCCTGAGCCGACTGGGGCTGGCGCTGCTCCAACGGGAGGTCGATCCAGCCACCGCTGGCCTGAACCAGGTACTGCAGGAGCGAGCCATCCAACAGCACCGTCGCCCTGTGCCCCGTTTTGATGCCCTACATAGCTTGCTGCAGTGCAAACCATCAGGCCTGCCGTGGCGAGCCGGAGGAACTGACAGCAGCGACGGACTGATCGCTGCGGTGCAGGGACTTTGCAGAGCCAGCGGTTGCGGCGCCGTTCTGCAGCAATCAGCGATTCCACGGCCCAACGGATGGCCACAGGGAGAGCAGTGGGATCGCTGGTGCCTCAGCGGCGGTGAAGACTTCGAATTGGTGCTGGCACTGCCGCCGGCCTGGGCAAGAGCCTGGCAATCATCCATGCCGGGAAGCTATTGCCTGGGGCGAATGACTGCAGAGCCAGATCGCATTATCTGGAATGACGGTTCAACACTGACGCTGAACAGCGGATACGACCATTTTCAGACGATGACCTAAATCCAAAGAAAACCTCCCCGTGGGGAGGCTTTCTGGAGCTAGTCAAGCGACCTGAATCACTTCCAGTTCTTGGCGACGACTTCCGCCAGATCAACCACACGCTGGCTGTATCCCCACTCGTTGTCGTACCAGGCAAGAATCTTCACGGCCTTATCGCCCATGGCGTAGGTGAGGTCTGCGTCGAAGATGGTGGACTCATTGGTACCGGCGTAGTCGGTGGAAACCAGAGGAAGATCGCTGTACTTGATGATCCCCTTCATGCCGTTCTCAGAAGCCGACTTCATGGCGGCTTTGATGTCATCAACACTGGCCCCGCGGGACGGTCCAAAGGTCAAATCAACAGCAGACACATTCGGGGTGGGGACACGCATGGCGAAGCCCGTGAGCTTGCCCTTCACCTCGGGATAAACAAGGGCGACAGCCTTGGCCGCACCGGTGGTGGTGGGGACCATGTTCAGAGCTGCTGCACGGGCACGACGCAGGTCGCGGTGGCTGTTATCCAGGATCCGTTGATCACCGGTGTAGCTGTGAATGGTGGTCATCAGACCCCAGTCGAGACCAAAGTTCTGGTCCAGAACCTTCACGATCGGAGCCAGGCAGTTGGTGGTGCAGCTGGCGTTGCTGAGGATGTCCCAGTCCTCATGGCGGTATTGATCGTCATTGACGCCCACCACAAAGGTGCCGACACGATCACCTTTTCCCGGTGCGGTGAGGATGACCTTCTTGGCACCAGCCTGCATGTGCATGCTGGCTTTCTCATCGGTATTGAAAACACCGGTTGACTCGATCACCAGGTCAACACCCCACTCCTTCCAGGGGCAGTTGAGCGGGTTGCGGTCGGCGAAGAACTTGATCTCTTTGCCGTTGATGAACATCGCATCATCCGTGGTCTTGATGTCCACGGAAGGGTCCAGGCGACCCAGGATGGAGTCGTAAGTCAGCAGATGAGCGCTGGTCGCAGGATCAGATGTGGAGTTC
The DNA here is from genome assembly GCA_913050105.1 of uncultured Synechococcus sp. Lineage (GTDB taxonomy): Bacteria > Cyanobacteriota > Cyanobacteriia > PCC-6307 > Cyanobiaceae > Parasynechococcus. Next base: position 7,137 of record CAJWZN010000065.1, read on the forward strand.
ATCCCCACAATCTCAAGACCCGTATTTGCCCCACGGCTGATCCATCCCCGAAGCACATTGCGACCAATCCGGCCGAATCCATTGATCGCAACGCGCAGGGTCATGGCAG
>CAJWZN010000066.1 GCA_913050105.1 uncultured Synechococcus sp.
GCCGGTGTCGCTGCGAGGATCAAAAGCCGGATCGGCTCCATCGGCTACGTGAACCAGTCGTACATCAAAGGCGATGTGCGTGCTGCGTCGTTGGAGAACAAATCCGGCGAATTCCTGATGCCCTCGGTTGAAGCTGGTGCCGTGGCCTTGAACGGCATTGCTCTGGATGACAACCTTGCCGGCACCGATCCCAACCCCGCCGCTGAAGGCGCCTATCCCATCTCCACCCTCACCTGGGTTCTGGCGTACAAGACCGGCAACGGGACCGACGCTGCTGTGTTGAAGGATGCCTTCAACTACATGCTGAGTGACGCAGCTCAGAACAAGGCTTCGTCCATGGGTTTTGTTCCCTTGAAGGGGGAAAATCTGAACAAAGCCAAAGCCGCCATCCAGACGATCGGTCAGTGATCTGAATCTGAACGTTCGCAAGGGCCCGATTAGGGCCCTTGTTCTTCTTCAAACCACAAAAAAACCGGCATGGTTGCCGGTGAAAATTCCCAATGGTTGCAGAACCATTGGGAGGGGTTGAACGGATCAAAAAATCGGAGCGGCGGGATTTGAACCCACGACCCCTACTACCCCAAAGTAGTGCGCTACCAAGCTGCGCCACGCCCCGTCAGATTTAAGTTATCACAAGGCATTCCGGCCCTTGATCCGTCGCAGCATCCGAGCGGTGAGCTGCTCCCGATGGCAACTTGCGTACTGAATCACTCGCAGCTGGCGCGCGAGCTGCCGTAACTCGCGCAGGCTCATTGCAGCAAGTCGTAATTCAGGCAATGTGCGCCAGGCGCGGGAGCGCATCGGGAGAAATTCCGGTCCGCCAGCCTGGCTGATGGAGATGGTTCCATCCGCCAGCCATTCCGGGATGAGCACCACCAAGACGGCCACCAAGCCATAAAGCTCAACCAGGCCCCGCGGAAGGGGATGGAGTGAGCGCTCCTCTGGGTGTCGCTCCTCCGTGCTTCTGTCCTGCTGATCGCTGACGGGCAAGACAACGGGCCTCCAGAACTCTCACCTTGCCATCTCCGCAGATGACACCTGCGTCGTGGTGGTCAGATTTGCAGCGAACCACTCGTTTCAGCCGGCGAGTCGCGCCAGAGCAGTTCTGGTCCACGGCTCGCTTCCGGTGATCTTGTTGAGAACACCAGGCCAACCACAAGAACAACGGTGATTGCGATGGCGATCAGAACCTGGCGATCACCCATCAGATACCAGCCGGAATGGGGCATTGTCACTGCGCAGTACGCAGTGGCTGATACTCCAATCGAATCCATTCCAGATCTGCTGAGGCATCAGGAAATCAGCGCCGTCAAAGCTCTCAAGCACTGTCTGAGTGGGCATGGCTGAGCAGTAGGGACGACTTCCGGGCTTGGCCAGGTACTGCTGGTGGTAGTCCTCCGCGAAATAAAAGGTCTGATCGGATTGAATCTCTGTTGTGATTGGTCCGTAACCCTTGTGATTCAGAGCGGTCTGATAGGCGTCCCTGCTGCTGATGGCCAGGGCCATCTGTCGTTCATTGGTGGTGTAGATCGCTGATCGGTACTGGCTGCCGGTGTCATTGCCCTGGCGGTTCCCCTGGGTTGGGTCATGGCATTCCCAGAACAGCTTCAGCAGATCGCTGAAGTCGATGGCCGGTGAACTCCAGACAACCCGCACAACTTCGGTGTGGCCTGTTCTGCCAGAACAGACGTCTCGGTAGCTGGGATCGGAAGCATGTCCTCCTGCGTAGCCGACTGCTGTTGATACGACTCCAGGCAGTTTCCAGAAGCCTTTTTCGGCACCCCAGAAGCAACCGCAGGCGAAAAAAGCTTCTTCCTGGTCACTCATCAGCGGGGCGCGCAGTGGAGTGCCGAGTACGGCGTGGGATTCCTCCGAAGAGGAATCGGCGCCGCGTTGGGTCAACCAGGACGGAAGCATGAATGCTTTGAAGTAGGAATGAACCCTAGGAAGGTTGATCGCCTGCTGGCACTGGCTCGAGCTGGATGTGGTTCAGCAGCGTCGTCACAAAGGCGAACACCAGAAAAGGGAGGCTGAGCACCACAATCAAACCCACCCCCACCAAGGCGAAGAGTGGACGGGACGAGCCCATCAAAGCCAGGCCTGCGGCCAGGCTGACAAAGATCACAACCATCCAGGCAAGAACCTGGCCGTAGATATCGCCGAACGTGAGCGTGCAGCGCATCGCCAGGGGAGGACCACTGGTCATTGGGAATCCAGGCGCCTCTCCAGCTAAGCCAAGATTCGCCCGTCTGTCTGCGACTGCCTGCAACTTCTTCAGCTTCAGCCTGCAATCGCATCGAGCTGCTCAGCAGCCTGTTGTCTTTCCCAGAGACGGCGATACACCCCAGGTGTGCTGATCAGATCCCGGTGGTGGCCCTGTTGGACAATGCGTCCCTGCTCCATCACCAGGATCCGATCGCAGGCAGCGGCAGCCGACAACTGGTGGCTGATCATCACAATCGTGCGGCCGTCGGTGGTGCGGATGGAATCGAGAATCGCCGCAGCTGTGTTGTTATCGACGCTGGCGAGGGCGTCATCCAGCACAAGCACAGGAGCGGACACCAGCAGAGCTCTCCCCAGTGCTGTGCGTTGCCGTTGACCGCCGCTGAGGGTGATTCCCCGTTCGCCCACGATCGTTGCAAATCCTTCGGGAAATCCCTTCACATCATCGAGCAGCCGGGCCCGTTCGGCAGCTTGTTCAACGCTGTTGGATTCGGCATCGGGCTCCCCGTAACGGAGGTTGTCGGCCAGGGTGCTGGTGAACAGAAATCCTTCCTGGGGAACCATCGCCACGTCGCGTCTAAGGCTGTTCAGCGGCAACTCATTCACATCAATTCCGTCGAGGAAGAGTTGGCCATCCGGTACCGGCACCATGCGGCCAAAGGCACGCGCCAGAGTGGTCTTGCCACAACCCACCGCGCCCACCACAGCGACCAATTCACCTGGTTCGATGCTGAAACTGACGCCCTTCAACGTGTCTCGGTCAGCCCCCTCGTACCGAATAAAGAGACCTCGTGCTTCGAGTCTTCCCTCAGCGCGTTGTCGTTGATCGGCTGCTTTCTCCGAGTCTCGAATCTGGGGTTGACGGCGCAGAAGCTCCTCAACCCGCTCCAGGCTCACCTGGCCGGTCTGGAAGGTGTTGAGGGTGAATCCCAGCAGGGCCGTGGGAAACACCAGGCGTTCCACGTAAAGAATGAGTGCGACGAGTCCGCCGATCGTCAGGCTTCCTTCGCCGAGCTTTCCGCTGCCCAGGGCCAGGAGCAGCAGAAGGGAGATGGAAGAAATGCCTTCAAGCAGTGGAAACAGGGTGCTGCGCGTCCGTGCAAGACGGATGGCACTGTTGCGGTAATTGCGGTTTCGTTCCGCGAAGGCATCCTGTTCCGACGCCTCCTGGCCGTAAATCTTGATGGCTCCGATTCCGGACAGATCTTCCTGGATCAGATCACTGAGGCCGGATAACTCCTCCTGCTGCAGGCGCTGCTGCTGCATCATTCGACCACCGAATAGACGCACCACGCTGAGCATCACCGGGTAGAGCCCGATGGCTGCCAGGGTCAGCCAGGGGTCAATCGCCAGCATGGCTGGAAGGGTCAGGCAATAGGCAAGCAATGTGTTGGTCAGGCTCAGCACTGCAAACCCGAGCAACCGGCGGATGTTCTCCACATCGCTGGTGGCCCTGCTGATCACGTCACCGCTTCCCCGGGTCTGCACCCAGGAAGGTTCCTGACGGAGCATGTGATCGAACAGCCTCTGACGCAGCTCCACCTCCACTTGCCGGCCCACACCGAATACCAGCTGGCGGGAGAGCAGGCGCACTCCGGCCATGGTGGTCGCCAGCATCACGATCCAGCCGGCTTGCTTCAACACGCTTTCGTAGGAGAAGCCGCCCTGAAGTTCATCGATGACCCGACGGACCTCCATCGGGATCGTGACGCTGAGGATGTTGACCACCACGAGGGCAATCGCCCCCATAAGAACGGTTCTGCGATGCGGGCGCAGGTAGCGGCCGATCAGGTCCAGGCGCATCGCCGCCATGCCGGTTTTGGTCTGGGTCGCTCAACCTAGGAGCGTGGAGGTCAGAGCCGGTGACCGTCTGGTCAGGAACCACGGGATCGCGGGATAGTGAACTCCACCGCAATGTTCTGATGTCCGCTGACGTTCCGTCCTGGCCTGCCCTGCTCGAGCAGCTGTTGCAGGGAGAGGCGCTATCAGCGAACCAGGCCACGCAGCTGATGCAGGCCTGGCTGGCGGAGGAGCTCACCCCTGTGCAGACGGGCGGTTTTCTGGCGGGTCTGAGATCCAAGGGCATGGTGGCCGATGAGCTGGCGGCCATGGCCGCCGTCCTGCGGAAGGCCTGCCCTCTGCCCTGTGCACGCCCCGATCTCCTGATGGTTGATACGTGCGGAACAGGTGGTGATGGTGCCGACACGTTCAATATCTCCACAGCCGTTGCCTTCACGGCAGCGTCCTGTGGCGTGAAAGTGGCCAAACACGGCAACCGCAGCGCCAGCGGCAAGGTGGGTTCGGCGGATGTGCTGGAAGGTCTTGGTCTGAACCTCAAGGCTCCTCTCAAGACGGTGGTTGATGCGATCTCTGGCACCGGTGTCACATTCTTATTTGCACCGGCCTGGCATCCAGCCCTGGTGAACCTGGCTCCGCTGCGGCGCAGCCTTGGGGTACGCACCGTGTTCAATCTTCTGGGGCCACTGGTCAACCCTCTGAGTCCCCAGGCTCAGGTGCTTGGTGTGGCCAGGGCAGACCTTCTGGACCCGATGGCAGGTGCTCTGCAGCAACTTGGCGTCGAGCGGTCGATCGTGGTCCACGGTGCTGGGGGCCTGGATGAAGCGTCCCTTGCCGGTGAGAACGACCTGCGCCTGATTGAAGGGGGGCAGATCGTGGAGCATGCGTTGAAACCTGAGGATCTCGGACTCAGCAGTGCACCGTTGGAAAGCCTGCGGGGTGGAGATCTGACGGAGAATCAGACCATCCTTGAGTCGGTGCTGCAAGGCCGCGGAACTGTGGCCCAGCGCGACGCGGTCGCCCTCAACACCGCCTTGGTTCTCTGGTCCTCCGGACTTGAAACCGACCTCCGCAAAGCAGCCGGTCGGGCGGTTGGTGCTCTGGATGCCGGTCTCCCCTGGAAGAGCCTTGTTGCCCTGCGCGAGGCACTGGCCGGTGGAGATGGAGAATGAAGATCTGAACAAAGTCGGATCACTTCACTGATGCCTCCGTCCAAAGCCGAGCCGGCACATCTCGTCCTGGAGGATGGAACGGTGTTGACGGGCCATTCCTTTGGCAGCAGGGGAACGGTGCTGGGTGAGGTGGTGTTCAACACCGGCATGACGGGGTATCAGGAGGTGCTTACCGATCCCTCCTACGCCGGGCAGCTGGTGAGTTTTACGTATCCCGAACTGGGCAACACCGGCGTCAACCCCGATGATCAGGAGGCGGATGTTCCCCACGCCCGAGGCGTGATTGCCCGACAGCTGGCTCCTCGCCCCAGCAGCTGGCGCTGCAATGAGCCCCTTGACGTTTGGATGCAACGGCAGGGGATTGTGGGTATCTGCGGTGTGGATACGCGAGCTCTCGTGCGTCACCTTCGCGAGGGAGGTGCCATGAATGGGGTTATCAGCAGCGATGGTCGCTCCCCGACGGAACTCCTCGCCGAAGTGCGAAGCGCCCCCAGCATGAAGGGCCTGAATCTTGCGGATCAGGTCACCACTTCAGAGCCTTACCGCTGGACCTCGGCCTGTTCGGTTGGTTTCGATCAGCGCCTCCAAACCAGTTCCGCCGAGTCGTTCCACGTGGTGGCTGTTGACTTCGGCATCAAGCGGGCCATTCTCGATCGGCTTGTTGCCCATGGTTGCGACGTCACCGTGGTTCCCGCCCATGCCGATCTCGATCAGGTGATGTCCCATCGGCCCGATGGGGTGTTTCTCTCCAATGGGCCTGGAGACCCTTCGGCAGTGAGCAGCGGAATTGCCCTGGCTCGACAACTTCTGCAGCAAGCCGAACTTCCCCTGTTCGGGATCTGTCTGGGCCATCAGATTCTTGGTTTGGCCCTTGGGGGACGAACGTTCAAGCTCGCCTATGGCCATCGGGGCCTGAACCACCCCTGCGGAACCACTGGCCAGGTGGAGATCACCAGCCAGAACCACGGCTTTGCGCTGGATGCTGATTCACTGGCGACGGAATCAGTCGAGGTCACCCATCTCAACCTCAACGACCGCACAGTGGCGGCCTTCCGGCACCGTCAGCAGCCGGTTTTCGGTGTTCAGTACCACCCCGAAGCCAGTCCGGGCCCCCATGACGCGGATCATCATTTCGGCCGTTTCGTTGCGTTGATGGCGGATCGTCGACGCTGAGGTGGTTGACCCTGGTCGGGATCACTACACTTCGGCGCGATGACGTCTGGGGGACTGGTCCCATCAGTGAACTGCAAAGACTGACGGTTTCTCTGCGCGGAGGCTTCAAGCAGACCGGAGCTTGCCTGGTGTTCAATTTCACCGGTCAGCTCGATGCCTACTCCGAGAAGCAATTCATGGAGTACGTCACTGACGTGTTGAAGACCAGCACATCGCCTGCAGTGCTGGATCTCAGCAAGATCGATTTTCTTGATTCCTCTGGCCTGGGCGCCCTTGTGCAACTCGCAAAGCAGTGCACTGATCAAAAACGTTCCTTCAATCTCGTGGGCAATTCACGGGTGGCGCAAACGATCAAGCTTGTTCGTCTGGAGGACTTTCTGCATCTCGTTCCTGATCTGTCGACCGCCATCAAACAGTTAGCGGCTTGAGCGACTGGATCCGGCGTCAGGCTTCGACGACTGATACAGAAGCTCTGGGACCACTGCAACTCGCCTGGATTGGTGATGCAGTTTGGGAATTGCATCAAAGGCTCAGGCATGGTCTTAAACCGGGCCGATCAGACGTCCTGCACAAAGCAGTCGTGGCTGATGTCTGTGCGGATGCCCAATCGGCTGCATTGGCTTGGCTCGAAAAACAGCAGCTTTTGAACGATGAGGAACTGGACTGGGTGCGTCGCGGTCGCAACAACGCCGGTCGTGGGCCCCGTCGTGCTGATGCTGCGATTTATGGCAGGGCCACGGGGTTTGAGACAATGGTTGGCTGGCTGTTTCTGAACAACCCAGACCGGCTTGCAGAGCTCCTGGATCATCTGGAGCGTGCCGGATCCAATCCTTAACGACTTCCCA
>CAJWZN010000067.1 GCA_913050105.1 uncultured Synechococcus sp.
GGCACAGCCATGACCACGGGCACAGCCATGACCACGGGCACAGCCATGACCACGGGCACAGCCATGACCACGGCGTCAACGCCGATCACCTGGCTGTCGATGGATTCACGTCACTCTCCTTCCAGAGTGAGGGGCCCTTTTCTCTGCGCAAGTTCCAGAACTTTCTCGATAACCAATTACCGCAGGAGGTTTTCCGCTCCAAAGGGATCCTCTGGTTCCAGGAAAGTGAGCGGCGTCATGTGTTCCACCTGGCTGGCAAGCGATTTTCCATCGACGACACCGATTGGACTGGTGTTCGCAAGAACCAGCTGGTGCTGATCGGACGCGACTTGGATCACGACCTGTTGCGACAGCAGCTGCAAGCCTGTGTTGCATCCGAGACCAGCAACGGTCCGGCTTGAACAGGCGTATGCAAGAAAACCTGATTAATGTGTCGCCATGGAGAACTCCGCAATGGCTGAACCCATCACGTTGGCTGCCGTTCTGTTTGCTGCCAGCTTGTTGCTTTGGCTTCTTGCTGATTCAGACGATGACAACGGAGGAGGCGGCCTACGCCAGCCCGTCTTGGTTCCGATTCGAGTCCGCGACCATCAGCGCTGAGCTGCGCTTCTTCCTCTAATTATTCAAAACGTATTGCCTCTCAGCTGGCCATCAGATCGATGGTTGCTCCTGATTTGACCCTGATGTTGCAGGACGTGCGAGGGGAGTAATCCCTGTCAACTGCGCAGGTGGCGCGCACGATCAATTCGCCCACACGAACCCGGTATTCCCAGAGATCTCCGAGAAATTCACGACTGACAATCGAGGCTGCGCCGCGATCGTCGATAACGATCTCAATATCCTTCGACTCAACAAGAACACAGCAATGCTCTTCCGAGGTGGTCGTCGGCCCCATCCGAATGTCCTGGTCATTCAGATCGCCTAGGGAACACCTCCAGTGGTCAGGCCGAGTCGATTGAGCCGGAATGACGTTGCGCTGCAGAACGAACGATCCGACAAACGGTGTCGCAGGCGTTCGAACAATCTCCTGCGGCGTCGCGCACTGATGCAGCACTCCATCTCGCATCACAGCGACCCGATCACAGATGGCCAGTGCCTCGTCGGGATCATGGGTAACAATCACTCCACTGGCGTCGCAGGCCTCCAGAACTGCAGAGAGTTCACTGCGCAGGCGAAGACGAACTTCCACGTCCAGACTTGAAAAGGGTTCGTCAAGAAGCACAACTCTGGGCGATGGGGCCAAGGCACGCGCCATCGCCAGACGCTGCCGCTGTCCACCCGAGAGTTGGTGGGGGTAACGCTGTTCCAGCCCCTCAAGTCCGAGGAGTGAAAACAACCAGGCCACACGCTCGTCGCCCTTCCCCCGCGCAAGGCCGAAGCGAGCATTCCTCCAGGCATTCAGATGGGGGAAGAGGGCGTAATCCTGGAAAACCATGCCAACGCCACGACGCTCCGGTGCCAACCAGGCCCCACCACCAGCGACCAACTGCTGTCCCAACTGGAGCGAGCCACGCTCAGGTCGCTCAAATCCCGCAATGAGTCGAAGCAGGGTTGTTTTTCCACAACCTGAGGGTCCCAGCAGTCCAACCAGCTCTCCAGGAGCCACTTCAAGATCGACCCCGCGGAGTGTCCAGGCTTCAGCAGAGTTGCTGTAGCGGTGCCACACACCGTTCAGAGCAACCGTTGAGCCAGTAGACAAAACAAATTTATTAAACATTTCATCATGGTCAAATACAGCAACGATTTGACGTATTAAATGATTAATCTCAATGTGAAATTTGGCCAGCCGTGTGACGCCTGGTCAGCAAGGGAACAGTCGAATCAGCACCTGGATCATGGTTCCGCCAAGGCCTACCCCAACGCAAAGAGCTGCCAACACAGTTGAAAAAGGCAATGGCTGTTCCATCTCAGCAACAAACAACAGTCACCATTCAGCCTCCTCGCTGGTCTGAACAAACACTGTGCCTGGAACAACTGAGCTACATCGCAGATCACACAATCGCGAGAATCAATAGCCATTAACCCGAGCAATTGAGCAGCGCTGGGCGATACGAATGCTGCCTGCAAGCATCTTTGGAGATTTCGATCACTCCCTGGACTGAAACCATCAAAACGCTGCCAGAGTGAACCTGAGCTTCAAATGAATTCAGCGATGCAGGAAAGATCGCGAGGTCGATTCGGATCTTTCCTCGGAGAGTGGCGCACCAACATCAGCCGTTCCGTTCTGGTGATCGGCGCAACGTTGATCGCCCTGCTTGCGATCTGGCCCCTGGCCACCCTGGTTGCTGAAATGGCGGGGTCGCTGAATGAGGGGGGCACCGGCCTGAGCTCGGATGGCCCCCTGATGGTCCAAGGAACCATCCAATTACTGCTCGGAACAGCTTTTATCGGAACCATTCTGGGGGCGACCAACGGCTGGCTGCTGTCCAACTGTCGCTTCCCAGGCCGACGATGGCTGCGCATCGCCCAACTGATCCCTCTCGCCACCCCTGCTTATCTTCTCTCCGCAACTCTGGTGGATCTGTCGACCAGAGAGGGCTGGCGCGTTTACGGAATGGGATGGGGCATCGTCGTGATGGCTCTGACGACGTATCCCTATGTCTTCCTGCTGACCACGGAGAGCTTTTCCGTTGGCAGTCGTCGACAGCTTGAAGCGTGCAGGAGCCTGGGAGTCGGTCCCTGGGCGTCGTTCAGACGCGTGGCACTTCCTATTGCAGCTCCAGCGATCGGCGCCGGAGTAGCCCTGATGGGAATGGAAACCATTAACGAGCTTGGAGCCGTGCAACTGCTCGGTATTCCAAGCTTGTCTGCCGGAATTCTGGAGACCTGGCAGACGGAGGGAAATCCAACCGGAGCAATCGGCCTGGCTCTGATCACACTTGTCATTGTCCTCGCCCTGGTGATGACGGAACGGATCCTGCGCCGTCGCAGTCGCCGCTGGAGCGATGGGATCGCAGGTGTTGATGCAACCACCTGGCCATTGCATGGCATCCGGGCAGCCACAGCGCAACTGCTGGCTCTACTGCCCCCACTGTTCACTCTGGGGACTCCACTTCTGTGGATGGGCACCAATCTGGATCAGCTGGGAAGCGGTTTCAATGACGACCTGTTCAACCTGAGCCTCCGCAGCCTGCTGCTGGGTCTCAGTGCTGCTGTTCTCGCTGTCGCCATTGCTTTATTACTGGCGATAGCCAAGCGATGGAACGATGCGCGTTGGCTCCAAAGCCTCACCTTTCTTGCCGGAACGGGCTACGCGATTCCAGGCACCGTCCTGGCTCTGGCCCTGTCTGGGAAATGGGGGCTGGCTCCGGTTGTGCTGCTCCTGTGGGGCTACAGCGACCGCTTCCTCGCCGTGGCCAAAGGAGGGCTCGATGCAGCCCTGGAGCGCATCAGCCCAAGCCTGGATGAAGCGGCGACTGGGCTGGGTTTTCAGTGGCCGCAGGTACTCAGAAGTGTCCACCTGCCACTTCTCCGAGGACCAATCACGGTGGGATTGCTGCTGGTTTTCGTGGACACCGTGAAGGAGCTGCCGCTGACATTCGCGCTTCGGCCCTTCGACTTCGACACCCTCTCGGTCCGGGTGTATCAGTACGCAGGCGACGAGCGACTTGCTGAAGCAATGCTGCCTGCCTTGATGATTCTGGTCCTGGGATTGATCGCATCCTTGGCTCTCGTGCCAACACTTGAGCCTCCTGCCCCGAAGCGATAAATCCTTTGGATCTGCATTCAGCGGGTCGATCAATCCAAGGAACGCAGCTTTGGGTTCAGACGGTTCTGCAATGAAAAGCCAGCCGCCAGCAACACATCCGCTGCTGTGGAAATCACCCTGTAACTCAGCACAACGGCGAGCAGCGGTGCTTCCGCCACCCCGTCTCCCAGACGCAGCAAAAGAGTCGCTTCAAAAACTCCCAGCCCTCCTGGGGCGCCAGGAACAACCAGCCCTGCGGCGTAGGCCATCGAGAAAGCGGCCAACCAGATGTTCGGGGCTGGAGGAAACATGCCGAAGGCCTCCAGGCAGCAGGCGAACCCACTGAATCGAATCAGAACAAAAACAAGCTCAATCATCAGTGGCCCCCAGGGGCCACCGTCACGTGATGAACCCGAAAAATGGAGAGGGCCTGTTCCAGCAGCTTCCAGCTGCCTGGCCTTTGCCCGCTCCAGTCGCAGCAGAATCGGCTCCCGGCAACGGGACAACATCAGGAGCAGCAGCGGAACAGGGGCCAGCAGCAGCAGACCGTTCTGCCACCCCCCGAACATCAGAAGCAGAGATGCTGCCGCCACGATCAACAGCGGGTCAAGGATCACTCCGGCCAGGGCGGGACCGGCATCGATCTGTGGACGCAAAACACGCACCCGCTCCACCAGATGCCAGATGCCCCCAGGGAGGTACTTGAGCAGATTGCTGCGCACGAACAAAGGCACCAGAGGGATGCCCTGAGGCCGATGCCCCAACCACCGCAGCACCTCCCGCCAGGCCAATCCATTGACCAAGATGCTCGCTCCGGTCAAAACAAGGCCGAAGAACAACCATCCCCAACCGGCGGCATCCAGTTGGATCCGGCGCAACTGCTCACCCTGCTGGCCAAGAGCAACGGCGATGAAGCCCAGGCTTGCTGCAGTGATCCAGTGCTTGGGCTTGGGCAGCTGAAGCATCACCAGCTCCAGGGCTCTGAAGTTTCAAACTCCGCCGCAGCTGCGGCCCCGCGTAACTCTTCCACGGCACAGCCACTGGCCTCACTGAGGCTTTGCAGATCATCGGCTTCAGGCTTCACGCTGAAGTGACCATTCGGTTTCAGCACCTGCTTGGCACGAAGAAGCCCCCAGGGTGTACGCAACGAACCACTGCGACGAGGCAAAAGCCAGCGCCCCTGAAAGCGCTCCCGCAGACCGATGCTCGAACCAGCGGTCCACCAGATGCCGCGCAGCGACTCCGCACGTCCCGGTGGGACAAGAGCCGTTATCGCAAGACCCGCACGGCTTTTTTTCATCTGAAGGGGATGACAGGCCACATCCACAGCTCCACCCGCGCGCAGCTGATCCACCAAAAGTGCAACATCTTCTGGAGAGGCGTCGTCGATCCATGCCTCCTGCACCACCAGGGGTTGCCAGCGCGGAGCCACTGCGGAGTTCAGGATTTCGTCGTGGCTGAGGCAGAGCCTCACGAGATTGGGTCGATCCAGCTGGCGGTGCCCCAGGCCGATGCCGATGGCCGCCGGCGTGAACACGGGTGGCGGGCTGAAGCCATCGGCAAGCACTGCCACAAGCGCCAATCCAGTTGGGGTCGTGAGCTCTCCGTCGGGCAGGGCTGTGTCTTGCCGCAACGGGACGCCATGGGTTCTGGCCAGCTCCAGAACCGCCGGCACAGGCACAGGCAACAACCCATGGGCGGTGCGCACGCTGCCACGACCTGCCGGAGGTGGATCGCACGACAGGTGCCTCGGAGAAAGGTGGGTCACCGCCGCACAGACCCCCACGACATCCACCAGTGCATCAATGGCCCCGACTTCGTGGAAGTGCACCGTTTCGACACTGCAGCCATGCACCCTGGCTTCGGCCTCCGCCAGGGCCGTGAACACAGCCAGGACGTTGGCCTTGAGATCGGAATTGAGCGCCGTATCGATGATCCGCTTGCGGATGTCAGCCCACTGACGGTGGGGAGGATCGGGCTCAAGCCCTCTCACAGTCAGCCTTCGACCTCGCAGGCCACCACTGCGATCTTCACTGAGGTCAAGACGAACCAGTTCGCTGAGACCGAGCTGATGAAGCGGGTCTTGGACCACGTCCATCGGCACCCCAAGATCGAACAGCGCAGCCAAAAGCATGTCCCCCGCCAGACCAGTCGGGCAGTCGATGTGCAGGGACGAGACCGGCGCTGATGTCATCTCCCCAGGCGCGGGGCCTCCGTCAGCAGCGCCTGGGCACGCTGATCAAGAGCCGATCGGCCCTGACGTAATGCCTGCTCGATTTCACGGCGAGCACGCCTCTGCTCCCGTTGAGCCGTCTGAACGTCATGACCCGACAACCCCCACAGCTGACCAAGGATGGCCCGATCATCAGCTCCCCCACGAGCCTTGCCATACACAACAGTCTCTGCAGCGATCCCTGCCTGAAGCACACGGCTCCAGCGGCGCAGATCCTCCAGGGGCATGCGAACACTTTCCGGCACCGTGAATTCCGTGGCACCACAGCTGCGCAATCCTGCTTGGAGGCAAGCGAGGGTGCCGACCATCACGCGCTCTACGGGCAGTTGCTCCTGCTCAGCGATAAGCACATGACCGGCCTCATGCACGGCGATGCGACGCAAGCGACTCTCTCCGCCCGGCAGGGCTTCAGCCATCACATGACCACCCATGCCCTGCCATGTGGCGGCATCAACGCTCAGCAGAACCAGCCCTCCACCAACGGCAACGACGATCCAGGCGGCTGAAACCCCTAATACCGGTCCGAATGCACCCAGGCAGGTGATACCAGCAACAACGAGTCCTGCTCGCAAGGAACTTGTTGAACCCTCACCAGCATCTGCCATCAGCCGCGACTGCCCGCAGGTGCACGACCACGACCACTCTTTGACTTGCCACCTCGAGTCGGCATCGGTGCGATCACTTCATGGGATTCCATGTGCAGCTCCTGACCGGACCGGCGCACATCCAGGCTGACGAAATGACGCAGATGCTCCAAGGGGAGTTCACCCTTGACCTGCAACTTGAAAGGCAGTGGCCTGTGGCCATCAGCCCGGGCCTGCTGTCGAACTTTGACAACCAGCTCACCACTCTCGGGCTTGGTGAAGATCAGTTCTCCACGAATGGAGAAGAAGTCATCGCCCTCTGGAAGTGTGTCGTCAGCATCGCTCTGATCAGGAGACAGAGTGCTGGGCTCCCAAACACCGGCGATCTGCAGATGCAGATGGTCGCTTTCGCGACAGCGTGGATAAGTCACCCATAAATGGGGCTCATCCATGGCTAAGTGACGCCGCATCAAGGTCAGGACCCGACCCAGCACCACCGCCTCGATTTCCTTCCCATCCGCATCAACCAGAACACCACGCGTGAGTTGCTCAGCATCGGACGGTTTGTAGATGCCACGCA
>CAJWZN010000068.1 GCA_913050105.1 uncultured Synechococcus sp.
CATCAACCTGCTGAACGATTCCTGCCGCTGCTTCCGCCTGAACCTCGTGGAGGGAATGGAGCCGGATCGGGACAGGATCTCAGCCTTTGTTGAACGCTCCCTGATGTTGGTGACAGCACTCACTCCCGAGATCGGCTACGAGTTATCGAGCGCAATCGCACAACATGCCCACAGAGAGGGGCTCAGCTTGAGGGAAGCAGGCATCCAACTTGGGCACATCACTCCCGAACGCTTTGACGCCCTCATGGATCCAGCTGTCATGGCGCGACCCCGCACCTGACATCAAGTGGCCCGTTCCGTCGCGGGGTTGGTTCCAGCTGCCTGGTTGTGAAGATCCTCCGCTTCGGCAACCGGGAAACGGTTAATGGCGCGAAGGGCCTGGCGGGCATGACTGCGGAGCTGGTCACTGATGGCTTCGCAGTAATTCACCTGTGCCAACAGATCGACGGTGCGACGCATGATCCGCACAACATCACCCTCATCCAGTGAGGTGTTGGCGATCAGATCGGTCCAGTCGGTGCCACGGGCCCATGCCTCCACCAGACCCATCAGCTCCGGTTCCCACCAGGCCGGCACCACTACACCGTGGCTCTCCTGAGCTCGGAGCAATTCACGGCGCAGACCGGAGAGATCCTGCAGTGCTTCTTCTGCAGACGGCGGAGGTGGAAAACCACTCCATAGATCAGGGCGGTTGACTTCCGTGCTGATGGCCTCGAACACTGCCGCCAGATCTGGAGGGGAGAGTTCATCGAGGTGGCCACTCATCAGGGCCAGACCAAGCCAAAGTTCGTTGTCGCCACGCAGGGCGGCCACCGTGCGACCGATCTCCGTTGGGTCAAGGCCATCCAAACAGCCAAATTGCCGAAGGATGTCCATCAGAGACAGAAACGTCTCCCAATGGCGGTTGGAACGGTGATGGAGCAGTCTTTGACGCTCTTCGATCTCATTCTCAAGCTCCTCCATCCGACGGCGATGCTTTTTGAGCTGCTTGCGGTCTCCCCAGCGATGAGCGGGATGCTGTTGCTGTTGATCTTCGAGATCACGCACCGCGTGAGCCTGAGCCAGCACCTCTCCGGCCAGGTCGTACTGAGGCGTGGTCATGTCGTGGCGACGAGCCATGTGCGCCACCGCCAGAGCGAGACCACCACTGGCCTGATCCCCATGGCGCAGCTCACCCGCCCTGCTCAGGTCAGGTGCCGACACACCACTGACCTGAAGGCAGCTGAGTTCGGCGTGAATGCTCACGACGGATTGACAGGGCAGGAGGACCCAGAGGTTGTCGTCAGTGAGGCAAAGCAACAGGGGGAACTGACCAGGGCCGTCCACCTTGTCAACAATCACCGCAGGCGCAACCCGACCTTTCAGCTGGGGTGATTTCAGGCTGATCAATGTGCCAGTACTCGCGAACTGGAGAGCCATGGTTAGCTCGTTGGCCAGCGTCTCCTCGGCCTGCTGCTGAAGAATCCTCAGCAGGCGACGCTCTTCGCGCAAACGTCCGCGAAGCTTCTCGTACGCCTCAAAGTCCTCCCAGGGGATGTCACCGGCAACTCCTTCCAGCTGACCCAGTTGCAGCCTTAACTGCGCAAGCAGATCCTCTTCGTCGACAAGATCCAGACCAGCCAGATAGCGACCAAAACTGCGTTCAACCAGATCGCGGGCCTTGGCCAGGTCATGACGCTGCAGCAGGTTGAGCACCATGCCGTAGCTCGGGGTGAACTGGCTCACCAAGGGATCCGACGGACTGGTGGCGAGCTGGCCCGCTTCGCGCACCCCTTCGAAACGGCTCTGCACGGTGACCACATAACCGCGTGAATCCAGACCACGCCTTCCCGCCCGGCCGGCCATCTGCAGGAACTCACTTCCCATGAGCGGCCGGTGACCTCGCTCCGTGCGCTTGGAGAGCGACGCAATCACGGTGCTGCGGGCCGGCATGTTGATGCCTGCGGCAAGGGTTTCCGTGGCAAAGACCACCTTCACCAGACCCAGCTGGAACAGCTCCTCAATCAACTCTTTCCATGCCGGAAGGACACCGGCGTGATGGGCAGCGACCCCACGTACAAGGGCATCGGCGTGAATACCGTCCCGAACCGCTTCCGGATTGTTGTCTGTGTAGATCTTGAGCCTGGCGCTGATCCGCAACTGCTCGTCTTTCGTGACGAGGCATTGCCCCCCAAGATCACGCACCGCCTTGTCGCAGCCGCGACGGCTGAAGATGAAATAGATCGCGGGGAGCATGTCCCGCTCGGCCATCTGAGCCACCACAAAACTGATCGGTGGGGGCTCAGGCTGAGGCGGTCGGGATGGGCGGCCTTTGCGCTTCTGCCCCTTGGGAGCACGCCAAACCTTGCAGTTGGGATGCAGCCCCGTGCCGGCATCATTCAGCAGGGGATGCAAACCCTTGGCGCTGCAGAAGCTGAACTGCAACGGAACGGGCCGGTAGTCGCTCACCACAAGAGTGGTGGGTCCATGCACTTTCTCAATCCAGTCAGTGAGCTGACCGGCATTGGCAACCGTGGCGGAAAGGGCCAACAGCTGAACCGGGGGAGGGCAGTGAATGATGGATTCCTCCCAGACCGTGCCCCGCTGGGAATCATTCATGTAGTGGCATTCATCAAGCACCACCGCTTCAACATCGGCGAGCGGATCATCACGTTCATCCGCTTCGGCGTAGAGCATGTTCCGGAAGATCTCCGTGGTCATCACCACGATCGAAGCCTCTCGATTCACACTCAGATCACCGGTCATCAGACCAACGTTCTGATCGCCGAACTGCTCCCGGAAATCCCGAAGCTTCTGATTGGAGAGAGCCTTCAGCGGAGTTGTGTAAAACACCTTCTGGCCATGGGCCAAGGCGCGATAGATGGCGTACTCACCCACCAGCGTCTTGCCTGAACCCGTTGGCGCGCTGACCACAACGGAATGTCCCTGATTCAGTGCTGCTATGGCATCCAGCTGAAAGTCATCCAGCGGGAAAGGGAAAATCGCAGACGGGTCAAGACCGGACGTCGCTGCTTCTGTATCCGGCTTGATCATGGCTAGATCCTAAAGATCGAGCCCAATGGAAGAACTGAGGTGACAGAGCCAGTGAGCCGGTGCCATGACATGGGAGTGAACGCGACAACGCCATGGCAGGGACTGGACAATTGCGGGACGTGCTGACGGAGGAACGCTTGATCGATGCTCTGCGGGGATGTTCCAGCACTGAGGAGTTGATGACCCTGGAGCAACGGTTGGCTGATGAGCCCGATGCTCCAGCCCTGTTCGACTGGATCTGCAACATGTTGGTGTCCCGTCGACTGTCCCGGGGGTTGGCAGCCCGGTTGCTCAGTCAGTTGCATCGCGGGGGGTAGTGGGATTTCTACGGCGCCACCAACCGGCAAGAGCACTCCCCAGCATGCAGTGCACCACGGCGGAAATGGCTCCAGGAAGAGCTGTGAGCGGACTGACGAAACCACCACTGCGCGCCAGAACCACTGCCAAGCCCGAGTTCTGCATGCCCACTTCAATGCTGATGGTGCGTTGCGCCGCCACCGATTCACCCGTCAGACGGGCAATGAAAAGGCCCAGCCCAAAGCCTCCAGCGTGCAGCATCAGACAAGCCAGCAACAGCAGCAGTCCCTGATCCAGGAGCAGCTGGCGCTGACTTCCCACAACACTGGCAACAATCATCACGATGGCGAGCACTGAAATCGGTGGCATCACCGGCTCCACCCGCCTTGCAAGTGAAGGCAAACCCTGCTTGAGCAACACACCGCAGGCCACCGGTACCAACACCACCTGCAGAACGCGCAACAACAGCAGCCAGCCATTCACCGGCACGTACTGACTCGCCAGCAATTCAGTCAACCGCGGGGTGAACAGCACAGCCGCCAGGGTGCTGAGACTGGTCATGACAACCGACAGAGCCACGTCAGCACGGGCGATCAATGCCACGACATTGCTCGCGGTTCCACCGGGGCAGCACCCGACCAGAATCAGCCCAACCGCCAAAGGAGCCGGCAAGCGCAGAAGAGCTGCAATGGCCGCGGCCAAGGCAGGCATCACAGCGAATTGCGCAATCACACCCACCAACGCTGGACGCGGTTGCCGACCCACCCGCAGAAAGTCATCAGGGGAAAGCCCGAGGCCCATTCCAAGCATGATCACGCCAAGCCCCAGGGTGATCCACATCCCGCTGAACCAGGTGAACAATCCGGGGTGAACCAGAGCCAGAACTGAGCCCAGCAAGGTCCACAACGGAAAGAGCGTCGTGAAGCGCTCCATGGTCACTCTCAACCGTCGAAACTTCCATCCTCACCGCCGGCGGGCATCCAGACTGACGAGATGGCAACCCTCGATCCAGCACGGCGCCGCACGATGCACAGCTGGAGAACGGGTCCAGAGGCCTGGACCCTGCAACGGGACGGGCCTAGCCCCGGCGCACCATTGATCGACCTTGCCAGTAATGACTACCTCGGCCTCAGTCGCCATTCCAACTTGATCGAAGCCGCCACGAAGGCGGTTCGCGACGACGGGAGCGGAGCCGGTGGGTCGAGGCTTGTGACAGGTAGCCGGCCGCGCCACAGACGACTGGAACGTGAGCTTGGTGAATGGCTTGGACGAGATTCAGTCCTGCTGTTCCCCAGCGGTTTTCAAGCCAACATCGCTGCGGTATGCCTTCTTGCTGATCGCCACAGCACCGTTCTGGCAGACCGACTGATCCACCATTCACTTCTTGTCGGGGTTCAGGCCAGCGGTGCTCGGTTGCAGCGCTTTCGCCACAACGACCTGATCGATCTGGAACGCCGGCTCAGCAAGCTCGACTCAGGCCAGGGCTCCGTTCTGGTGATCAGCGAGAGCCTCTTCAGTATGGAAGGCACCAGCCCGGATATGGATGGCCTGGTGGATCTCTGCCATCGCTTCGGAGTCCAGCTGCTGTTGGATGAAGCCCATGCCCTGGGGGTGCTCGGTCCTGAGGGCCGCGGCCTTGGCTTTGGCCGCGGCGGGATCGATCTGATCAGTGGCACCTTTGGCAAAGCTTTCGGCAGTGGTGGCGCCTTCCTGGCCTGCGATGCCGCGCTGGGCGACAAGCTGTTGCAATCCAGCGGCGCCTTTCGATACACAACCGCTCTTGCCCCGGCGCTGGTTGGCGCCGCGCAGGCCGCCTTGGACCTGATCCGCTTGAATCACGGCTGGGGGGAGCAGCTGATTCAACGCAGTGGTCAGTGGCGTGAAGCATTCATGGCCGCAGGCTGGCGACGACCCGATGGATACGGCCAGGTCTTGCCTGTGGTGATCGGTGCGGATGGTGCTGCACTGGAGGCTCAGGCTGAGCTGGAGCAGGCAGGTTTGCTGGCTGTTGCGATCCGGCCTCCCACGGTGCCCGAGGGCACCGCTCGGCTCCGATTGGTGCTGAGGCGTGACCTGCCGGAGGAGACACTGGATCGCTTGCTGCAGATGCTTCCAAGCCGATGAGGCAAGTGATCGCAGCACACGGCTGGGCTGGAGACGCATCGATCTGGAAAGCCTGGCAACGGGGATTTGAGGCTCAGGGCTGGCGATGGCAATCCGCAGAACGTGGCTACAGCGGCCAGCCTTGTCTACTGCCGATCTGGTCCAGCCAAGCCGAACAGCGACTGGTGATCTGCCATTCCCTTGGACTGCACCTTCTCACCCCCACCACACTTGCTGCGGCACAAGCCATCGTGATCCTCGGAGGCTTTGCCGCATTTGTTCCCCCCGGAGCTCCCGGACGCCCACAGGCAAAAGCTCTGCGGGGCATGGCCGACCGATTGGGGACCTCTGGGGAAGAGTCGATGCTGCGGAAATTTCTTGATCGCTGCGCTTCTCCGCTGCCGGCGACAGCACTGCCTCCCCATCCAGTGGTCTCCAAGCTGGACACATCGGGCCGTCAGCGCCTCCGAAACGACCTGTCCCTTCTGCGCAACTGTGCCGATCTGCCGGAAGGATGGCCAAAGTTGGCGCGAACACTTGTAATTCAGGGAGAGCAGGACGCGATCGTTTGCACCGAAAGCCAGGAGCTTTTGCTGAGACTGCTGGAGCAGCAGCCCACCGAAGTGGTCCGACTGCCTGATCACGGTCATGCACTGATCACCCCTGCTGTACTGAAACGGGTCATGACCTGGATCGAGACAAGGCCATGACAAACGCCTGGAGTTCGAGGGTGTTGAAATCCTTTGGAGCCTCGGCAGCGCAGTACGACGCTTCCGCCGAGCTTCAACAGGAAATGGCATGGACACTGGCCAGACGCTGCCGGGATTCACCAATTCCCCGGGGACTGTGGGTGGACCTCGGCAGCGGTACCGGGCGCCTTGCTGATGCGATCGAACAGCAACACCCTGGGCAATCAGTGCTGCGTGTGGATGGCAGTGAAGCCATGCTGCGAACCCAGCGAAGCACTAGTCGAACCCTTCTTCACGACCTGAACGAGGCATTACCGAATTGGTCATCAGCTCCGGCACTCCTGTGCTCAAGCTTTGTTCTGCACTGGCTGCACACCCCACCGAACCGTTTGCGCAACTGGTATGACCAGCTCGCCCCCGATGGCTGGCTGGCACTCACTGTTCCTGTGGAAGGCAGTTTTGAACAATGGCATCAAGCCGCTGAGCGAGCCGGGGTCCCCTGCACCGCTCTTCCCTTCCCGCGGCTTGAACTGCTGCTTGCAGCCGTACCAACGCAGGCCGTGCGCTGGCAGCGCCTGGATTGCATCAGCCGCGTCGGCCGCCATCCATTGGAGCTGCTGCGCCCGATGATCAGAACCGGTGCCGACACCACCCCTTCAGCAG
>CAJWZN010000069.1 GCA_913050105.1 uncultured Synechococcus sp.
CTCTGATTGTTCAGGATCAGCTTTCCGCATAACGCAAGGCTTTAAGTCCCATCACGAGATGGGTGCGGAAACTTCCAAGTGCCATGACCTGCTTAGGCGAGCGAGACTCGCTGACGGCATCTCCCTGTTGATCGATCCACTGCAGCAATTCTCTGGTCTGGTCAGCCCAGGCGCTCAAAGCAGCTCTGAGCAATTCGTCCTCGTCGATGTCCTGCCCACCGATCTGGCGCCGCGAACTTTGCCCGCCGTGCATTGCAGCTTTCAGCAAGGCACTCAGCTGGTGATGGCTCAGCGCGTCGGGGACGGATGGATCTTGGCCAGCGTATTGAGGGTCGATGCTTAAGCAAATCTAAAGGGCATGTCCTGACCGTAGTCCGGGTCTCCTCCTTTTCGCCACCCGTGCTGATGCCTAAATGCTGCGACGGTCCGGATCAACAGGGCGCCCCTGCACAGCCAGAGCCAGACGTCGTGCCAGCAGCAAGGCTGGATAGAGCTGATGGGCACGTCCGTCGTTGCGGAACACCTGTTGAAGAAGTTTCAGCAGGGCATCGCTTGGTTTCATCCGACGGTTGAGCTCGGCAATCGCTGCGCTGCCGTGCCAGATCCGATCTCCCTCCAGCAGCATTGCTCCATTGGCCAGTCGATAGCCGCGTTCTGCCAGGTCAGCCCGCAGGGCATGATCAGCCCGCCCATCACGGATTTCAAGTTCAGGTAGACCTCCCTCAAGTTCTGCGCGTTGCGCAAAGGCACTGCAGAACGGGCAGCCGCCGTCGTAGACGAGGGTCAATGTCATCGGTGAATTGTGCCGTGCAAGCCCTGACCGCTGCGTTGCTGGCTTTGATTCTGTTGCTCGTTCCCCAGACTCCTGCCGCTGCAGACTGGATCTGTGATGGTGATCGGTTGACGGTTGAACCGTTCCGAGGGGCGGTTGATCCCACGGGATTGCCTGATTCCATTCCCAACACCCTTGGTGACACCTTCCCGGGTGACGGGGTGTTGTTGACCTGGCGCGACTTCACGCTGCAGTTACCGCGAACCAATAACGCCGGCACACCCAGCTACACCGATGGGCGCTGGTGGTGGCGGGAAGATGATCCCGAGCAGCCGGAATTCTTCGAGCGTCGCGGCTCGATCATCCGCCACAGTTGTGAACCGCTGGCCTGAAGATCAGTGGTTTCGTTTCCGTCGATCCGCTTTGCGCGTGCCTCCATAGCGGTAACCCTCCTGGATACGAATCTGCGGCCAGCAGGTCGGACAGACGAAGATCCATCCGTCCGTTTCATCACTGCTGACGCGGTAGTGCAACGGCCCCTCGATCTCACAGCAATCACAGTTCAATGCCGGCTGCCCATGGGGCCTGGACTTGGATACCCCCACTGGGGGCGGTGTGCAATGAAACGTCCCGTGGCCTCATAAAGATCTTCCGGGAGTTGGTTTTCCACACTTACGTGTGGACTTTTCGATTCCGGTGTTCGTTTCAACGCGTTTTCTTGTTGTTGTAGCCCCCATCACCGCACTGCGGGCCCTGGTTCGTCAAAGATGATGGATGGGGCAATGGTCTGGGTTGATTGACAGAAAATATTGAGTGGTTGAAAGGGTTCTGGGCGAAGAAGCCCCGATCGACAACCTCGGCGCCATTTCATGCGTCATCGAGAGAAGCGTTTTCCCCCGGAAGAATTCAAATCACGGTTACCAAGGTGAGTCTGCGTCGAGAGGCCTGTGGAAAAGCTGTTGAGAACGTGAGCAAGTTGGCGGATTTCGCATCTGTTTAAGGCTCCGGATCAATCGTGCTTCCACCGTTCGGCGTTTGTGTTGCTGCTCTCAACGCGGCCATCTCATGGATGGTTCGTCCTGGTTCGATCTCCTCGGGATGAAGGGTGAAATGTTCGGACCAGGCCGCATAGCTTGCCTGTTGCTGATGGCTGAGGGCCGGAGGGTCGTCGGCGTCGGTGAAGAAGATTCCTGCATCAAGGCCATCGTTTTGAGCAGTGTCGTTCGCATTGGCCGTCAGGCGGCTCCGCTCAAGTCGCTTCAGACGCGCTTCCATCTCATGCAGTTTCTGCTCCAGTCCGCCCTGGTCAACCAGCTGTTCCAGCAGGTCTTGCAGCGGCTTGGCGAGACTGATCTTGATCCGCTGTTTGCCGCGTTTCATCGTTCTTTGCCTGACTCAGGAGAGCCAGAACCCTCCGTTCATCAGGGTTGTATGCATTCGATCCCGTTCGTCTGTGGCGGAGTGTTCTCTGCTGGTGCTTGCCTGGATGGGAGGTGTCCACCAGTCGCGAAGCCGGGCAAGGGGTGACTGTCGCCGGGGCCAGGGGCAGGAGGTCATGGCATGTCTTGATCCTTTGTTTCAGTGCAGCGCTCCATTCGCCCTTCGGCATGGGTTGTTTCACTCAATTTCCGGCAGGTCTTCGAAATCCTGCGATCGTGGTTTCGAGATGTCGTGCTGCGATGCAGGAATCAGATGCTGTGGTTCCGATGACTGCTCTGGTAGTTGATGCTGAAGGTCGGTTGACGTACGTGGGTGAGGACGGCCGGCGCCGCGTGATCGTCGGCGACCAGGATCTCCTGCGCCGAGTGCAGCAGATTCAAGATGACAGCTGGGATCTGGAGGGTGGCTGCGGGATCTGATCCGCACGGGTTGACGCGATAGTACAAACGCACTAGAACAGGTGTATCAGTTGGCTTGTTCATGCCTTCAAGTTCTCCTTACGCCACGTTTTGCGCTGATGCATGGATGCGTGAGTCGCTGATCCGTCCTCGCAAGACACTTCCAGCTGATCGTTCCGTTTCGGTGTCGAGTCGCTCTTCGTCGTGCCGTCGCCGATCGGTGGCCGCTCCTCCTCTGGTTCAAGGGGAGCTCTTTCTTTTCCCAGTCGTTGTCGCCTGATTGGTCTTATGAGCATCGAAATCACCTCTCCCTGTCCTGAAGAGCGCATTGCTGCAGAAGGCATTCGCGATTGGCCGATCTGGAGTTGTGATGTCAGTTCGTTCCCCTGGACTTACAACGAACAAGAAATTTGCCTCTTGTTGGAGGGTGATGTGATTGTCACGCCGGAATCTGGTGAGCCTGTTCGGTTCGGCGCTGGAGATCGAGTTGTTTTCCCGGCCGGGCTGCGCTGCGTTTGGGATGTTCGTCAGCCGGTTCGAAAGCATTACCGGTTTGGTTGAAACATTCATTGCCTCTGCCAATGTGATCACTGGATTTTCCTGAGCTCTTCATGCTGCTGTTCGCATCTCAAACGGCTGCCCGCGGTCCTTCCGTCGTCCTTCCCGCACTTCTGATCACCGGGCTTCTGTTCGCTGCCTCACAGGCGTTCGTTCCGAAGGGCGACGACAAGAACTGAGCTGTCTCGCTGAATTGTTCTGGTTGAAGGCACAAAAAAGCGGGGGTATTCCCCCGCTGCAGGTTGATGTGTGTCGTGCCGCTTGATCAATACATCCCGTAGCGGACGCCGCGATAGCGAAGCTCCCTGCCTTTGGTGGCGTGTTGGTCTCCGCTAACGGTGTCGTAGGGAATGCCCCGATAAAGGCGTTGTGTTTTGCGCTCTTCACCCATGGGTGTATGGGCGAGATCGGTGTAATCAGGATTGCGGAAGGCTTTCGCCATCTGCAGACGAGCCAGTTGGATTGCCCGGTTCTTTGTGGTTCGGGCTTTGATCAGTTGAAGTGCGTTCATGGGTTCACTTCTTCAGCGCCCGTGCCCCCGTTGCTTGGCGCGGGTCTGACTGCAGCTTCGTGTTCGAAGCTCAACGTGATCACATCCTAGTCTGGTTCTGTAGCAACGGCTACCAAAGCCTGAAGTAAGCCTCCTCGCGGCTGTTGTCAGCATGGGGGCATGACCGCTGCCATGCCCGTCCTTTGCATCTGTGGCCCCTCAGCTGCCGGAAAGACCACGTTTGCGTTGGCGTTGGCAGAAGCTCTGCGTCAAGAAGGGCGTCATCCACTTCTGATCACTTGCGACAACTACTACCGCCAGGGTTGGCAGCCCCATCCCAGATTCGGCTTCGACACGTTGGCTGCCATTGATGAGGAAGCGCTGCGTCGCGATGTCTCCTCCGCTCGCTATGGCCAGGCAGAGATGCTGCGGCACTACGACATGCGCACGCGCTTGGTCACCTGTCATCCGGTGACAACTCCTTACGACATGGTTCTGATCGAGGGTGCCTATGGCCCCCAGTTGTTGCAGGATTTTCCGCTGGTTGGACTGCTTTACGTGGAGACTCCTCTTCTCTTGCGTCTTTGGCGCCGTCTGAAGCGTGATGTTCGCGAACGGCAGCGCTCACCTTTTTATGTGGTTCGCCAGATGTTGTTGCAGATGCTTCCAGGGGAGCGACGCTTCATTCTCCCCATGAAGGCCCTTGCAGACGACATTATTCAAGTCGACAACTACGATCTGGAGCCAATTCTCAGCAGACTTGATGGACGTTTGGTCAGGCAGCGTTGACCACATTGGCAAAAGCCGCAATAACCATGATTGCGATGATTACGGTGCCTCCGAAAAAGGCGATGTTCGGATGACGATTCAAGCCAGGTAGTCCTAGGGGTCCTAGACCCTATCGATTCAATTCAGGACCTGAGGCTCAAGCCTCAGGGATAACAATCCCTCCCTTGTCCGAGAAGCGCACAGCCCAAAGCTCTTCATTGGTCATCACACCATTCTCGTCTAGTAGTTCTGGATGAATGGTTTTGAGACCTGTTCGGTCGCTCGGCGAGCTGGATACCGAAGCAGAGAACAAGCGCATCATCCGAAATGCTTGCAGAAGTAAGCACGTCAAGACGACGGCGTAGGCGAGAGGGAAAAGACCAGAGATCACAGACCACTCGACTCGATGTGAAGATATGTTAACCGTGAAGCCTCTCCCGCGGTTGGTAGGTCGATTTCATTGCGCTAGGCCATGGGAAGGATATGGGTGACAAGGTCCGTGTTGACCCAGCGGATCAGGCCGGAGTCCACGTCTGCGATCTGAAAGAGCTTGTGGATCTTCGGGTTACGGGCACCACCTCCGCAATAGATGACCTGTCCCATCCGCCAATCGCGATCGCGCCTCTCCCCGGCCTGGAAGTCGTGCCTCACGATCACCGTCATCCCTGGAGCGACATCCAGAAAGATCGGCCTGTTCTCTGTTTCGTCCTTGGGTGGCCTGTAGCTCCCGTGGTCGACTGATACAGCAAGCTGGCTAGTGTGTTTGTACTACGACTGATGGCGGCGGCTCAGCTCGGAACCTGATCGCGTTCAGCGGCTTCAGAGTCTCCAAGGAGGATTCGGCGACGGCTCTGACGATCGGCGCTGTTCCTGATGAAGGGGGCGGCATCAGCGGTTCGATGGCGAAAAACGCAACCGCGCCCAAGCCACATGAACATTCAAAGTTCATCAACTCTGGGCGGTTTTTCTCATCCCTCACTTTGGGGAGGTGTTTTTCAGTCAAGACGGGGATGGTGGTTTTAGCTGCGTTACATCTATGCCGAAACCATCAGATCAGCTCAACACCAAGGACTGGGGGCTTTGGCTCAAGCCTCGTAAGGAAGACCTCGTCTGCGGCAGCCAGCACATCAACACCCGCGTTGAGAGCAGCACCAGCTCGGGCTACAACAACGTGACGCTGATTCGCTTCACGGCTGAAGTCACCATGGGTGCCGCTCTCTATGCCGAGTGGGCGAAGGGCGGAAAGTTCAACATGCCCGCACTTAGTCAACTGGCCGAAATGGCTCACGACCAAGAGGCGTTGTCGCACATTACCAAATACCTAAACCCAGGCGAGGAGTCAGTGGATGTGGCGGGTGGAAAGACCAACATGCCTTTCGCTGTCTATCTGATCAACGATTCAGTGAACACGTTTGACCATGTCAGTAAGACGCTGGAAAAAGTCTGCTCATTACCTGTTGCTGAAGCCAAAGCAGCAATGTTGTTGGCTCACAATCAGGGGAAGGCAGTCGTCTTTGAGGCAAGAACTGGAGACGAAGCATTGGAGGTTCAGGCCAAGCTTCAGCAGGCTGGCCTTACAAGTGAAGTCAAAAGTGTGGAGGGCTAACTGGCACAGTGCCAGTTGATGCGTTAGTTTTTGTTCGTGAGGAAAAAACGCTTCACAGGGTGGAAACAAGGACACACTCCTGAGAAGCGTTTTTGAAACCCCTGCCTTCGGCGGGGGTTTCTTTTTGTCCGTCATCCCTCCTTGGCGTCGCGGGCTTTTGCCATGGCGTCCGCTCTTTAGTTCAAGACTGACTGCAACAACTGGCTTTAGTCGCTGATGAGTGGCTGCCAGGGGAGCGACGCTTCATCGTTCCCCTCAAGCAAAACGCAACCCATGTCATTCAGAGCGAGAACGCCGACGTGCACCTCGTTCTCCAGAATGTTGAATGATCGCGGTCAATGATTTCCTGTCCTTGATCCTTCAGGCACGCCTTCGCTGACAGCGCTGAATTGACCTTTGTGGGGGTTGAGCCAAAAGGGCTGATGCCGATCGGTTATGCCGTCTGCAATGTGTGAGCCGTGCTCGTCACTTGTCGTTTCTTGGAGGACGGTCCCACATGAGGAGGAGTGATGAGGGAATGGAGCAAGTTGTTGGAACGATGCAGTTAAGCCATCACGC
>CAJWZN010000070.1 GCA_913050105.1 uncultured Synechococcus sp.
CCAGGGGCCAGGCCAGTGATATTCGAATTCAAGCTGACGAAATTCTGTACCTGAAGGATCGCCTGAATCAGGAACTTTCGGAACGCTCCGGTCAGCCCTTGGATCGAATTCAGCAGGACACTGATCGCGATTTCTTTATGTCTCCAGCCGAGGCAGTCGCTTATGGCCTGATCGATTCAGTTATTGATAAGCGCCCGGTACAGGCAGTTGAATGAAATCGGGACTTCCCAGTAAAGTTTGCCCAGTTTGCGAACGACCATTCCAATGGCGTAAAGCCTGGAGAAATAACTGGGAGTCAGTCATTTATTGCTCTGATCGTTGTAGGAAGCGCAAAAATTTGAACAGCAAAAAAAGCACTGATTAATTTAATCAGTGCTTTTTTTATTTTTCTCAAAAAAAATGCCCTGGCTTTGATTGCCAGAGCATGTAACAAACGATCGTAGGGAACTTATTCCAAAGTCACGACAGTTCTTTCCTTGTCCGGAACGCTGGTGAATTCAGCCACGATTGCAGAAAATTCAGCGCCATCCATCGTTTCCTTCTCGATAAGAAGTTCAACCAAGCGATCCATTGCTTCTCGGTTCGCAGCAACAACAGCCACCGTTTCCTCGTAGCAACGCTTCACCATCCCACGAACCTGCAAGTCAATTTGTTGAGAAATTGATTCAGAAATGTCACTGCGTGACATCAGATCGCGACCAAGGAATACTTCCTGACCGCCACCTTCCAGAGCAATTGGACCGAGATCACTCATGCCGTAGCGGGTCACCATCTGTCTTGCCAAAGAGGCAACCATCTGGATATCGCCACCGGCGCCGGTGGTCACCTCTTCATGGCCGAAGACAACGTCTTCCGCTGCACGTCCTCCAAGAGCACCCATGATTCGAGCTTTCAATTGAGCTCGTGTGACCAGGGTCTGCTCTTCATCTGGTGAGAACCAGGTCAAACCTTGAGCCTGGCCGCGAGGTACGAGAGTGACTTTT
The DNA here is from genome assembly GCA_913050105.1 of uncultured Synechococcus sp. GTDB lineage: Bacteria > Cyanobacteriota > Cyanobacteriia > PCC-6307 > Cyanobiaceae > Parasynechococcus. The sequence goes on from CAJWZN010000070.1 coordinate 984, forward strand.
TGGACAGGGTCATGATCCTTGACCAGTGTTCCAATCAAGGCGTGCCCGACTTCGTGATATGCGATCAAACGCTTGCTTCGCCCATCCGTAAGAGGACGGCCTTCCATTCCGGCAATGATGCGATCAACTGCATCATCGATTTCACTCAATCCAATGGAATCCTTACGACGACGTGCAGTGAGGATTGCTGCTTCATTCATCAAATTGGCTAGATCAGCGCCAGTGAAGCCAGGTGTCCGGCGAGCAATGCTTTCAAGCGACAATTCACCATCGAGTTTCTTGTTACGGCAGTGAACATCAAGGATTGCAAGACGACCTTTGATATCAGGTGCATCAACGGTGACTTGACGATCAAAACGACCGGGACGCATCAACGCTGAATCCAGAACATCCGGACGGTTTGTCGCAGCAATAATGATAATTCCGCTATTTCCCTCAAAACCATCCATCTCCGTCAGGAGTTGGTTAAGGGTTTGCTCTCTCTCATCATTACCGCCGCCGATCCCAGCACCACGTTGACGACCAACAGCATCAATTTCATCGATAAAAATTAGACAAGGACTATTTTCCTTGGCTTTTTTAAACAGGTCACGAACACGGCTGGCACCAACGCCAACAAACATTTCTACGAATTCGGAGCCCGAAAGTGCAAAGAAAGGAACTCCTGCTTCTCCGGCAATGGCTTTGGCCAGCAATGTTTTGCCAGTACCGGGAGGGCCGACCAGCAACAGTCCGCGGGGAATTTGTGCGCCAACGGAGGTGAAACGTTCGGGCTGCTTCAGAAAAGTGACAACTTCTTCCAGCTCCTGCTTGGCTTCAGTGACACCCGCCACATCGTCGAACATCACACCAGTTTCGGCCTCCATCATGAACTTGGCCTTGCTTTTACCGAATTGCATGGCCTGGCCAGGCCCACCTGGCATACCGCTGTTTCGGCGAGCCAGGAAGATCAGCGAACCAATCAGCAACAGCGGAAATAACAGGTTGCCCAGCACACCTAGAGCCGGAGGTGCGGTGCGAGGGGGGTGGATATCGAAGCTAATTCCCTCTTCTTTCAGGGTGTTCACAAGTTCTGGCGCCAGGCCAGGGAGATCAACGCGAAGTCTCTGCACTCGATTGTCGAGGTCGGGATCGACGGCTTCGATGACGGCATTACGACCACCGTCGTAGATGTCAACAGCGGTGACTCGACCAGCTTCCACATAGTCGAGAAAGCGCCCGTAACTCATCCTGGCTACGGCTGCGTTGCGCGGAGCTTCCGTCGTGCCGCCACCACCGGCATTCATGCTGTTCAGGCCGCCGTTGCTGACCACCTGCCAGCCGATCAACAGCACGACGCCGACAGGAAGTAGCCACAGAGCAACAGTTCGCCAGCGTTGATTCATGATGCTGAGAAATGATTACTGATTGTAAAGCAGAAATCCCGCTTGCCGTGGAACTGACTAAAGGCTTCTTAGGGCCACGATCGGATCCAACCTGGCAGCTCTGCGTGCAGGCACGACACCAAAGAACAACCCGATCGATCCTGAGAGTCCGACCGTGATCAACACGGTGGTCATTCCAATGCTGGCTGGGAGTGGAGTCACCGCCGCAACGGCGGCGACAGCCCCAAGCCCTGCTGCGGTTCCGATCGCTCCCCCAAGACTTGAAAGAACAAGGGATTCCACAAGGAACTGCTGCAGCACATCCGTACTGCGAGCGCCCAGCGCCTTCCGCAGGCCGATCTCTTCGGTTCGTTCGCTCACTGACACCAACATGATGTTCATGATCCCGATGCCACCCACCAGCAGGGAAATGCCGCCGATGGCTGCCAGCATCAGTGTCAGCCCTCCAGTGATTGTTCCGACGATCGAAAGGGCATCCTTCTGAGAACGAACAGCGAAATCGTCATCACGAAGGATGCTGTGCCGCTGGCGCAACAGATTGGTGATCTGAAATTTGGCTGCGCCGGTACTGCTTTCATCTCGCGCTTCGACACTGATGAAGCTGAGGCTGATGCCGTAGGTCGGGTCACGTCCTGTGAGTCGGTTGACCATTGTGTTGAGGGGGATGTAGCCGTTTTCGTCCTGATTGCTGCCAAACACCGCTCCCTTCGGTTCCATCACCCCAATCACTTCGAAAGCCTGGCTTCCGATGCGCACCTGTTGCCCGATGGGATCACCGGATGGAAACAACTTCGTGCGCAGGTCCGGGCCAATGGCCACCACCGCACGAGCTGCCTGATTGTCTTGCGGGCTGATGAAGCGTCCCTGGGCCACTTCGAAACTCCGTACCGGCAGGAAATCAGCGGTGATGCCGGAAATCGAACTTGTTGAGCTGCGTGCACCGGCCTGAACTACCTGGCTGCTGCTGATCTGAGGGGCAACCCTCCGAACACTCGGCACCTGATCGGCGATTGCGTCGGCATCCTCAAGAACCAGAGTTCGGGGGAATGCCACACCTCGTCGTCTGGTGTCGTTGTTTCCAGGCACAACGAACAGCACATTGGCTCCGAGGTTGCTGAGCTGTTCCTCAGCCAGACCTTGAGCACCGCGACCGACTCCCACCAGGGTGATGACAGAGGCATTGCCGATGACAATGCCCACCATGGTGAGCAGGCTGCGCAGCCGGTTGCTCCGCAGAGTGGTGAGAGCCATCCTCACCGTCTCCATTGGAGGCATCCGTCGGTTCATCGATCTTGCGTCTCCAGGATCAGATCATGCTGGCGGAGTCTTCTTCGGAACTGACGATTCCCACCTTGACCAGATCCGTCGATCCTGAAACTCCTGAATTTGTTCCGGCGGTCTGAACGACGAGATCGCCCTGTTTCAGCAGTCCCAGTTCCTTGGCTTTGGTCATCGCTGCAAGGAACGTGTGGGTGGTGCGCTCGTGCTCCGGAATCACCAGGGGGTTGACGCCCCAGACCAGTTGGAGCCTGCAGGCCACTGTTTGATCGGGTGTGATCGCCAGGATCGGAGCTGATGGCCTGAATTTGCTGACGTTCTTTGCTGTGGCACCGCTCTTGGTCAGCGGAAGAATCGCAGAAGCGTTGAGCTGGCTGGCGATCGAACTGACAGCGCCACTCAGGGCATTGGGCACTGTGCTGGCCAGATGGCTGTCGACGAAACGTTGCGGATAATCCTTTTCAATTCGACAGGCGATGGTCGCCATCGTCTGCACAGCTTCAACAGGGAAATCACCCACAGCGGTTTCATTGGACAGCATCACGGCATCGGTGCCATCCAGGATTGCGTTGGCTACATCACTGACCTCGGCCCGGGTTGGGCGTGGGCTTGAAGCCATGGAATCCAGCATCTGCGTGGCCGTGATGATCGGTATCCCGAGGCTGTTCGCTTTGCTGATCAACTCCTTCTGAAGCAGAGGAACCTCCTCAGCCGGCATTTCAACGCCAAGGTCGCCCCGCGCCACCATCACGCCGTCACAGAGGGGAAGAATCGCGTCGATCTGATCGATCGCCTCGAATTTTTCGATTTTTGCCACCACCGGAGTTTCGTGGCCTTGTTCGCGGATCAGACCACGGATCTCCTCCATGTCGGAAGGATTGCGCACAAAGCTCAGGGCTACCCAATCCACTCCCTGGCTGAGACCGAACTCAAGATCGATCTTGTCTTTGTCCGTCAGGGCCCGCACCGACAGCTGCACGTCAGGGAAGTTGACCCCTTTGTTGTTGGACAGGACGCCTCCAACCGTGACGGAGCAATGAAGGGTCTGCTCCGGTTGGTCCACGCGCTCCACCTTCATTTCGACCCTGCCGTCGTCGAGAAGGATGCGGCTGCCCGCGGTGACTTCGTTTGCCAGCTTGTCGTAGGTCACTGTTGCGATCGACTGGTTGCAACTCACCGACCGGGAGGTGAGAGCAAAGCTGTCGCCGTTGGCCAGGGTGATTGGTCCATCAGCGAAGCGACCGAGACGGATCTTCGGGCCCTGGAGATCCTGCAGGATTCCGATATTGATGCCCAGCTCTCTCGAGGCCTGGCGGATGGTTGCTATCCGCGCTGCATGTTCGCTGTGGTCCCCATGGGAGAAGTTCAAGCGAAAGGTGGTGGCACCTGCCAGAACCAGTTCCTTGATCCGCTCGGGACTTTCAGTAGCGGGACCGATTGTGGCCACGATCTTGGTCCGACGGCTCTGATCGAACTGGCCCATATCGAGGCGCAAAAACCTTGCGGAAACTACCATCCGGGCGTTTGTTCATACCCCATCATGGAGCTCAATGCCTATCAGGATGCGGCCCGGAGCACGGCCCGGTACCCGGATGTCGGCCGTAATCCCACCTACCCAACGCTCGGTCTTTGCGGTGAGGCCGGTGAGGTGGCCGACAAGGTCAAGAAGGTGATGCGTGATCGAAACGGAGTGTTCGACGCCGAGACGCGTAATGCGATCAAGCTGGAGCTTGGTGATGTGCTCTGGTATGTGGCACAGCTGTCCCAGGAGTTGGGTTATGACCTCGAAGAGGTGGCGGCAGCCAATCTCGACAAACTCTCCAGCCGTGCATCCCGAGGACGCCTCGGGGGAAGCGGTGATGACCGCTGAACCAAACATGCTTCGACAACTGTTTATTGCCTTTCTGGCCTCCGCATTTCTGTTCATCGTTGCTCCGGTGAACGCCGCTGAGCTCAAGCTCAGTGGCATCGTTCTGGAACCCTGCTCACTTGATGACCCCGGCAATCAACCGGATTTCAAGCGGCCGATGGGAGCCAGTTGTTATGTGCTCAGCGGCAGTGTGGAAAACCAGGGTCCCCGAACCGTTGTGGACACGGATATGTACGCCCGAATTCTCGACGCCAGCGGCGAGCCGGTGCTGCAGAACCGCACCAGGGTTGGATCAATCGGAGATGTTGAACCTGGCCTGCAACCCTTCGCTTTGCGTCTCTCCGTTCCAGCCGGTACGCCAGGACCTTTCGAGGTGCGCAATCCACGAGCTCGAGGCTTCAACGCTCCGGTACGCACCAGAGCGGGTTTTGATGACGATGATGTCGATGTGGATGATCTTTTACCCCTTGAAAGGGCAATTCAGTAACTCAGAACGACAGACTTATGTTCTGAAAATTCTGACTGGCCCCACCCAGAAGACTGATTAGTAAATTTAAAGTGACAAATGCCAGGATCGCTGAAAGATCAATGCCTCCCAGCGGGGGGATGACGCCACGAAATATGTTCAGGTATGGATCAGTAATCGAGGCAACTCCGGCCATGATTGGGTTGTTGCCCAGATTCGGAAACCAGCTCAGTAGAACTCGAACCAGAAGCACGTAGAGATAAATCTGTACCGCTGCGGCAAGTATCCCCAGGAGAACCGCCGTACCGCTGGCTAACAAGGCAACTGTTTGTGGATCCAAGGGAGAAGCGTTGATCTGCGAAAAGTCTATGCAGCCTGGGCAGGTTGATCAGCGCCCAGATCGGGTAGGACCGAAAAGGTGCGGTGGAATTTTTCCGACAGCGTCAGCCAGTAAGAGCGGCCTTCGCTCTGTCGACGGCGTTCAATGAAGTCCTGAGCCAGGAGTTCCTTGATGTGGTCGTAGGCCCCGGAGCCGCGCA
>CAJWZN010000071.1 GCA_913050105.1 uncultured Synechococcus sp.
GTCTCCGTCCTTGCCGAGGCTGAGGATGTCCTCATTCAGAACGACTTGTACGCGCTTAGGCATGGGAGCGGACGGACGACGGAGACGATGCGATGGCCCACGTTACGACGTGGGCTGTGAAGGACTGCTTCTAAGCAGTCAGGAGACACCCGGTACGTAACGGGCTTCTCGGATTTTGCGGGCTAATCCAAGGCGTTTCAGCAGCCGCACGTGTTGCCAGGTGAAATCGAATTCGAACCAACGAAGGCCGTGGCGCGCACTCGCGGGATGGGCGTGGTGGTTGTTGTGCCAGCCCTCACCGAAGGAGAGAATCGCAACCCACCAGCAATTTCGGGAGAGGTCAGGGCAATCGAAGTTGCGGTAGCCGCAGGCATGGGTGGCGGAATTCACCAGCCATGTCACGTGATACACAACAACCAAACGGAGAGGGATTGCCCAGAGCACCAATCCAAGACCACCGCCGTGAACCTGGGTTGCTTCGCCGATCCAGTACAGCCCTAAACCCAGAGGGATCTGAAGCAGAAGGAACCAACGGTCGAGCCAGCGGTAAAAGCCATCCGCACGCAGGTCACCGGCGTAGCGATCGATTTCCTGCAGGGCAGGAATTTCATGAAGCATCCACTCGCTGTGGCTCCACCAGAGTCCTCGTCCTGCGTCGTGATGATCTTTCGGTTGGTCAGAGAAGCGGTGGTGATGCCGGTGAAGACCGACCCACTCAATCGGGCCGCTTTGGCAGGCCAGGGTGCCCATGATCACCAGGACACGCTCCAGCCATACGGGCACCACAAAGCTGCGGTGTGACACCAGCCGATGCAAGCCGAGGGTCACTCCAAGAACGGTGACCCAGTACAGAATTCCGAATGCGACAACTCCACCCCAGCTCCAGAACTGGGGCAACAGGGCGACAGTGGCAAGGATGTGGTTGACCAGCATGAACCCGGTGGTACCCCACTTGGTTTTTCGCTGGCGAACCGGCAGTGGCCCTCGCGGGGCCTTGACTGCTTCTCGCATCCGCAATACAGCGCGGTTATCAGTTGTCTGCGAGGAAACCAAAAGGAGAACTCCTTGGATCGACAGCGCCGCTCAAACAGGAGTACCGGGAGCGGAGAGTGTCATTAGTGGCTGAAATCTAAAGGAATTATCGCTCGTGTTCGTGGTCGGGAGGGCAAGCTGCAGGGCGGCTCAGGCAATGGCATGAACAAGCAGGATGATTCGGCTGCGGGTCGCCTGGATCGTGCTGAGGCACTGGTAACGGCTGTAACCCAGCGCCAGCAGGGTCTGGCGGCATGCCGAACTTCGGCTGTGCGGCAGCGGCTGGAGCGGGTTCTGGAGGCTTTGGCTGCGGAACGGGTGGGAACGCAGCATTTCGCATCCCTGACCGGCTATGGCCATGGAGACCAGGGACGTGAGGTGGTGGATCGTGTCTTTGCACGGGTGCTCGGGGCCGAAGCAGCTGCGGTGCGCATGCAGTTCGTCAGTGGCACCCACGCCATCGCTGCTTCCTTGTTCGGTGTCCTGCGGCCAGGGGATCGCCTGTTGTCGATCACGGGTCGTCCCTACGACACGCTGGAGGAGGTGATTGGCCTGAGAAGCAGCGGCCAGGGCTCACTTGTGGAGTTCGGGGTCGCTTACGACGAAATCGATCTGTTGTCCGATGGGTGTGTGAATGAGGCTGCGCTTTCGCAGGCCTTGCAACAGCCCTGTCGCATGGTGTTGATTCAGCGCAGCTGCGGCTACAGCTGGAGACCTTCGATCGATGTGGAGGAGATCGGCCGGCTGAGTGCCCTGATCCACAGTCATCAGCCCGACTGTGTTGTGTTTGTCGACAACTGCTACGGCGAATTGGTTCAGGAGCAGGAGCCTCCGGCGGTGGGTGCTGATTTGATTGCAGGCTCGTTGATCAAGAACCTGGGTGGCACCATCGCTCCCGCCGGTGGGTATGTGGCTGGTCGGGCGGCGCTGGTCGAGCAGGCCTGCTGTCGGTTGACCGCTCCAGGGATTGGCAGTGAGGGCGGCACTGGTTTCGATCTGCACCGGTTGGTGCTGCAGGGGCTCTTTTTGGCTCCCCAGATGGTTGCAGAGGCTTTGATCGGCGCAGATCTGGTGGCAGGTGTGTTTCAGCAGCTGGGTTTTCAGGTGAATCCTGCCCCCGGCGCCGGGAGGAGTGATCTGATCCAAGCGGTGCGCCTCGGTAGCCCTGATGCTCTGAAGCTGGTTTGCAGGGCGTTTCAGGCTTGCTCTCCGGTGGGTGCTTATCTCGACCCAGTGCCCGCGGCGATGCCTGGTTATGCCAGTGATTTGGTGATGGCTGGTGGAACCTTCGTTGATGGCTCCACCAGCGAATTTTCCGCTGATGCTCCTTTGAGGGAGCCGTTCAACCTCTATGTGCAGGGAGGCACGCATCGGGCCCATGTTCAGCTGGCCCTAACCCAGGCTCTGGCCGATTTGGCTGCGGCGGGGTTGATCGATCTCCCCCAAGATGGAGATATCTGATCAATCGGCCCATCGATGGCGTTCGAGTTTCCCGCCTCCTTCCGCTTCGCTGACAGTCACGAGTACGCCAATGCCGACGGTGAGTTGGTGCGGGTGGGAATCAGTGCCTTCGCTGTTGATCAACTGGGGGACATCGTTTTTGTTGATCTCCCGGAGGTGGGCGACACCCTCGAGAAGGGGAGCAGCTTTGGATCGGTTGAGTCGGTCAAAGCGGTGGAGGACATGTATGCACCGGTCGCCGGTGAGGTGGTCCAGCGCAACGAGGCTGTGCTGGCCAGCCCTGAGGAGCTCCAGAACGATCCCCACGGCGAGGGTTGGTTGCTGATGTTGCGCCCCAGCGATCCATCGCAACTCCAAACCCTTATGGATACTCAGACTTACGCCGCCAAGGTCAACGCCGGCTGAACCCCGTCTTTACGATCACCTGGCTGTACGTCTCATCCAGGTGACCTCTCCCTTCCTGCAGCGTCATGTCGGCCCAAGTTCCGCCGAGCAGGATCGGATGCTGGATGCCCTCGGTTATTCCGACATGGATGCCTTTCTGGCCGATGTAGTGCCAGAAGACATTCTTGATGCAGCGGCGCCTGAGGACGTCCTGCCCGAGGGTTGCGGCGAGGCGGTTGCCCTGAACGAACTGAGCGCTATCGCATCGAACAATGAGTGCCGCCGCTCATTGATCGGTCTTGGCTATTTCGGCACGGCCACCCCTGCTCTGATCCAGCGGCATGTCTTTGAAAATCCAGCCTGGTACACCGCTTACACCCCGTATCAGGCAGAAATTGCGCAGGGTCGCTTGGAGGCGCTGCTCAATTTTCAAACGCTGATCAGCGAGCTCACCGGACTGCCGATCGCCAATGCGTCGCTTCTAGACGAGGCCACTGCCGCTGCTGAGGCGATGAGCCTCAGCTTTGGGGTCTGTCGCCGCAGCGATGCCAACCGTTTTCTGGTGGATGAAGCGGTTCTCCCCCAAACCCTGGCTGTGCTTCAGACCCGTGCTGAGCCCTTGGGAATTTCCCTCGAGCTGGTGAATCCAAGGGAGGTCTCGATTGATGCGAGCGCGTTTGGGTTGCTATTGCAGCTGCCTGGATCCGGGGGGCAACTCTGGGATCCCTCCGAGGTGATTGCTCAAGCCCATGCTGCTGGGGTGCTGGCCACTGTGGCGATTGACCCACTGGCTCAGACCCTGATCGCACCAGTGGCTGACTTTGGTGCCGACATCGCCATCGGCAGCGCTCAGCGATTTGGCGTGCCGATGGGCTTCGGCGGTCCTCACGCTGCTTTTTTCGCAACGCGTGAGGCCTACAAGCGACAGATTCCCGGCCGTCTTGTGGGTCAGTCCAAGGATGCTGAGGGCCAGCCAGCCCTGCGTTTGGCGCTGCAGACCAGAGAACAGCACATCCGTCGCGACAAGGCCACCAGCAACATCTGCACAGCCCAGGTGCTCCTGGCTGTGATGGCTTCGTTTTATGCGGTGCACCACGGGCCAATTGGTCTGCAGAACATTGCTCGGCGCATCTATGGCCTGCGGAAGCAACTGGAGGCGGCTCTAACTGAACTGGGCTTTTCTGTCCCCGCTGGTGATCGTTTTGACACGGTGACGATCACATCCCCGTTGGCACCCGCAGTGCATCGTGCGGTGGCGGTAGCCGGCTTCAACCTGCGGGTTCTCCCCGATGGTGTGGATCCCAAGGAAGCCACCGGTTTCGGCATCAGCCTTGATGAGTGCAGCGACGCTGCGGAAGTTCAGCGGTTGGTGGCTGCAGTGGCGCAGGCTGCCGGCCAACCTGCGCCAGGGTTCTTGCCTGCCCCCGATGTGGCCTTCGATGCCGTTTCTGGCCGCACCGCCCCCTGGCTCACCCAGGAGGTGTTTCATCGCTACCGCAGCGAAACGGAGCTTCTCCGCTACATCCAGCGGTTGGTGAGTCGTGATATCTCCCTGGTACACGGGATGATCCCTCTCGGAAGCTGCACCATGAAGCTCAATGCAGCGGCCGAGCTGCTGCCTGTGAGCTGGCCGGCGTTTGCTGGTTTGCATCCTTTTGCTCCGGCTTCCCAGGCGGTTGGTTATCGCCGTCTGGCGGATGATCTGGAGACCTGGTTGGCGGCACTAACCGGTTTTGCTGCGGTGTCGTTGCAGCCCAATGCGGGGTCGCAGGGCGAATACGCAGGGCTGTTGGTTATCCGTGCCTGGCACGTTTCCCGCGGCGAGGGTCACCGCGATGTTTGTCTGATTCCCACCAGTGCCCATGGCACCAATCCCGCCAGTGCCGTGATGGCCGGTCTCACTGTGGTTGCGGTTGCCTGTGATGACGATGGCAACATCGATCAGTTGGACCTGGCGGCCAAAGCTGAGCTTTACGCCGGTCGCCTGGCGGCTCTGATGGTCACGTACCCCTCCACCCATGGAGTGTTCGAGACAGGAATCCGCAGCATTTGTGATCTGGTTCATCGCCACGGAGGCCAGGTGTATCTCGATGGGGCCAACCTCAACGCTCAGGTGGGTCTATGTCGTCCGGGTGCTTTTGGGGCGGACGTCTGCCACCTGAATCTGCACAAAACCTTCTGCATTCCCCACGGCGGAGGTGGACCGGGGGTTGGCCCGATCGGTGTGGCGTCTCACCTCGCCCCGTTCTTGCCTGGGCATCCGCTTCAAACATCCAACGCGACGGCAATTGGGCCGGTGTCAGCCGCGGCGTTGGGCAGCGCCAGCATCTTGCCGATCAGTTGGATGTACCTCCGGATGATGGGTGGAGATGCTCTGCGGCATGCCAGTGCGGTGGCCCTGCTCTCTGCCAACTACCTGGCCCATCGGCTTGATCCGCACTATTCGGTGCTGTTCCGGGGAGCCCGTGGGCGCGTAGCCCATGAATGCATTCTCGACCTGCGGCCTCTCAAGCGAGATGCCGGGATCGATGTTGATGATATTGCCAAGCGCCTGATGGATTACGGCTTCCACGCACCCACTGTGAGCTGGCCGGTCGCCGGCACGGTGATGGTGGAGCCCACCGAAAGTGAAAGCCTTGCGGAGCTCGATCACTTCGTTGATGCGTTGATTGCAATCCGGGAGGAGGTCAGGTCGATTGAATCGGGTGCTCTCGATGCCATCAACAACCCTTTGAAACGTGCGCCACACACCATGTCAGCCGTGACTGCGGATGACTGGGACCGTCCCTACAGCCGTCGTCAGGCGGCGTTCCCGCTGGAGGGACAGCAGCAAAACAAAATTTGGCCAGCTGTGGCTCGTATTGATAACGCTTTTGGCGATCGCAATTTGGTGTGCACTTGCCCCTCAGTGGAGGACATGGCAGTTTCGATTCCGGTAGCCGCTTGACGTGAATGGATTGGAGCTTTTACTGGTAATTACGGCCTAATACGTGTAAATTTTCATCGAAAACCGAAGTTTTGGTTTATTTCGCTCAGTCGTTTCCTGCAAAGCGAGCAGACTGGTCGGCAACTGATTCGTCTGTCGGGGGACACCATGGATCGGAACAAAAACATTTCAGGGGCTGAAAATCAGCAGGGCCTGACTCTGCCTGTACTGACTGACGGGCTTGAGTCAGCTCTCAGCCGTGGTCACACCATTCCTGTCGAAGGCACCAACGTTGTTCGTGTGCCATTTGGTGTGCGTCAAGCCCGCCGCACCCGTCCGGAGCGTCCAGCTCACTGGGCCACTTTGGTGATTCCGCTTCAGACCATCGGTGATCCAACGCCGCCACCTGCTGCGGCCTGAGTTGATGGATGGGGTCGCTCACGCGGCTCCGATGCCTGTTGATTCCTGAGAAAGGCGCCAATCAAGCAGAGCCTTCACGTCCGCCAGGGAGCAGTTGGGTGTTCTGAACGGGAGCAACCGCATCGGGCTCCGTTCGGGCCTTACCAACCAACTTTGGTTGACCTGTGGGAGCAACAAATAGCCGCGATAACGCACCACGGCCTGAACGCTCATTGGAAGTCCCATCGCTCAAGGGATCCATTG
>CAJWZN010000072.1 GCA_913050105.1 uncultured Synechococcus sp.
AACAAAAGATGAGATTCGATGCAGCACAGACATCGCATTTAGGTACTCATGGATACCCAAAAATCACGCAACTAACACCTCGCCCCTGCAAATTGTTCGATACGTATCAACTACAACCAAATGAATAGGGTGTCGAAGTTTTGGATGGCAATACGACGAAGTTTTTGAATGTTTACCGACTACAAATCATCGGTCGGCTACGACGAATATTTCTGCAACAGAACAGGTGACCCGCGCGCTGACCTTGACCCTTTATTGACATCGCTCTCGCAGATTGGACTGCAGGAACTGAACCGCAGCCATGCCTCAGCCAGTCATTTGCTGCGCCGGCTCGGGGCCACATTCCGCCTCAATGATTCAGGCCAGAACGGCAGCGAGCGCATTCTTCCCTTCGACCCGCTGCCCCGCCTAATCAGCAAAAGTGAGTGGAAAGTTCTGAACAAAGGCCTGAAGCAACGCCTCGAAGCGATTGACTGCTTTCTGGCCGACGTCTATGGAGCGCAAAACATCATTGGCGACGGAGTGATCCCTAGAGAGGACGTGGAAAGCTCCTCCGGATGGCGCCCCCAACTACAGGGTCTGAAACTGCCCCTCAATCGTTGGTGTCACATCTCCGGACTCGATCTCATCCGAGATGGCCAAGGCACCTGGCGAGTCTTGGAAGACAACCTTCGATGCCCCTCCGGAGTGGCCTACTTCCTTGAGAACCGGCGAGTCATGAAAAGGCTCTTTCCCAGCCTTTTCACAGGACGAACAGTGCAGCCAATCGATGACTACCCCTCCCATCTGCTGCGAACCCTGCAGGAACTAGCTCCCTGGAGCGACAGTCCCCGTGCGGTGATTCTCACGCCAGGAGTATTTAACAGTGCCTATTTCGAGCACAGCTACCTAGCTCAGCAAATGGGCATTCCCCTTGTGGAGGGTCGGGATCTGATCTGTGAAGAAGGCCGCGTATGGCTGCGTAGCACCAACGGCCTCTCAACGGTGGACGTGATCTACAGACGCATCGACGACGACTACCTGGATCCAAATGTTTTCCGTAGCGACTCGATGCTGGGGGTTCCAGGGTTAATCGACGTTCTCAGCGAAGGAAGGGTTTCGATCGCGAATGCCCCAGGCACTGGCATCGCCGACGACAAGTTGATCTACGCCCACGTGCCCGCAATGATCCGCTACTACCTCAACGAAGATCCGATCATTGAAAACGTGCGCACATACCTATGTGCCCGGGAGGACGACCGCCGCTATGTGCTGGAACACCTCGAGGAACTTGTGGTCAAGTCGGTTTCAGAAGCTGGCGGCTACGGAATGCTGATCGCCCCCCAGGCCAGCCGCTCAGAGATCGCTGATTTCGACGCCAAGATCCGAGCAAACCCCCGCAATTTCATCGCACAGCCAATGCTGCAGCTCTCCACCGTGCCCTCACTAAGCGAAGGAGAGCTCTACCCCTGCCATGTGGACTTGAGGCCCTATGTGCTGCGAGGCCGCAACACCTGGATCAGCCCCGGTGGATTAACAAGGGTTGCTCTCAAACGAGGGTCCCTGGTTGTGAACTCCTCTCAGGGGGGCGGTTGCAAGGACACCTGGATCGTGGATGAACAGCCCGTGATCGCAAAACAACCCAAGGAGTTTGTTCCGTGTTGAGCCGGGTCGCTGACTCCCTGTATTGGATCAACCGTTATCTCGAACGAGCTGAAAACATCTCCCGCTTCCTGGAGGTGAGCGAAGCCATGGCGCTCGACTGTCCGCCCGGCAGCGCCGAACCCTGGCTGCCTCTGCTGGAGGCAACCGGCGATCGCGGCAGCTTTGATAAGAGCTACCCAGCAGCGACTCCACGGGATGTGCTGCATTTTCTTTTGCTTGATCGGAAGAATCCCAACGGCATCGTGAGCTGCATCGCCATGGCACGCGAAAACTCCCGCCAAATCCGTGACGTCATAACAACGGAAATGTGGGAGCAGATCAATGACCTGCACTGGAGCCTCCAGGACGGCGAAGCGATCTGGAGTGAGCCAGTGCAGGAACAGCTGCGAATTATCCGGAAAGGTTGCCAGATTTTTTATGGGATCACAGACGCCACCCTCAGTCGCGACCTGAGTTGGCTTTTCAGCCAGCTGGGTCGCCTGATCGAACGGGCCGACAAAACCTCGCGGATTCTGGATGTGAAGTACTTCCTTTTATTGCCAAGGCCGGAGGATGTGGGCGGAGTGCTGGATGAACTGCAGTGGATCACCCTGCTTCGTTCGGTCGGCGCTTATCAGATGTATCGCCAAAGCATGCAGCAGGCGATTAAACCCAGATCAGTTGCCCGCTTCCTACTGCTGGATCCAATCTTTCCCAGATCGGTCCGCTTTTGTCTCCAAGGCATCAGCGACACCCTTCAACAGATTCAGACACAACCGGTTCAAGGCCCGCCGGATGATCTTGACTGCCTGCGCGGCCAACTCCTAGCCCGATGGAGCTACGTGCGGATCGACAGTCTGATCGAATCAGGGCTGCATGAAGCCATTGATCAACTGCAGCGAGACCTCAACAGGCTGCATGTCCTGATCCAGCACCGCTACTTCACAAGCGCCGACCACCGATCCAACCAAGCTGAACACGCATGCGCGCTCGAATCGTTCATCGCCTGACCTACAGCTACGACGCACCTGTGACTCTGGGTGAGCAGAGGCTTTGCCTTAAACCTCGAGGACAAGGTTTTCAGCGGTTACTTGAGCATCAGCTGACGGTGCTACCGCAACCGCAGCGAAGCAGCGAATTGCTAGCAGCCAGTGGCGATGAAATCCAGAAGCTGAGCTTTATTGGCAACACCAACAAGCTCATCTTCGAAGCGATCAGTTTGGTTGAAACACGACCAGCACCATCGCTGCATTTGTGTTTCGATGGCATGGAACCACCTCTGCCCTACCCACGTGGCCGGCTGAATAGCGATCTGCTTGGAGCCCTAGAAGGTTGGCTCCCCAATGGCCAACACGAACCCTCTGCCATCGATCTCACACAGGAAGCGCTGTTGGGCTGCAACCAACAAATGCTGTCCTTCCTCCATCAATTGCTGGAACTTATTCGAGATCGCGTCAAATACACACAGCGCCATGTGGGGCCGGCATGGCCGGCTGGACGCACTCTGCGGGAACGCATTGGCTCATGCCGTGACCTCGCCATGTTGATGGTGGTCTGCTGCCGGGTCGTAGGTCTGCCGGCCCGGTTTGTGAGCGGCTATCAGTTGCAGCAACCAGTCCCAGAGCAGTACGACCTTCATGCCTGGGCAGAGATTTACCTGCCAGGAGCAGGCTGGCGCGGCTTTGACCCCAGTGCGGGACGCGAAATCAATGAGCGCTACGTGGTTCTGGCCGCCTCCTCGAAGCCAGAACTAACGGCCGCGGTGAGTGGCAGCTTCACTGGCCCACCCGGCACCAGCAGCGATCTGAACTGGAGCATTGGGGTCAATGAGGAGCCAACACCCCTGATGGAGACAGACGCCAAAGTGATTCAGGCGGCCTGAAGAACAGGCTCAACACCATGGAGTAGGGGTTTCGGAGACGAAGTGAGGGTTGCTTTCATCAACGCTGGGATGCGAGCACTGTTGTAAATACGGAATTCGCGCTCCAGGGATACCCCTGGCTCACGCACAGCTTGGTTCAGCACCACAGATCCATCGGGATCGGAAATAGAGCGGTGAAAGGTACCGATGGGAATCCGAAGGATGTCCCCACCGCTGTCCAGACGAACAATGTGAAATGGCTTCTCCCAGGCCAGGTTCACGAGGTAAAAAGTGCGGCCTCCGCTGACCGCCAGCAGATTGTCTTCCTGATGGGGATGCAGATAAAACTGCCAGGCACCGGTTTTTGAGTCATTCGGAGGGCTCACCGCTGGCCCGGTGTGAATCACAAGGTCCCTCGCATTCGACGTATCAATGGTGACGTCGAAAAAACGAACCGATGGCGTGTCGCGAAAGCGCTCGTAAGGGAGCAGTTCGAACATGCCCACAGGGCCGGATCAGGGCCTGAATTCTGGAAGGGTTGTACCGACGTTGAGCCGTAAAAACAGTCGCGACGACAACGGTTCAGCCACCCAGATAGGCCATCTCGGCATGGGAGGAACGAGGAAGGTGATGATGGCGTTCCTCGCTGTAGCGGTCGCTGCGATCAAGCCAGAGACCAGCGATCCGCTGCTGCAACGCTGCGGTGTTATCAAGAACCGGCTTGAGGTCGGCACCTTCAGAGGCGAACAGGCATGTAAAAGCCTGACCATCGGCCGTGATCCGCAGACGGTTGCAGTCGCCACAGAACGGCTCACTGATCGAGGCAATGACACCGAGGCCGCCGCGGTCATCGGTAAAGCGCCAGCGATTGGCCGTCGCACCGAAATCACGGCCCAAGGGCTGAAGGGGCCAACGGGCCTGGATCAGCCGCACCATCTCAGCGGCTGGCAGCACCTGATCCGGAACCCAACCATTCCGGTTGCCCACGTCCATGTATTCGATCAACCGCAGTTCAAGCCCATAACGCCGGGCCAGCGCCGCCAACGGCAGCAGTTCAGTGTCGTTTTCCCCTTTCTTGATGACGGCATTGAGCTTGATCTCCCCCTGCTCGGCAACAAATCCCGCCAACTTCGCTGACATCACTCCATCGATCACCTGCCGCACCAGCCGCTCGCCCGCAGCTTGTCCTCCACGCAGTCCGGCCATACGAGCGGCCACGGATCCATCCACAGCATCGAGACTGATGGTGATTCGATTCAGGCCGGCAGCCCTCAGAAGCCTGGCTCGGTTCGGCGTCAACAGAACACCGTTCGTGGTCAGAGCGATTTGGCGCAACCCCCTCAGAGGATCTCCGGGGGTCGACCGACCTCGGCTGACCGCCTCCAACAGCGGCAGAAGGCGTTGACTGAGAAGGGGCTCACCACCGGTGAGTCGCAATGTGTGCGCACCGAGAGTCGCCGCGACACGAATCAGCCGCAGTTGCTGATCCAGGGTCATCAATCCCGGTGGATCCACTGCATCAGGGCGGCAATAAGAGCAATCCAGATTGCAGCGAGCGGTCAAAGAGAGCCGCAACACCCCCAATGTTCGGGCCCTTTGATCAACAATCGCTGCCGTGGAGATCATGAAGACAACGCTGCCAGATCCTCAGGACGATTGGCATTGACCATGGCTGCAGCCGGGAGCTGAACAGGATGATGCGGCACGCGGCTCAGCCAATCGAGCCAGCGATACCTCCCGGCTCGCAGTTGCTCGATAAGCACAGACTGAAAGGGCGAACCCGTGGGAATCACGGCCAGCAATGGCTGGAGTCGATCGCCGTCATGGGCAACAGCCACACAGTCAGGCCGCAACTGCCAGGCCTCAATCAGCCGCTCAAACACATCGGTGCTGAGGCACGGCATGTCCACAGGGAGCACCAACAAAGCATCACCGGAGACCGCAGGCAGAACTCGGGCCAAGGCCTGAAGCGGCCCGGCCCAGGGAGGCGGCTCTTGAAGCACACTCACCACCGACTGATCCTTCAACAGCTCCCCGTGGGTCTGATGCCGGGTCAAAACGCGGATGGGCAGACCGAGGGGACGCAACTGCTCAACCAGAGCCGTGAGCCAAACACCGCCACTCGGATGCGCCAGCAGCGCTTTGTCCTGCCCCATACGACGGCTGTTGCCACCACTGAGCACACAAACAGACAGCCGATGACGGCACACAACATCAACTCACCAATTTCCAACTATTGACAGCACCTTGGTGCCCAATGGTCGCAATCGCTACGGAATCAAAACCAACAACAAAAACTCATCAACGGCATCACCCCAATTGATGTCTGCAAGAGCACAACAAACGCCAAATTGGTAACCATGCCAACCAACAACGAAGCGGGCTGATTGATTAACTGCGTAGGTCAAACGGATTTTCTTTTCGACCGTTTCGCCACCCCCGGGCACTTTTTTTCTGAAGCCCGCGGCTCACTTTCAATCCCCCAATGCTTGGCGACCTCTGGTCGTTCCAGGGGAGGTATCGAACCCTTCACCTCACCTGGATCGCTTTCTTCCTGACCTTCGTGGTCTGGTTCAACCTGGCCCCTTTGGCCACCACCGTTAAGGCGGATCTCGGTCTGACGGTCGGTCAGATCCGCACCGTTGCCATCTGCAACGTGGCTCTCACCATTCCGGCCCGTGTGCTGATCGGCATGCTGCTGGACAAATTCGGACCCAGGGTCACCTATTCCTCGATCCTGGTTTTTTCAGCCATCCCCTGCCTGCTGTTTGCCTCCGCACAGGACTTCAACCAGCTGGTGGTGGCTCGGCTTCTGCTCTCCATCGTCGGCGCCGGCTTCGTGATCGGCATCCGCATGGTTGCTGAGTGGTTCCCTCCCAAGGAAAT
>CAJWZN010000073.1 GCA_913050105.1 uncultured Synechococcus sp.
ATCACTGGCCAGCCACGATCGGCCAGCATTCCAAGTTTTTCGCTGAGGGTTCGGCACAGAGCAACAGAAAGGCTGGGGGCGTAAACCTCCCCCAGCCAGTCGGGCTCCAGAGGCGCCCGTCGTGAATTGGCGAGCCGCTCCCAGATAACGGCTTCGTCAAAACTCATGGATGGTTCAGCGGGCGCCAAGCTCGGCAGCAAGTTCACGCTCCAGTTTTTCATCGTGCTCGTTCGGAAGCACGTTTTCCATCGGTGTCCGGTGAGTGCTGTAAAAGAGCATTCCAATGAAAACCATGCCGCCCACAATATTTCCCAGGGTGACAGGCAGGTAGTTCCAGAAAATGACCTTGATTATGGGCACTCCTGAACCAAGGATTGGCCCGGCGGTGTGCAGGAACTGATTCACAACAATGTGCTCCATCCCCATCGATTGGAATGCGGTGATCGGCAGCCAGCAAGCCAATAATTTGCCCGGCACGCTTTTGCTTACCAGGGCCATGGTCACGCCAAGGCAAACAAGCCAGTTGGCAACAACACCGCGTAGAAACGCTAGGAAGAAGCCCATGCTCCCAAGAGCTTCGTACTTTTGTTCAACGTTGATCTGGTTGAGGGCAACGATTTTTTGAGCAACGGCATCCCAAATTGGTGGGCCAACATTGTCAGCAGCACCATCAAGTGTTCCGCTGGTGAGGCTGATGGCCATGATCAGGGCTACGACGGCTGTACCGATCCAGTTGCCGATCCATACCCATACCCAATTGCGAAAAGTAGCCCGCCAGGAGCTTTTTCCGGCCCAGGTGGCCATGGGCAGCAAGGCGAAGTTACCGGTGACAAGTTCCATGCCAAACAGCACGATGCTCGCGAAACCGAAGGGGAACAACAGCGAGCCAATGAACGGAAGCTTGGTGAGTATGCCCACAGTGAGGGCCAGGATTACGGCCAGGCCGAGAATGGCGCCGGAATAGAACCCTCGGATCAGCAAATTTTTGACGCTGACTGTGGCCTTTTTGCCGCCGGCGGCAATCATGCCGTCGACGAGTTCATTGGGAAGGACGTAATCCATCGGATCAGTGTGCGAAGTAGAATGAATGGGCTGAATTCAATCGCTGATGTGATGCATCAGCCGTAAGAAAAGTCAGATAAAATGAGAAAATGTGTCGTTGCAGTTGGCTATTGCGAGCGGAAATGTGGAGTTGCTAATCAAGCCTTCGGGGTGGCTCCAAACTTGTCGACGAGTACCTGTTTCAAGACATCTTTGATCTCATCGGCAGGAATCCCTTTGCGGTGCAATTCACCCACGCTTGGGTTTGGACCCTGCGAACCACCGAGGGTCAATGTGTAGGCCTCGCCCATGACACCTTCACTGTTTTTAGCCTTGGTACCTGTGAGGCCAATGGCACCCATGTAGGCCTGTCCGCAGGTGTTGGGGCAGCCGGTCCAGTGAATTTTCAGGTGTGCTGGAAGATCGAGTTCCTTGTCCAGCTCAGTTGCAGCCTTCAGAGCCTGATCCTTTGTGTTGGTCAAGGCGAAGCCGCAATAGGTATTCCCTGTGCAGGAGACGGTTCCTGCGGCCATGGTGCCGGGCTCCAGAGAGAAACGCTGCATTAACGCGTCGGCCTTGAAAGCGTCGATCTTTTCGCCGCTCAGGCCGACAATGATCACGTTCTGCTCTTCAGTGAGTCGCACTTCGCCACTGCCGTAGTGGAGGCTGGCGGTCGCTAGATCCTGCAGATCCTGCCCTGTCAGGCGACCCACGGGAACGTGCAGGCCAGCAAAAAATACGCCTTCCTGTTTCTGCGGGTGGATCCCGTAATGCGAGCGAGGGGAATGATCAAACACGGAGCCAGGATCGGGTGTCAGCTCTCCGAACAGCTCTTCAACCTGGTTGCGAAATTGTTCATGGCCCACCTGATCCAGATACAGGCGGAAGCGTCCTTTGGGTCGTGCATTTCGTTCGCCGTTGTCACGCCAAAGGCGGATAACGGCATCCGTCATCTTGCAGATTTCATCTTGTTTCACCCATGCATTAAGTGGAACGGCATAAGCATTCATCTGTGAGGAAAGAATTCCGCCGATCCAGACGCCGAAACCCATCACCCCGTTGTTCTCAACAGGGTGAAAAACGATGTCGTTGTGAAGCAGGAAGTTGTCTTTGGCGCCAGCTACCGCAGTATTCCATTTGCGTGGGAGATTGGAATACTCGGGGTTTCCCTGGCTGTTGTTGGTGAGAAAATTTTCAAGTTCAGTTGTGTACTTTCGCGTATCGACGATTTCGTTGGGATCGATGCCGGCCAATGGATTGCCGGTGACGTTGCGAGGATTGTCAAAGCCAGATTGAATGGTGCTCAGGCCTGCTTCTTTGAGTCGTTTTAGTATTTCTGGAAGATCTCCCAGAAGGACACCGCGCAACTGAAGGTTCTGGCGTGTGGTGATATCGCAGCTGCCGTTATCTCCATAACGCTCAACGATGGACGCAACCACTCGGAGTTGGCTCGCAGACATCACGCCATTAGGAACGCGAAGGCGCAGCATGAATTTTCCTGGTGTTTTCGGGCGCCAGAACATTCCATACCACTTCAGTCGCAGTTGTAGATCGGTTTCGTCGACCTGCTCCCAGCCGAGCTCTGCAAATTTTTCAATCTCACTGCCAACAAGCAAGCCATCTTTGGCTGCCTTGTTTTTTTCAATTTTGTTGAGCTTCTTGCCATCCAGATAGGGCCTGGCTGGGGAGCTGAGGGTCATGATCCGGAAGAAGAAAGGGCGGACTGATCGATCAGAAAAAGAGGTTGATCAGTCGATAGGGCCCGAAGACCTGGAGCGCCTCAAAATGAAATAGGAGCGCTTATTGATGTAAATAAAACCGCCTTTCGGGAGACTGGTCCGTAGCGACAGGAACATTTTTTTGGTTCCGTGGCGAAGATGGGCCGACCCCGAGATTTGTCGCCATGGCTACATCTCAGCGTTCCCGATGAGCCGTAGAAGGCTGACTTCCGTTAAATCAGTATTGGCGTCCAATTTCGCCAACCATTCGCACTGCACCAGCGCGGATCATTTGCCAGACCCGTTTCATGGCGGCGAAGTCTCGGTCAAGCTCGCTTTCGACACGACAGGAGTCGTGTCGGTTGCTCCTGCTGTCTCCTCCGCTGGGTTGTTGCTCGATCCGATTCCTCGGTCGAATCAACGGTTCACGCCGGGAGCGGGGCTCCCATGCAGCACGATCGGTATTGCGGCGAGGCGCCATGGGCCCATCCGTGTTTACAACAGACCGATGACATCAGTCGGCACGGCTATCGATCCGTGGCCATTGCTACGGAATGGCGCTTCGAAGGGTTTGCCAAGAGCCCTCCGCTTGGTGGTGCACGGCCGTAGTGGGGGTGAAATCCCAATGTGTCTGACGACGCTTGGCGATGAGTTGCAGCGCATCCGTCGGGCCCCTGTGCAGTTGGACGTTCTTACAGCCGAAGACAAGAACGCAGCTGCCCCCGACCGCCCAACCTGGCTTGTGCCTCTACTGCTTTGGCCTGGTGCGCATGTGTGCGCCGATGTTCCGGCCATTCGCGATCGACTGCGTGCCGGTGGTGCCAGCGTGACCATGCTGCCTTTTGTTGGAGCATGGCCGCATTGGTGGACATCGGTTGCCGCTGCCTTGCAGGCCGAACTCTGCGAGGACAGTGTTTTGGTGCACCACCCCCTACGGGCCGGCGTTGCTGACCGTTTTCTGGCAGTCCTGGCCTCTCGCATGGATCTGTTGCTCGTTCCTTTTGATCGTTGGCCTGAGCATCTGCTCAGTCATCCATCCGCTGTTCCAGTCCCCCTCGCACTCGCTCCCAATCGGATCACAGAGGCCTTGCGAGAGGCTGGAGGAATGCCTCCACTGCTTGAGCACCCGCTGACCCGTCAAGTCCTGATCGATCTTCTTGCTGCTCTTCCGTGACCACTGCGCATCAAACCGGAACCGTCTACCTGGTGGGTGCCGGCCCCGGTGATCCCGAGTTGCTCACGGTGAAGGCCCAGCGTCTCCTCAGCCATTGCGATGCGCTTGTTTACGACTCGCTTGTACCGAAGGAGGTCTTGGATCTGGTCCCTGAAGGGTGCGAGCGGCGGTTTGTGGGTAAGCGCCGGGGGCATCACTCGGTGCCCCAGCCCAGTACCAACGCCGTACTTGTGGAGATGGCCCAGCATCATGCGGTTGTGGTGCGCCTGAAGGGAGGTGATCCCTTTCTGTTCGGTCGTGGTGGAGAAGAAGCTGCCTATCTGGCCAAACGAGGCATTCCCGTGGAGGTGGTTCCTGGTGTGACTGCCGGTATCGCCGCACCCGCCTATGTCGGGATTCCCGTGACCCACCGCAGCGCCGGCTCTTCGGTCACCTTCGTCACCGGTCATGAGGAGATCGACAAGCGCCGCCCTTCGGTGAACTGGCGCTCCCTCGCTGCAGCCAGTGATGGCTTGGTGATCTACATGGGTCTGCACAATCTGCCTCGTATCGCTGAGGAACTCAGGGCTGGGGGGTTACCCCCTGAAACACCCGTTGCTGTGATTCAGCAGGGCACTGTGGTGGGCCAGCGCTGTCTCAAGGCCACCCTTGAAAATGTTGCAGCCCAAGCGCGGGCTCAGGCGTTCAAGTCTCCGTCCATCGTGGTCGTAGGGGATGTGATTGAGCACCAGGTGGAGGCCTGTATGCCAACGCCGGCGGCAGTCACGATGCCGATCCCCTTCTGAGCGAGGGGTTTATTCCTTCAGGCGCTCGCGCAGCTGTGCAAGGTTGCAGGGCCGGGTCTCAGCATCCAGTTGGGCGTGGATCAGCCGCTCCCAGGCTGTTGTGACTGCATCGAGAGATCCAGGCAGCACGAACACAAACGTGCCATTGGCAACCCCCGCCAGGCAGCGGCTCTGAAGGGTGCTGGTTCCGATGCTCTCGAAGGAGAGCACCCGGAACAGTTCACCGAAGCCATCGATTGTCTTGTCCAGGAGAGGCTCCACCGCTTCGGGGGTGCCATCGCGGCCCGTCAGGCCTGTGCCACCGCTGGTGATCACCACATCGACGTTTGGGTCAGCGATCCAGCGGCTCAGCTCGGCGCGGATCCGGTAGCGGTCATCCGCGCAGAGCATCCGCTCATTCAAGCGATGACCCGCTTGTTCGAGGCACAGTTGCAGCTGATCGCCACTGGCATCGTCCGCGAGACTGCGGGTATCGGAGATTGTTAGCAGTGCGATGGCGAGGCCCACGGCACAACTGCGACGGCTCCGGACGCTAGAACCGCCTCAGCCGCTTCGGTCCAGATGCTGCAGGTGTTGCTGTTCGCGTCGTTGCGGGAACGGGCTGGTTGGAGCGAGCGCTCTCTGTCTTGGTCATCGGACTACGCCACTCCAAGGGCCGTTTGGGATCGTCTGGAGCTCGGGTCCCTTCAGGGCATCAGCATCGCCGTGAATCAAGAGCTGGTGGATGCTGACCAGCCCCTGCAGGCTGGTGATGAATTGGCTTTCCTTCCGCCGTTCACCGGAGGTTGAACCGTGGGGTTGATCCAGGTGGAAATTCGCTTGGCTGGCTTTGATCCCTGGCAGGAGCTTGGGCAATGGGCAGGTCATTCAGCAGCGGTGGCGGTGTTCGTTGGTCGGGTGCGTTCGACGGCCATGGATGGCCGTCCATTGCAGGCCCTCGAACTCGAGCATTACCCGGGATTGTGCGAACGCCAGATCAATCGGATGGCAGTTCAGCTGCAGCGGAAGCATGCAGCAGGAGCAATGCTGGTGGTGCATCGGGTGGGGCGGCTCCTGCCAGGGGAGCCGATTGTGCTCGTGGCGGTGCAGGCGGATCGGCGGGGGGCGGCACAACGCTGTTCAGCAGCGCTGTTGGAACAGCTCAAACACCAGGCTCCATTTTGGAAGCGGGAGTGGTGCGCTGATCAGGGAACCTGGCTGAAGGAGAACACTTCGCTTTGATCCAGCGATGGATGCTGCAGTCGATATCCGAGCTGTTTCAGTCGCGTGTTGCGGATGCGACGTCCCTCCGGCTGCGCCCCCTGTTGTCCAAGCCACCGCACCGGTGCCAGTCCCTGGCGGCTCAAGCTCCCGGCCACAAGATCGCGCAGTCGGATCGGCTCGTCGTTGACCACGTTCACCACACCGGTCCATTCACCATCAAGAGCTGCTTCCAGGGCACCGGCCGCGTCATCCACGTGAATCCAGTTACTGAAAGAGCTTCCGGTGCCAGGGCGTTCCAGTCCGGAGAGGCCGCGTAACCGTTGATCGAGATCACGGCCCGGGCCGTGCAGAGCCCCCAGCCGCAGGATGCAGATCTGTCGATCGCGGATGCCGTTGAGCAGTTGCTCGCTTTGCCAGAGAACGTCTCCATGGCCGGCGCC
>CAJWZN010000074.1 GCA_913050105.1 uncultured Synechococcus sp.
GCTCACCCTGTTTTCTGTTCATCTCAGCCGTGAAATGCAGGAATGGTGGTACAGCCGCCATTCCAGTTCGATGGATCCGTCCAATCAGGCGCCCCAACAAAAAACTCCGGCAGCGTGAGAGGCCACCGGAGTTTTCAAACGCTGGGTTGGTGAGATCTGATCAGAAGTAGATCTTGCCGCCTCCCCAGGCAGTTCCCTGCACTTTGGGGGCCACCAGGATGTAACCGGCCATCAGCCGCAACTCTTCATCGGTGAGATCTCTCATGGCTGGATACAGCTCGGCGTCTCGCATGCTCGGGTGCAGATCAGCAATGCTGTATTCACCGTCGTAGGACGTGGGATCCCTCATGTAATCCACCAGGGCGTCGACGTTGTCACGCGCTGGTGTGGCCAGAGCCAAGGTCTCAGGGTCGAGTCCCACGTTCTGGTTGGTTTTGGTGATACCACCGGCGTGACAGGTGCCGCAGCTGGTGTTGAACACTTTGCGACCGGTAGTGATTTCCTGCTCACTGAAGGTCACCTGAATACCTTCAGGATCCGCTGGAACGGTGAGGGTCTCAGCGTCCCAACTGGCTGCCTCAGCCGGGGAGCTGAACACCAGCCCGATCAAAACGGGAACCAGGATCAGTAGCCCTTTCAGGGACCGCTGCAGACACGAAAGAAGAGAGGCCATGAAGGATGCCAGAGATTGACGGACAAACCGCACCAAGCTCTTGTATCACGGCAGCTTGGTGGTCTGCGGGGGAATCACGAACTGTTGCAGTGGGGCTTTACGTCGAGGGTGAGGAAGTCCTTGGCCAGAACGGTGTTGGGAAAGATTGCCTGGGCCTCCTGGAGCAGGTCGTTGGGGGTCACTGAATTTCCTGGAACGTAACGAGGGCTCAGGTGTGTGAGCACCAGTTGGCCGACGCCGGCTTCCGCTGCGGTCTGGGCCGCCATGGTGCTGGTGGAGTGTTGTTTCTGAAAGGCCATCTTCGATTCGGCGTGCGCGAAGGTCGATTCGTGGATCAGCAGGTCGGCGCCTCGTGCCAATTTCACTGCCGCTTCGCTGAAGACGGTGTCGGTGCAGTACACAACGCTCACTCCTGGCCGCTCCGGGCCGCAGAGAGTGGTGCCATCGATCGTGCGACCGTCCGAGAGGGTGACGGTCTCGCCGCGTTTGAGCTGGGCATAAACCGGACCTGGTGGGATCTCAAGGGCCCGGGCCTGGTCGATGTCGAACCGCCCCGCCAAGGGCTTCTGTTCCACGCGATAGGCGTAAGCCGGCACCCGATGGGTGAGAGGCGTGCAGCGAACGATTAGGTCGGCGTCTTCAAACACCACGCTTCCCTGCTCGGCTGCGGGCCGCACCCGATGCACCTGCAGGGGATAGCCAATGCGTGTGGAGCTGTTGGCCAGAGCCCCCTTCAGGAAGCTTTCCAGGGGGTCAGGCCCATAGAGGTCGATTCCCTCGTTGCTGTTCCCTGCCAGCCCGAGGCTGGCGAGAAGGCCCGGCAGGCCAAACACATGGTCGCCATGCATGTGGGTGATGAACACCCGCCGCAGTTGCGACAAGCGCAGATCGCTGCGGAGAAATTGGTGCTGCGTGCCTTCGCCGCAGTCGAACAGCCACATCTCAGAACGTTGCGGCAGCCGCAGTGCCACGGCTGAAACGTTGCGAGCCCTGGTGGGTACGCCGGAGCTGGTTCCGAGAAAGGTGACCTGCAAGGCCGCTGATCCTCAGTCGTCATGCTGCCATCTAGCTGGCCCTGGACAAGCGGGCCACACTGGGTGACGTTCTGGTGTTGTGTGCGTTTCGCTCCGGTTCTGGTTCTGGGGGCTTGTGCTGCCTTCAGCGCGATGTTTTCTGCAGCAGCAGTACCCCTTGGGAGAGAGCCCCAGATGCGGGTGTTGTTGCAGGAGTCATCAAGGCTCTCCCTGCGTTCCGACGGGGATCAGCTTCTCCAGGTCAACGGTCTTTCCGGAGGCACCCGTCAGCTGCGTCGCGTGACACTTCAGCTACAGGCCGGCCGTCTGATTGCTGAGCTGGACGGCCGCCGCCGTTCACTCCCGATCAGCAGCGAGCTTCGGATCACGAATCAGGATTCCCGCGGCATCTGGCTGGGGCCGAGGCGTTATCGCGGTGTGCTTCACCTGAGCGCCAGGGGGGGGCGTCTACGCGCGATCAACCATCTGGGCATTGAAAGTTATCTGCCCAGCGTCGTGGGAAGCGAGATGCCTCATCGGTGGCCACTGGCGGCGCTGCAGGCTCAGTCGGTCGCCGCCCGCACCTATGCACTGCGCAAGCGCAACCGAAGTGGGCCATGGGATGTGAAGGCCACCATTGCCAGTCAGGTGTACAAGGGCGTGGAGTCGGAAACCTCAAGCACGTTGCAGGCGGTTGCCAGCACCCGTTCGCTGGTGTTGGTGCATGGAGGGAAGCTGATCAATGCGGTGTTCCACAGCAGTTCCGGGGGCACCACCGAGGCCAGCGGCATGGTGTGGCGGCAGCAGTTGCCCTATCTGGTGAGCGTGCCGGACCACGATCAGCACAGCCCGATGCATCGCTGGCAGCAACGTTTTGATCCTGTGGGCCTGCGTCAAAGGTTGCCGGAGACCGGTGGGGTCGATGCGGTGCAGGTGCTGAGTCGTTCCAGTAGTGGTCGGGTGCGCCAGGCACGATTGCAGGGGCCCAGGGGTTCGCTGATGCTCACTGGGGCTGATCTGCGCAGTCGACTCGGGCTCAAAAGCACCCTTGTGGAGTTCCAGATGGTGCCAGCAGGTTCAACCTCCGCTCTGGCAACGGCATTGCCAGTGACGCCGCAACGGCAGACATCGCGAATCCACCAGCTCACGGCATCGGTGCGGGGGAGCAGGCGTGACAGCTCGTTTCTGGTTGCAGCACCCCCGCCGCTGCAAAGCAGGGTGCGACCCGGTCGTTCCGTTGCGGGTTTGCAGCTGCTGGTGCGCGGCCAGGGTTACGGCCATGGTGTTGGCATGAGCCAGTGGGGGGCCCATGGTCTGGCCCAGCGGGGTGCGGACTTTCGCTCCATCCTTCGCCACTACTACCGCGGTGCGGATGTGATGCCTTACAGGCCTTTCCACGATTCAACCCTGGCGCTGGCGGCCCCATCCGAGTCACGTTGGAGGGGTTGATGCGGCTGCGCCGTTGACCTGCTCCTCTCTGCAACTGCGTCGCTTCGATGCTCCGACGTCTCTCTGCAGATCCCTGGTGGATGCGTTGGAGCAGGAGCTTCGTCAGCTGCTGGTCCAGGGCCGTGTGGCACGTCCCCTCGGGTTGGCCACAGGTCGAACCATGGAACCCGTTTACACCGGTCTTGTGCAGCGTCTGCAGGGTTGGTCCGGCTCCGACCGCCAGAGGCTGCGCCTGGTCTGGTCCAGTTTCAACCTGGACGAATACATCGGACTGGCGAGCGGAGATCCGCGCAGCTACCGCTCGTTCATGGAAACCTGGTTGGGCCAGCCTCTGCAGCTGCCGTCCTTATCCCTGCGTGTTCCGGATGGCCAGGCGATCGATCCGACTGCGGCGGCTGAGCACTATTCCCGCAGTGTGCAGGCCAGCGGAGGGATTGGGCTGCAGCTGCTGGGCCTGGGTGCCAACGGCCATGTGGGCTTTAACGAGCCGCCCTGCGGGCCTGAACAGACGTGTCATGTGGTCACCCTTTCGGAGGCGACCCGCCATCAGAACGCATCGATGTTCGGTGGAAATCCAGCGGCCGTGCCCCATCAGGCGATCACGCTTGGTGTGGCTGAAATCCTCGCTGCCAGGGAGATTCACCTGGTGGTGACCGGTCGATCCAAGGCACCGATCCTGGCGCGTTTGCTCGCGATGCAGCGGCCTGACCCTTCACTTCCGGCCAGTTGGCTCCTGGAACACGCGCGGGTGCAGCTTTGGGCTGATGCCGAGGCACTGTCACTAGCGTGATGGACCTTCCGGCCGGAACATGAGCATCGATCCTGTGGAGCGTGGCCTGGAACAGAGTTTCGAGGCGGAACGCTGGCGGCGCTTCATTCACGACTGCACAGACATCGAGCAGTTGCGCGATTTGGCCTTGGCTTTGGTTCAGCAGCTGGCGCAGCAGAAAGCTGCAAGCGCCTGGATGGCGACCCGGGCATCCGAATCGGAAAACGCCAAGCTGGAGATTCTTGCCAGCCTGATCCGCGAGCGTTCTGAGACGGCAGACGACTCCTCCGATCAGGGGGGGTGATCCTGGGTGGGGGACGAGCCAGAGGATCTCAATGTCCTCTGGCGTGAAGTCCGCCGAGGGTCAGTTGTGGTCTTTTTGCCAACGGCTCAGGTTGGCCGGAGAGAACTTGTGGCCGTGGCGTGCCGCCACTTTCACCACACAGGAGTTGTCTTCACCGCATCGCTGCACTTCGGTGCGGATGTTGTCGTTGCTCTGAACGCGCGACATGAAAGTCTCGAGCTGTTTCATCGACATGGGGAACCTCCTGAAGGGGTATCCCCGGCCTAGCTGCGACGACCAGCAGCCTCCGTCCTCGCAAGGTTTCATCCCGATTTCCCTTGCGATTGACCGGTTTGGTCAGCTGCTGAGCTCCAGATCATCGGGAAGATCGAGATTGGCGTTGACGCTGCGCACATCGTCGAGTTCGTCCAGGCAATCAAGAAGCCTGAGGGCTTGTTGTGCCGTATCGGCATCGTTGATCGGGACTGTCGTCATGGCCGTCCAGCTGTGCCCCCACTCCCGGACAATCCAGCCCTGGGCCCGAAGGCCGTCCTGCAGTGCTTCGAGAGCAGCGAATGGGCCGTGCACCACTGCGGTCTCCGTTGTGAGGTCATAGCCGTCGGCTTCCAGTTCCAGAAGCGCCTCCAGCAAGCGCTCCTCATCCGCAGCGCAGGCCGAGATCGTGACCTCACTGCGGTGGTCGAACAGATAGCCAACACAACCGTTCTCGCCGAGGTTGCCACCGTTTTTGCTGAAAGCCAGGCGCAGGTCGGCTGCCGTGCGGTTGCGGTTGTCGGTCAGGGCTTCCACCAGCACCGCCATGCCCCCCGGCCCATAGCCCTCGTATCGCACCTCCTCCAACTGCACCCCATCAGCGCTCTGGCCAGCTCCCTTGGCGATGGCCCGCTCGATGTTGGCGGAGGGCATGCCAGCTGATTTGGCTTTGCTGATCGCCGTGCGCAGCTGAAAATTGCCGTTGGGATCAGCCCCGGCTCGTGCCGCCACCATGATTTCGCGGCCCAGACGGGTGAACACGGCACCGCGTTTGGCATCGACCACCGCCTTTGTGCGCTTGATCTGGGACCATTTGCTGTGGCCGGCCATGGTCCGCGGGAAGCCTGCTGAACTTGGTTGAAAAGGGTACTCAGAGGCTTATTCGTTTTCATCCGGTGGCGTCGAACACCACCTTCGGCCGTAACAGCTGGGGGGATTCCCGGTGTCCGATGCCGGCCATGGTCCCGTCGGGGTTGCAGACCACGACAGCCTCGCCCGGGACGTCGCAGAGCTCCAGCCGCCGTCCGCAACGCCAGTCGACCTGTTGCTGTTCGTCCATGCGGTGCTGGGGCAGATGGCTCAGGGCCACAAGTGGAGAAAGTGGCTCCGGCAGGGCCTCGCTGGCCTCTGGCAGGGGTGAAGCCTGTTGCTCATGGAAGCCGAGAGCCTGAGTACGCCGCAGGGAGGCCAGGCAGCCACCGCAGCCGATGGCTTCCCCCAGGTCTCTTGCAAGGGATCGGATGTATGTGCCGGAGGAGCAGTGCACCTCAATGGCCAGTTGTCCAGTGTCCTGATCCCAGTGGTTCAGCTCAAGCCGGTGCAGTGTGACCGGTCGGGCTTTCAGCTCCATCACTTCGCCGCGGCGGGCCCGGGTGTGAGCCCGTTCGCCGTCGACATGCACAGCCGATACCTGGGGGGGGCGCTGCTGAATCGCGCCACGAAACGGAGCCAAAGCCTGATTGAGTTCGGCTTCGCTGAGACGGGGCCAATCCTGCTGCGCCAGCGGTTCACCCTGCAGGTCGTCGGTGCTGGTGCGCTGCCCCAGTTGAATCACTCCGCGGTAGGTCTTGTCTCCGGGCAGGTAGGGCAACAGCCGGGTTGCGGGCCCCAGAGCGATCGGCAGAACACCGGTTACGGCCGGGTCGAGGGTGCCGCCATGGCCCACGCGTCGAAGCCCATAGCAGCGGCGCAGACGTCCGACACAGCTGTGGGAGGTCAGTCCGGCTGGCTTGTCGATCACCACAAAGCCGAAGG
>CAJWZN010000075.1 GCA_913050105.1 uncultured Synechococcus sp.
TGGAACTGGCCTGGGCCGCGCCTGCAGCGAGCGCTCGGCTGGCCTGATTCGGTCATGGCGTCAATCGATCGCTACCGGACCAGATCGGGTCTAAATCCAGACCTGACGGTGCCGGTTGATGTCTTGTTGCCGATGGACGCCACTTGGCCGACCAGCCTGAATCGGCTGGAGCGACCTCCCGTGGCTCTGCATCGGAAAGGAAGCGATGCTCTCTTGCTGGCTTTGGCGCAGCGGCGTGCCATCGCCGTTGTGGGTACTCGTGCGTCATCCAGCCATGGCCTGGAGATGGCTGAACGACTTGGCCGCTCTCTGGCAGAGGCAGGTTGGCCGGTGTTGAGCGGCTTGGCAGAGGGTATTGATGCAGCTGTGCATCGTGGCTGTCTATCGGCGGGAGGGGCCCCTGTCGCTGTTCTCGGGACGCCCTTGGGCCGCACTTATCCAAGCCACCACGCTGCACTTCAGGAGGCGGTGGGCACTGAGGGGTTGTTGCTCACTGAACTCAGGCCTGATCAGCGCGTTCAACCGGCTCATTTTGCGGCACGCAACCGACTGCTGGTGGCCATGGCCTCGGCACTGGTGGTTGTGGAGTGCCCGGAACGCAGTGGAGCGCTGATTTCGGCACGGCTGGCTCCCGCTCTGAATTGCCCGGTCTGGGTGATCCCTGCAGACGCTGCACGCTGGTCGGCCCGTGGCAGCAATCGTCTGCTGCAGGGTCAGGCGAATGCGCTGCTGGCCCCTGAAGATCTGATCGCACACCTCGGCTGCGGGCCACAGCAGCACGATGCGGCTGAGCGCAACAACGATGGCTTGCTCAAGGCTCTTGGGGATGGCGCCGGTCTTGACGAGCTAATCGCCATTCTGAGCCGCCCGGCAGCAAGCCTCTTGTCTGACCTGATTTCGCTGGAACTGTCTGGCCGAGTGGTGTGTGAGTCTGGATTCCGCTGGAAACTCTCACAGCGGTGAAGGATGCCCGGGCTCTTACAGGAGCCTCCTTGCTCGAATGGCGCCGTCAGCAGCTTCTACGCGGGGGGCGGGCCGTTGATTTCGACTGGTTGCTGGATCTGTCGGGTGGAATCTCCTGGTCGTCCTTGCAGCGACTGCGCATCGACCCAGGTCGCACCGTTCACCCCAACTGTTCACTGGGGGTTCTTGAAGACCAATGGAATCAACACATTGAAAAAACCATCCCGCTTCAGCACATCGTTGGACTCTGCCCTTGGCGTGATGTGGAGCTGGAGGTTTCACCAGCAGCACTGATCCCTCGACAGGAGACTGAATTACTGCTTGATCTGGCGGTGGAGCGAATGGAGCGAACACCAGTCAAGCGTTGGGCTGATCTTGGTACTGGCTCCGGAGCCCTTGCCGTTGTCCTGTCGCGCGAATGGTCCGAGGCCGAAGGTCATGCCGTCGATTCCAGTTCTGCTGCCCTTTCGCTGGCTGGGCGCAACCTGAAGCGATGTGTGCCGCTGCATCACTGCCGACTTCACCGCGGCAGTTGGTGGGAACCGTTGAGGGCTTGGTGGGGTCAGTTTGATCTTGTCCTCAGCAATCCTCCCTACATACCTTCAGGGCAGATTGCCGGACTTCATCCAGTGGTTCGAGACCATGAACCACACCTGGCCTTGGCCGGTGGTGAGGATGGTCTCGATGCCATACGCCGGGTTCTGGCGGATGCGGCCTCGGCCCTTTCTCCTGGAGGGCAATTGCTTCTGGAGCACCATCACGACCAAAGTGCAGCAGTCCTCGAGCTCATGGAAAAAGCCGGCCTTGTGCAGCGTGAGGCTGTTCCTGACCTGCAGGGTGTGCTGCGTTTTGCCATTGGCTGTCGTCCTGGTGTTGAAAGTGCATGACGCTTGAAAAGCCTCCTGTTTTCAGCACGGAACGGCTTGCAACCCATCTCATGGATGGTGGCGTTGCTGTGATCCCTACCGACACCGTTGTTGGTCTGGCGGTTGCTCCGATGCAGGCATCGCGCATCTGGAGGCTCAAAGGCCGGCCATCGGATAAACCCCTGATTCTCATGGGAGCTTCAGCGGATGCTCTTCTTCACCATGTCTCGGTGGATTGTCACGACGATGCCCAAAAGCTGTCTGGTCAATTCTGGCCCGGAGCACTCACTTTGGTGCTGCCTGCTCAGGGAGAGACGCAGGATGCTCTCAATCCAGGAGGAAGCAGCCTTGGTGTGAGGATTCCGGCCTGTGAATTGACGCGTCTGCTGCTTGAACGAACCGGTCCTTTGGCCACCAGCAGTGCCAACCCTTCCGGTGCTCCAGCTGCCATGACAGCGATGTCAGCCTCCTCTTATTTCCCGGACTTGCCCCAGCTGGGTCCTCAGCCTTGGCCAAAACACTCCGGCCAGGCGAGCACAGTGATTGCCTGGCGGGGGCAGGGCCAGTGGCAGCTGCTGCGTCGCGGTGCTGTCATCCCCTTGGAGCTGCAGTCACCAGATTGATCACATTGATGCTTCTAGTCACGGCTTTCATGACCCTGCTTCACTGGTTCTTTGCACCGCTGGAGGCCATTGCCGTCCCCCTGCTTAATTTGAGCGGCATCGGCTGGCTCGCCTTGGGCGGACTGATCTGGTTAGTGGCAGGCCGACCAGCTGGCCAGGACCATCAATGACCGTTGGAAGCCGGCTAACGGATTTGAACCGATGACCTTCGCTTTACAAAAGCGCTGCTCTACCACTGAGCTAAGCCGGCAAGGACCCCATCGTAAGCATCCAAAGGGCGAGTTCCAGGCGGTTGTTGCAACCGGTTTTAAGGAGTGCCCTACTGATGTGGCACTCAACGGTGCGATGACTCACAACAAGCTCGGCAGCAATAGCTTTATTGCTCAATCCCTTCAGTAAAAAGGAGGCGACACGATGCTCGGAGGTGGTGAGCCGAGCGTTTCTGGGCATTGGTGAAGTTGTATCTGCGGTAAGGATTCCCCGCAGAGCAGGCTGATCAATCAGAGCGTGCGGCGAATCGGCAGGTTGGCCACAAGAGCGGTGACCCTGTCCTCGGTCTCCAGGCTCACATCAGTTTCGGAAAGATCGATTTCTACGTATCGCGAAACCACTTCGAGAATCTCTTTGCGCATCTGTTCCAGCAGCTCTGGGTTGAGGTCGCTGCGGTCATGAGCCAGCACGAGCTGAAGGCGTTGGCGGGCTGTATCAGCACTGGCCGTCTGACGCCCAAGCACTTTATCGATCAGATCCTGAAGGGTCATCGGTTTAAAAGATCTTGGTTTGCATCAGTTCGCGCATCTTGGCGCGAAGTCCTCGACGCAACTTTGCGGGATCCATGAGCGGAATGTCTTCACCTTGGAGGCGTCCGGCGATGTTGCTGTAAGCACGGGCTGCAGGTGAGCCACCGTCGCTCAGGGTCAGGGGTTCTCCCCGGTTTGTGCTCACAATCACCTGTTCGTCTTCGAAGACCAGCCCCAGCAGCGGCAGGGCCAGGATGTCGGTGACATCGTCCACCGACAGCATCTCCTGGGACGACATCATCTTGGGGCGAACGCGGTTCAACACAAGCTGGACTGGAGAAATTCCCTGGGTGTTGAGCAAGCCGATTACCCGGTCCGCATCACGAACGGCAGCCACTTCTGGTGTGGTGATCACAAGGGCTTCCCGTGCAGCGGCCGCCGCGTTCTTGAATCCGTCCTCGATACCGGCGGGGCAATCGATCAGAACGTAATCAAATCGCTCTTCCAACAAGGCCACAATCGCTTGCATGTCCTTGGGAGTGAGCCACTCCAGCATTCTCGGATTTCCCGCTGGAAGCAGGGACAGATTCGGTTCCTGCTTGTGTTTCACCAAGGCCTGTTCGAGCCGGCAGGTTTCAGCCAGAACTTCCTGAGCGGTGTAAACGATTCGGTTTTCGAGACCAAGCAGCAAATCCAGGTTTCTGAGTCCGAAATCCGCATCCAGCACAACAGTGCTTGCCCCGCTCCGTGCCAGGGAAATGCCGAGATTGGCTGTGGTGGTCGTTTTCCCGACGCCACCTTTGCCCGAGCAGATCAGGATTGTTCGCGTCGTAGACACCAGGCGCTCACAGGTATCCGGTCAGAATAGGCACCGTTTCGTCGGTGACAACCGAGATCAGCGAATGCTCCTGGTCTCTGCGGGTTCGATCACAATCACCCCCTGATCGAGCCGCGCTTGTTCCGTCAGTCCATCCAGGGGTTGATCCTCCGGTCCCCGAGCCACGGCGTTCGAGATTCTGAGCTGGACAGGCCGCAGATGCAGGGCAACGATTTTTGCCTTGGTGCTGCCGAAACAGCCGGCATGGGCTGTTCCCCTCAGCCGTCCCCAAACCATCACGTCACCGCCGGCACTCACGCGGGCTCCTGGGTTCACATCCCCGTAAATGAGAACGTCCCCATCGCACTGCAGATGGTCTCCGGACCGCAATGTTCCGCGATGAACAAGGAGTCCATCCTGGTCCTCGCTTCTGGGAGATGGTTGTTCCATCTTTTCGACTGGGTGGACATTGAGTCCCATGGCCGCAGCACTGACGACGGTTTTTGGCCGCCGGCTGCAAAGCCATCTGAGCCGGCACCCCATGCCATCCAAGATCTGCAGCAGCTGCTGCAGATCAGTGCAATTGAGGTTCCAGTCACCGCAATCCAGCTCCACAGCGGTGCTGGGTTCCTGTTCAAGCAATCCAGGCAGAGCGTCCTTCCAATGCTGTGAGCGGTGGTCCGGTAGCTGCAGGGTCACCCGTTTTTCGCCATGGATGATTCGGCCAATTCAACCTCGATGGTTTGTTTCAGCCCAGCCTGGATTTCTCGGGGATAAATGAGCCAGGAGTTGGCGGCAGGTTGGGCCAGGCTTGCCACAAGCGGTGAAGCATCTTCAAGGGCCTGCAAGTGCTCACCATCCCAGAGCCTCAGGCCGCCGCGATAGCGGTGGTATCCCCTGGTTTCCTGATGCCTCAAGCCACAGCACAGTGATGGATCAAGACCGTTCTGTTCCGCCAGGCGTCCGCAGACTGCCAGCAGCTTGAGCTGCTCCTCACGGCTGAATCTTTCGACTCCTGTTGCTTTGAGCAGATCTCGATCCAAAAAGCGTCGGCAGAGAGCTCTTAATTCAGGCGTGCCTTCCTCCTTCCATCGCTGCAGGTGATACCCCGTTCGCAGGTCGTCGTTCCCGAGAAAGTCATCAAGGGTCAAAGCATCTCTTTCCCACAGCCAGCGGTGCATCACGGCATCGGCCCAGATCGTCTGGGGCCCAAGTTGTCGGGCGGTCTGCACCAGCCGCTCGAGCAGCCAGTTGCAAACAACATTGAGTCGATGGTTGTAAACGCTGCGATACATCAAATTCCGCACCACCAAATAGTGCTCCACAGCCATCAGTCCTTTGGGATGGATGGCCAGCTCGCCATCGGGGGCCAGGGTCAGGGCCGACAGGATCCTTTCAAGATCCAGTTGCCCATATTGCGTTCCGGTGCTGTAGCTATCCCGCAACAGGTAATCCAAGCGGTCGCAGTCGAGTTGGCTGCTCACCAGTTGCTTGACCAGGGGACGGGGAGATTTGCCGCGCTCCAGCAGGTCAGCTACTGCTGCGGCTGTTCCAGGCGCATAGGTCTCGAGACAGTCGCTGATGCGTGGATGGTGGCGGATGACCCGGGCCGACCAATCCTCGTGCCGCATCCCGAACATCTCCTCACCCGTATGGCTCAGCGGGCCGTGACCGAGATCATGCAAAAGGGCCGCGGCGTACACCAGCCCGCGGTGGGGTTCGAGGCCAGGGTCCTGGATCACCAGCCGGCTGAAAGCCTGTCGCGCCAGGTGAAAGACCCCCAACGAATGGGTGAAACGGCTTGATTCCGCGCCATGGAAGGTCAGAAAAGCTGGTCCCAGCTGCCGCACGCGTCTGAGGCGTTGAAACGGCGCGCTGTCCACCAAGTCCATGACCATGGCTTCGGCCGGCTGATTTCGATTGAGCTGGATCCCGCCATGGAGAGGGTCGTGGTAGGTCCGTTGGCTCATGCCGTGGGCTCAGCCGGAACCTCAGCTTCCAGAAGGGCTTCCATCCACTGCTC
>CAJWZN010000076.1 GCA_913050105.1 uncultured Synechococcus sp.
GAAGCCCAGGATCTTTTCGAATCGTGGTGGGCAGCCGACGCCAGTAGCGGCCAGTGGAATGAAGAGGTGAAGCAACGCCTCTGGACATCCTTATGGCAGGAATTCGGTCGTCACTCAGATCAGCGGTAGCGACGCCAAAGCGAAGGCGCTGCCAGCAACACCACCACTGCAAGCGCGTGATGTCGTAGCCCATAAAAAAGGCTGGTGAACGTGAAGTGGTCCAGCAACAGCAGCAATTCCGTTCTGAGATCCACCAGTGCCAAGACAATCAGCAGCAGAGGCAGACCCCGGGATTCAGACCTGGACCCTTCAGGCATCACCTGATCGGTCCCATACGGTGAGCAGCGAGGGAGCCAGGGCAATGCTTGACCAGCTGCCCACCACCACGCCAAGTGCAAGAGCCACAGCAAACCAGTACAGGGTTGCTCCTCCGAAAAGAATCAGCGCCAGCAGAGGCAACAGCGTGGTGCCACTGGTGTAAAGGGTCCTGGTGAGAGTTGCCGAAACGGCCTGGTCCACCTGCTCCGACAAGTTGAGGCTTGCATCCTGACGCCGCCTCTCGCGGATTCGATCAAACACCACCACGGTGTCGTTCACTGAGTAGCCCGCGATGGTGAGCAGGGCAACAGCAAAGAGGCTGTCGACTTCCAGCTGCAGAAACAGGCCCAGCCAGGCGAATACACCGCAGACAATCAGCACGTCATGGGCCAGCGCAACGAGCGCCAGAACCGCATAGCGGCCGTCGTATCGGAAGGAGATATAAACAGCAATGCCTGCAAAGGCAGCCAGAAGTGAAATCAGAGTGGTTCGAAGCAGCTGACGGCCAAGACTTGGGCCGATCGTGTCCACCGCTTGACCACCGGCAACGTATGGCCCGGCCACGGGTTCGACCGCTGAGATCAAGGCCTGGCCCTGGGCAGCGCTGAGGCTTGGTAAACGCACCAACAGTGATTCACCGCCATCGAGAAGCTGAACGCGTGGCGAGCGAATGTTCGGGAGCGGCTGATCGCTTTCCGGTGGCAACTCAAGGTTGCGAATCAGATCGGAGATGGCAACGGCCTTCAGATCACGACAGCTGTCACCACAATCACGCTCCAATTGAATCTGGGTGCCACCGGTGAAATCAAGACCGGGACGAAGTGGGGTCCCAATCGCTGGATTGAACCAACACGCCAGCAATCCAGCCACAGAAAGAGCTAAGGCCAATCCTGAAACAAGCCAGACGCGACGACGAAAAGCCGTCAGAGGCAGGCGCAACGCCACCGGGATCTCGGAGGATGAAGGGGCCATCAATCAGGCTGCTTTGGTGGGAAGTTGCCCTTGGGGCAAAAAATTGCTGGGACGCCTCAACCCGGCATAACCCATGAGGAAACGGAGCAGTGTGCGCGTGCAGGTCAGTGCCGTGAACAGGCTGAGCAGAACTCCTATGCCAAGGGTGGCAGCAAATCCCTTCACAAGGCCTGTGCCAAGAATGAACAGGGCTGCACAGCTGATCAGAGTTGTGAGGTGCCCGTCAAGAATCGATGAAAAGGCTTCTGAAAAGCCGGTATCGATAGAGCGGATCAGGGTGTTGCCCCGTCGCAGTTCATCCTTGATCCTTTCGAATATCAGCACGTTTGCGTCCACCGCCATCCCAATCGAAAGGATGAAGCCCGCGATTCCTGGCAACGTGAGCGTGACGGGAAGCAGGGCGTAGACCGAAAGGTTGAACAGGGCGTAGAGGCTGAGGGCGACAACCGCGACAACACCTGGTAATCGGTAGGCGATCACCATGAAGACAGCAACAA
The DNA here is from genome assembly GCA_913050105.1 of uncultured Synechococcus sp. Classification (GTDB taxonomy): domain Bacteria; phylum Cyanobacteriota; class Cyanobacteriia; order PCC-6307; family Cyanobiaceae; genus Parasynechococcus. Next base: position 1,788 of record CAJWZN010000076.1, read on the forward strand.
GTGCAAGACCGGACAGCGCTGCCTGGAGACTGCGGCGGATGTTTTCAGCACCGAGGGTCGGTCCGATGGTGCGCACTTCGATCACTTCCACGGGTAGGGGGAGCGAACCACCCCGCAGCTTCACCTCGAGTTCACGTGCGGTTTCGGCACTGAAGTTGCCGCTGATGGTGGCGGCACCGCCGGAAATGCCCGCACTCTCGAACTGTGGGCCGACACTGGCTGCACTGATCAAGCGGTTGTCGAGGGTGATGGCCAGCAGCCGATTGGTACCGGCGATGGACTTTGTGAGGTCTGCAAAGGATTCGGCACCCTCAGCATCGAAATTCAGGGTGACTTCCCAGCTGTTCGGATTGTTCTGCAGCGGTTGACGACCTGCTGAAACCAGCTGTTTTCCTGTGAGTGCCGCTGGCTCGAGCAAGGTGAGCAATTCGGCATCCACACGCTCAAGCAGCACCTTCAGCTGCGCATCCCCATCACCTGTCGGGAGGGCGACGCCAAGCTCCTCAAGGGTTTCTGAGAGGCTTTCGAGATCGAGCGGCTCAGGCGTTTCACCTCTGCTGCGCTGGTTCTCCCGCAACTGAAGAATCGCGGTGGCCTGGGATTGCAGTTGCCGCAGACTGCGGAAATTGACCTCGGTTTCAGGAGACTGAGCCCGGAACTCGAGCAGGGCTGTGTCGCCCAGAATGCGTGCGGCGGCGGTTGGATCCTGTTCACCAGGGAGCTGCAGCACCAACTGGTTTCCACCAACCGTCTGCAACGTGGATTCGGCCACACCGAGTCCGTTGACGCGCCGATCGAGCACGGCCTTCACCGCTTCCAGCTCCTGGTCGCCAACCACAGTGATGTCACCGGCTGGCCTGAGCTCAACCGTCAACTGACTCCCACCCCGAAGGTCCAGACCGAGCTGCAACGGAGTGCGAACAAGAAACATCCCCGCCGCGATGGCCAGGGCGAGTACGAAGGCGAACCAGCCCTGATAGCGCGACATCAATTCAGACCCCTTGGCGAACCATCTGTTGAGCCGCTTCAACAATCTGATGCGGCTGGATGATGGTCAGATTCTCCAGAGAGCCGTTGTAAGGCGTCGGAATGTCCTGGCTGGAGAGACGAACCGGTCGGGAGTCCAGTTCGTCAAAGCACTGTTCAGTGATCAGTGCGATGAGTTCGGCTCCGATTCCACCGGTCTTCATGCATTCCTCCACAACGATCACCTTGTGGGTCTTACGGATGGATCGGCTGATCGTCTCCATGTCAAAGGGCTTGAGGCTGATCAGGTCAATCAGTTCCACGCTGATGCCGTCAGCTTCCAACTGCTCCACAGCCTTGATGCAGTGGTGGCGCATACGGGAGTAGGTGAGGATCGTCACGTCGGATCCTTCCTGCACAGTGTCGGCCTGATCCAGGGCGCAGGTGTAATCCCCGTCAGGCAGTTCCTCACTGAGGTTGTAAAGCAGAACGTGCTCGAAAAACAGCACGGGGTTGTTGTCGCGAATCGCAGCCTTCATGAGGCCTTTGGCGTTCGTCGGGGTGCTGCAGGCAACAATTTTGATACCCGGCACCGCATGGAAGTAAGCCTCCAGCCGCTGGCTGTGTTCTGCCCCAAGCTGCCGGCCAACGCCTCCAGGGCCACGCACCACGGTTGGAATCGTGAAGTTGCCGCCGCTGGTGTAGCGGAGCATGCCCATGTTGTTTGAAATCTGGTTGAAGGCCAGGAGCAGGAAGCCCATGTTCATTCCTTCAATGATCGGGCGGAGCCCAGTCATCGCGGCACCCACCGCCATTCCTGTGAAGCCATTTTCGGCGATCGGCGTGTCAAGCACCCGTAGATCCCCGTATTTCTCGCAAAGATCCTTGGTCACTTTGTAGCTGCCGCCGTAGTGACCAACGTCCTCACCCATCACACAGACATGTGAGTCGCGGGCCATCTCCTCATCGATGGCTTCGCGCAGGGCGTTGAAGAGAAGGGTTCCTGCCACGGCGTCGCTGCGATCCCGGCCAATCCGGGGTAAGCGGCCAAGCTATCTCAGCCCGTGCTGTGTCAGCCGCCGGCAGCAAAGGTGAACAGCAGCAAAACCGACAACAACATCGCCGGCGACAGCAACAAAGCCAACTGACCGAGGTCGTGAGGCGTCATCCGGCGAATCGTGAATGACCGGACGCTAGGCAGCGTCGTCGGCAGGATTCGTGAAGAGACTGCGAAGAAACACAAGCGTCAGGCCCAGGGCCACAAAGCCTGAACTGAATGTGGCGAGGAAGGACAGACCCACCAGCAGTGTTTTGAGGGTGACGGCGATGTTCTGCGCGACCGGGGAGCTGTAATTCGGTGGGTGAACGGCGAAATACACCACCATTCTTCGGCTCAGCCCCAGGGCCAACCAAGCGATAAGGCCGGCTGTTACAGCACCGGAGAAGAAGCTGACGGGGCCTTTGCGCGGATCACGCGGTTCAGGGGTGGTGTCTGTCATGCCTCGATCCTGACGCCGTCCGAGCGCAACGGGCAGCACCAGCTGAGCAGGCCGACCTCTTGGAAGCGACTTACAAGTACGGCCTGAGCCTTCTGGCATTCCTCTGGGCTGCGGAACAGCGCAAAACAGCTGGGGCCTGAACCGCTCATGGCAACGGCCAGCGGCTCCTCAAGGGTTCGCAGCAAACCCAGCGCGACCTGCACTGCAGCGGTTTCTGGCTCCACGACGGATTGCAGATCGTTGCGCAGCGGTGGAGGAGCCGCCGCGCGCAGTGGGCGAGTCCAATCCGCTTGTCGCAGTGCCTTGCGGCGCTCCTCGAAGGCCTGTTCTCCCTCGAAATAGCGATCCTTGTTGCGTTCACGGCAGCGCTTGTAGGCCCAGGGGGTCGACACACTGACGCGAGGGTCCTTCACCAGTAACACCGTCAGGGGCTCGAGCGGAGGAGGCAACGGCTCCAACCGTTCACCCCTGCCAAAGCAGAACTGACATCCCCCAGCCACACAAAAAGGCATGTCCGATCCCAGTTCGGCCGCCATTGTTTCGAGCTCCGCTGAACTGTGGCCAAGTCCCCAAAGGGCATTGAGGCCCACCAGAGCCGCTGCACCATCGCTGGAGCCCCCCGCCAGCCCCGCTCCGATCGGAATGTTCTTTTCGAGCTGAATACTGGCCCCGAGCTCTGGGAATCCAGAGCGCAAACGCAACAGTTCAGCTGCCTTGAGCACAAGGTTGTCCCCAGCGATGCTCAGCGATGGCACGTCGCAGCGGAGCTTCAGCTGTGCATCGGCGGTGTTGGTGAAATGCAGACGATCCGCGAGCTCGATGCTGTGCATCACCATCGCAAGTTCATGAAATCCGTCTGGGCGCAACCCCAGCACCTCCAGGTGCAGATTCACCTTGGCCGGAGCCGTGACCGTGATCGTGCCCATCGAAGGAGGCTGCATCAGTCGAACTGATTCAAACCCTTCGCCAGAGCCACCCACGTTTGCGGTGCCAGTTCCTGGGGGCGTTGCTGAAGACTGACGCCCGCTTCAGCTGCCAGTTGCTGCAGCTGGCTTTCGGGCATCAACGATCCAAGGGTGTTGCGCAGCATTTTCCGACGCTCCAGAAACGCCTGTTTCAGCAGCATTTCCACCCGGCGGGCCAGCCCAGGTTCCAACCGTTCATCAGCGGGAAACGGGTCCAACTGAATCACCTCCGATTGAACTTTTGGAGGTGGCTGAAAACAACGGGGCGGAACTGGGCAGATGCTGCAGCAACGCGCCAGCAACTGCATCCGCACACTCAGTGCACTGAAGCTGCTGTGGCCTGGCCGTGCTCGGATCCGTTCGGCGACTTCTTTCTGCACCAGAAGAACAAGGGTCTGATAGGCCGGGTCCACCGGTCGATCCAGTCGACCGATCAGTCGCTCCAGCAACGGCCCCGTGATGTTGTACGGGATGTTGGCCACCACCTTTCCTGCCGGTGCACCGTCCTCCAGCAGCAGAGGCAGCTCCAACACATCCCCCTGCTGCAGGCTGAAGCGAGGCTCATCCCCGAAGCGCTCCTTCAGGCCACTGACCAGATCCCGGTCCAGTTCCACCGCGTGCACCGCGCCCGCTGGCGAGGCCAGCAAACGCTCGGTCAGCGCCCCACGGCCTGGCCCCACCTCCAGGACACGATCCTGCCGCTGAAGATCTGCTGCAGCCACGATCCGATCCAACACACCCTGGTCCTTCAGCCAGTGCTGGCCAAACCGTCTGCGGGTCTGGTGTCCATGAAACCCCATGG
>CAJWZN010000077.1 GCA_913050105.1 uncultured Synechococcus sp.
GATTGGCGTTGACCCCATCTCCTTGGCGTACTGGATCAGGTCACGCCAGGGATTGAAGTTCTTCTGCAGGACTGCCTTGAGCAGTGTTTTGCGTTCCTTGGCGATGTACAGATATCCATATGTCTGCAGCAACCGATTGTTGGCTTGGAGGCGTTTCTGAATCGTTGTTGATGCTGTTTTGTGCATCCCGATGTGCAAGATCAGCTGCACTTCAAGACCCTGAAGCAGCGTCGGCGTCCCTCAGGAAGTTGGCCAGCAGTTGGTGCCCGGATTCCGTCAGCACGCTTTCAGGGTGGAACTGGACCCCCTGCAAATGCGGATGGTCCCGGTGTCGCAGCCCCATGATCGTGCCGTCATCAAGCCAAGCCGTCACTTCCAGGCAGTCGGGAAGGCTGTCGCGTTCGGCGATCAGAGAGTGATATCGAGTTGCCGTTAAGGGCTGGGGCAGGCCGGCGAACACCCCTTCCCCGCGATGCAGCACAGGGGATGTCTTGCCGTGCATTTGTTCGGTGGCACGCACCACCCGACCACCGTGCACCTGGGCGATGGCTTGATGTCCCAGGCAAACCCCCAGGGTTGGGATGGTCGGAGACAGCTCCCGCAACACGTCGAGGCAGATCCCGGACTGGTCCGGGTCGCCTGGACCGGGAGACAACAGAATCGCGTCGGGATTGAGGTCTCGAATCTGCGCCAGGCTCAGAGCATCGTTTCGGTGCACCTGCAGCTCTGCCGCCAAGGGATGGTGAGGCGCCAGTTCGCCGAAATACTGCACCAGGTTGAAGGTGAAGCTGTCGTAGTTGTCGATGACCAGCAGCATCGTTGGATCTCAGGAATTCAGACGAACAAGGAGGGGCGGCAGCAGCAGGCAGAAGGCGATCAGCAGGGAGCTGATGGCTGCCACCAACACGGCAGCGGCAGCGCAATCCTTGGCGATGCGCGCAAGGGGGTGATAACGGCGGCCAATACTGAGATCCACCACCGCTTCAATGGCGGTATTCAGCAGCTCCAGGACCAGAACGGCGGTCACCGTGAGGACCAGCACCGCCATCCGGGTGGGATCAAGTTGAAGTGCCATGCCAAGCCCGAACACCACCACCGCTGTGGCCAGGTGAATGCGGAAATTGCGCTGGCTGACTGTTGCATAGCCCAAACCCTGGGCGGCATAGCGAAAGCTGGCTGGGAGATCGCCAGCGATCCGCCAGCTGCGGCGCCGTGCGGCGGCACTCCTGGCCGTTGCTTCCTCTTCAACCGTCATCGGGGACTCAGTGGAAATCTCCTTGGACGTCGCTGTTGTCCGATTCCGTCTCATGGGACAGAACGTTACCGCTATCGGAGGGATTGATTGTGTTCAAAAGCTGGTCCTGGCAAGCAAGCATTTCCTCGAGTCGGGTGTCATCGGGATGATCCCAGCCGAGCAGATGCAGCAGGCCATGGCTGGCCAGCCACTGCAGTTCTCGTCTCAGGCTGTGGTTGTGCTCCAAGGCCTGTCGCCGCGCAGTGTCCAGCGAGATGACAATGTCACCGAGTTCCACGGAACCGTCATCGGGCCAGTCAGGTGCGTCCTCGAGGGCTGCAAAGGAGAGAACGTCCGTGGGTTCCTGCCGCTGTCGCCAGGTGCCGTTGAGTTCGCAGATGCCGGCGTCGTCGGTGAAGTGCAGCCCCAGGCTGATCTCTTCAGCCCGCCGAACCATGGCTGGGCAGCTGATGGCTGAATCCTGGCGCACACTTTCGAGCCAGGTGATCAGCGTTGTTTCCCAGAGGCGCGGATCGAAAAGATCGGGCGGATCGCGACGGTTCAGATGGACGGCGCCTGCATCAAGCGCCAGGTCAAGCTCCATGACTCACTGGGGCAGGGTCGGGCGCCCGAGCCAGGCCACAAGGGTGATGAATCCGAGAAAACCGAAGGCGGTTAAACCGAAGTGAAACAGGCTCTGGCGACCTTTGCGCACCATGTTCCGCATCGCCTGTTTGATGAAGCTCGGCGGAGGAGAGGAGTCAGATGCCATCGAAGTCAGGTTTCGGTGTCAGCGCCAGGGCTATCAACACCCTGGCGCAGTGAAGCGTCAATGAATGGGTCGAGTGCGCCATCCATCACAGCCTGCACATCATTGGTCTCTTCGTTGGTGCGCAGGTCTTTGACCATTTGATAAGGGTGAAAGACGTAGTTGCGGATCTGATTGCCCCAGGCCGCTTCCACGATGTCGCCCCGGATGTCGGCAATCTCCGCAGCGCGCTGCTCCTGCGCGATCACCAGCAACTTGGCCTTGAGCAGAGCCATGGCTTTTTCCTTGTTCTGCAGCTGAGATCGCTCCTGGGTGCAGCGGACCGCCAGACCGGTGGGCACGTGCAGGATGCGAACGGCGGTTTCCACCTTGTTCACGTTCTGGCCGCCGGCACCGCCCGATCGGCTTGTCGTCACTTCCAGATCCTTCTCAGGAATGTCGATGTCAACCTCTTGCTCGAGCTTCGGCATCACCTCGATTCCGGCAAAGCTGGTCTGGCGTTTGTCGTTGGCGTTAAACGGTGAAATGCGCACGAGCCGGTGCGTGCCCTTCTCGTTGCGCAGGTAGCCATAGGCGTAACGCCCTTCCACCTCGATGGTGGCGCTTTTGATCCCCGCTTCCTCTCCCTCGGAGAGCTCATCGACGCTCACTCTCATGTCGTGATCTTCGGCCCAGCGGGTGTACATGCGCAGCAGCATCTGGGCCCAGTCCTGGGCGTCGGTGCCACCGGCGCCGGCGTTGATGGTGAGGACGGCGCCTTCCTTGTCGTACTCGCCGCTGAGCAACCGCTCCAGTTCCCAGCGGTCGAGGCCCTGGCGCAACTGGTTCAGTCCGTCCTGAGCTTCGCCCAGCATCTCGTCATCAGGCTCCAGGTCGTAAAGCTCCAGGGTCGCCCTGGCGTCATCGATGGAGCTGCGCCATGCATCCAGCTGCATCAGCTGAGCCTTCACCTCATCGAGGCGGCGCATTTGTTTCTGAGCGTTCTGCTGGTCGTCCCAGAACTCAGGCTGAGCGGCAAGTTGCTCAAGATCCCGCTGGCGTGCGTTCAGTGCAGGAACGTCAAAGACAGTCCTGGGCATTGCCCAGGCGGTCAGTGAGCTCGGAGAGATCGCGCTTGAAGTCGGTGAGATCCAGCAAGGACTCGGTCCTGATCGTGTTCTGACGCTATCAGCGCAGTCGCTGCATAGGATCCGCTCAATACCAAAGGATCCCCCTATGGCCAAGGTTGAGATCTACACGTGGCGCACGTGTCCCTTCTGCGTTCGCGCCAAGGGTTTGCTGGACAGCAAGGGCGTCAGCTACACCGAGCACAGCGTCGATGGCGATGAACCGGGCCGGGACGCGATGGCAGCCCGTGGAGATGGCCGCCGCAGCGTTCCCCAGGTGTTCATCGATGATCGCCACATCGGCGGCTGCGACGAGCTTCACAGCCTGGAGCGTGGCGGCGAGCTGGATGCGTTGCTGAAAGCCTGAGCCATGCGCCAGCTGTTTGTGTTGGATCCGCTGCGGCAGATCAATCCGGACAAGGATTCCACCGCAGCCCTGATGCAGGCGGCCCAACGGGGCGGCCATGCGATTTGGGCCTGCACCCCTGCGGACCTGATCGCCCGGGCTGATGAACCCCTGGCGATGGCGGTGCCGGTCACCCCGGATCCCTGGATTTCGGTGGGGCCGGCTGAGCGTCAGTCGTTGGCGGGCTTCGATGTGATCTGGATGCGCAAGGATCCGCCGGTGGATGAGGCCTATCTCTATGCCACCCATTTGCTTGAGGTGGCAGAGCGGGCGGGGGTGCGCGTGCTCAACCGCCCCAGTGCGCTGCGGGCCTGGAATGAAAAGCTCGGCGCGCTGCGGTTCAGTCGCTGGATGGCGCCAACCCTGGTGGCTGGCCGGGTGTCGGAACTCTCAGCTTTTGCCGAGCAGCACACCGACATCGTGCTTAAGCCCCTGGGCGGTCGGGCCGGCCTCGGAGTGATCCGGGTCAACTCCGATGCGCCGGGTCTCAAGGCTCTGTTCGAGCTGGTCACGGAACAGGAGCGGCTGCCGGTGATGGCCCAGGCCTTTCTCCCTGCGGTGAGCGACGGCGACAAGCGCATTCTGCTGGTGGATGGAGAACCGCTCGGTGCGATCAACCGTCGCCCTTCGGCCGGTGAATTTCGCAGCAACCTGGCGGTGGGTGGTCAGGCGGAAGCCACGGAGCTCACCGAACGTGAGCGGCAGATCTGTGCTGCGCTGGCTCCGGCCCTTCGGGCGGAAGGCCTGTTCTTCGTTGGTATCGACGTGATTGGAGGAATGCTCAGCGAGATCAATGTCACCAGTCCTACGGGCATACGCGAGGTGGAACGGCTGATGCAGCAGCCCCTGGCCGATCAGACGATGGACCGTTTGCAGGCGCTGGTCTGAAGCTTCAGCTGGTCTGCCAGCACCGCCAGTTTCAGGCCCACCTCCTGCAGCTCTCGCTCCGCCTCAGACCCCCGCACCAGTCCTGCACCGGCGGTGAGGTCGAGCTGGCAGCCCCGGGCGTGGCCGCAACGAATCGCCACCCGAAGTTCGGCGTCCCCGGCGCTGTCGATCCATCCGATCGGAGCGGCATAGCTGCCGCGGTCGAAGGGTTCGAGTGTGCGAAGCCAGGCCATCGCTTCCCGTCTTGGCAGTCCGGCAACGGCGGGGGTGGGATGCAGCTGTTCCGCCAGGGTGAGCACCGGTGTGCTCTGCATGGCGGCGGTGATCGGAGTGTGCAGATGGGTCAGATGACCGTGCCGTGCCAGCTGGGGCTGCGGACGTCGGTGGGGTTGCAGTCCGTTGCGTTGCAGCTGTTCGGTGATGGTTTCCACCACCAGCTCATGCTCACGCCGATCTTTGTCTGAGCGGAGCAGCAGCTGGCCATCGTCACCCTGACAGGCGGTACCGGCCAGGGCATCACTGCGCAGCCAACCGCCCCGCAGGCTCAGCAACCGTTCCGGCGAGGCACCGAAAAAGGCGTCGCCAGCGCAGCGCTGCCAGAGGAAGCGGCAGCTGTCGGATTGTTGCTGCCGCAGCCGCTGCAACAGCGGCAGTGGGTCGTACGGCGCATCGAGATCCATCGACTGACGCACGGCCAGCACCAGCTTGTGCAGTTCGCCGTTGTCGACAAGCTCCAGGCCGCGATCCAGGGGGCCGGCGTAGCGCTCCTGCCAGGAATCGGGGTCTGGGCTGCCCAGCAGCAGCGGGGCACTGGCGAGGCTTTCGGCAGGCTCAGAGGCTGCATTTTGCAAGGCCTGGTGCTGCAGCCAAAGCTGTTCCGCCAGGATCCGGGCTTCAGCTTCATGGCTTACGGCGCCATTGAGGCACAGCCATCCCTTTCCTCCCTGGCGGGTGAGTTGCCAGCGGGGAAGCACCGCTTCAACGGCGGGCGTCTGCTCGCCGCTGCGTTGATGCTCCCCCACCTGGTCAAAGAAGTGGAAGCGCAGCAGCACCCGAGGCCGTGCCTGGGGTGGCACGTGAGCCGTTGTGCCCTGCAGACGGCTGAGGGTGAGATCAGCAAAGCGTTGCGCCAGTTCAAAGCGCCGAGGGCCGGCCAGCTCTAGCTGCTGGCAGCATCCGGTTGCCGCCAGGCAAAGGCCTGGAGTGCTGTCGAGCAAGACCCGGAAGGGTGTGTTCGGCTCCAGCGACGGCAACGCTCGCAAGGGATCGATGCCGTCGATCGGTAACGCCAGGCTCAACAGCGTTTCATCGCAGTCGCGGTTCTCCCAGCCCTGACGGGCGGCGTTAAGAACATTGCTGAAGCGACGATCAGCCGGCATCCGTGGCGCGACAGGTCAGAGGGGACTGCTCAAATGTATGGAACCTCAACCGATTGGAACCGGCCTCGTCCATGCCAGAGCCTCAGGCTGTCGCATCCCGTTACGCCGAGCGGCAGAAGCTGTGGAAGGCCGCGATCAAGTGGCCGATGTATTCGGTTGCTGCGATGCCTGTGTTGCTGGCGGCCGGCTGGCATTTCGGACGTTCCGGC
>CAJWZN010000078.1 GCA_913050105.1 uncultured Synechococcus sp.
AGGCAGCCTGCTGCGGGTCAAAGTGCAACCACCAACCCCAAAAACAAAAACCGGGGAATCCCTTACGGAATCCCCCGGTGCCTCCTGGCTTCAGCGACTGCTGCGCCGCCGCTGATCAGGCGGTAGCGGAACGACGACGACGGGTGCGGCCGGTGGGCATCTCAGGTTCAGGAGCTGGCTTGGCATGCACTTTCTCCACGACCGCAGCCGCGGCTGCGACAGGGGCTGCTGGTCGAGCAGGAGCAGCATCGGCACGACTGGCCTGACGGATCGGTGCGGGCGTACCGACGCCGTTGTTCTGACCATTGCGACGGACGGGATGACCCCCGCCACCACCGCGGCGGCCACGCGAGGAGGGGCGGTCGTCGGGCTCCGCATCGGCACGCCCCTTGTAAACAGCAGTACCCGCGGGAGCTGGCTGAACCAGGCAAAGGATCAGAGGCTCCACCTGCAGTTCACGGCGCATACGACGGCCGAGACCGACTTCCACCTCGCGCTGCACACCCATCCAGTCCACCTCCGGAGCTTTACCACCGGTGTTGCGACTGAGCTGCTTCCACTTGTTCTCCAAAACCCAGGTGATCTCCCGCTCGGTCCAGAGCGACATCTTGCGCGCGTCGGCCGTGGTGACCACACCCCGCAAATTCACCCGCGGCGGCGCCACCATGGCCCCGTCAGTACTGACCGCCGTAAGGATGGTCACGACACCATCTTCAGCCAGCTGCTGACGCTCCTTGAGCACCCTGGCGTCAACGATTCCATTGCGGGACTGGTCCAGCAGCTCAATGCCGGCCTTGACCGGGTCACCACGGCGGATCGAATCCGGAGTGAGTTCAATCACATCTCCGTTGTTGATGATCAGCGTGTTGTTCTCAGGCACACCCATGGAATGACCGGTGCGGGCGTGCTGCACAAGCATCCGGTGCTCACCGTGAACGGGAACGAAAAACTTCGGCCGCGTCAGGGCCAGCATCAACTTCTGGTCCTCCTGGAAGCCATGGCCGGACACGTGAATGCCCTCGCCTTTGCCATACACGACCTTGGCGCCAAGCATCATCAGCTTGTCAATCGTGTTCACCACAGAAATGGTGTTCCCGGGAATCGGGCTGGCGGAGAAAATAATCGTGTCGCTGGTTTTGACCTTCACCTGTGGATGCTCACCACGGGAGATGCGGCTGAGTGCAGCCAACGGTTCTCCCTGGCTGCCAGTCATCAGCAACAACGTTTCGCGATCGGAAACATCGTTGATCTGTTTGATCGGGACGAACAATTCATCTGGAGCCCGCATGTAGCCGAGCTCACGAGCCTTGGCGATCACATTGAGCATCGAGCGGCCCAGCAAGCCCACCTTGCGGCCATTCTTGAGCGCAAGCTCAAGAATCATCGAAACCCGATGAATCGAGCTGGCGAAGGTGGTGACAATGACCCGCCCTTCTGCATTGGCGATGTGGCGATCGAGATTGGCGAACACCGAACGCTCAGGCGGACAGAAACCCGGCACCTCGGCATTGGTGGAATCACTGAACAAGCAGAGAACACCCTTCTCACCATGGTGAGCCAGACGGGCCATGTCGAAATGCTCCCCGTCCACCGGGGTGTGATCAAACTTGAAGTCACCGGTGAAGACCACGGTTCCCACGGGTGTGGTGATGGCCAGCGAGTAGCTGTCCGCCATCGAGTGGGTGTTGCGAATGAACTCCACTGAGAAGTGCTGGCCCACCTTCACCACTTCGCGTGGACTCACGGTCTGGAGCGTGGTTTGCTTGCTGACACCCGCCTCATCCATTTTCCCGGTGAGCAGTGAAAGGGCCAGCCGTGGTCCATAAATCACCGGAATGTTGAAGTGCTTGAGGTGGTGCGAGATGCCACCGATGTGATCTTCATGACCGTGGGTCACGATCATTCCGCGGATGCGTTTCTGGTTCTCGCGCAGGAACGTTGTGTCAGGCAGCACCACATTCACACCGTGCATTCCGTCACTTGGGAAAGCCAGCCCGGCATCCACGAGCATCAGGTCGTCGCCGTACTCAAAAACGCAGGTGTTCTTGCCGATCTCATGCAGACCACCCAGGGGAATCACCCTCAAGCAAGGGTCCTGAGCCTTTCCGGATTGTGTGTTGTTAATCATTGAAGAGATTGCGAAAACTTGTTTGCGTGAGCCGTTAAGCCGGACGGTCAGGTCTGACGAAGGGCGTTCAGAGTGATGGCAAGGCTTGATCTCATTGCTTCAGGCAAGGGGGAAAGGGGAAGACGAGGGGGTCCGACGGGCCAACCGTTCAATTCCAGGGCGGCTTTGACGGGAATCGGATTGGTGGTGGCGAACAAGGCCTGGAACAGTGGGATCAGTGCTTCGTGCTGGGCCAAGGCTGTAGCGCCATCGCCACTCAGGTAGGCCTCGATCATGCTGCGAATCTCCGGTCCAGCCACATGGCTGGCAACGCTCACCACACCAACAGCACCAACGGCGAGCATCGGCAGAGTCAGACCGTCATCTCCGCTGTAGATCGCCAGCCGGGGGCCGCAGGCCAGCCGCAAGGCGGTCACTTCTTCAGTAGTGCCACTGGCAGCCTTGAAGCTCACCACGTTGGGGCAGTCCATCAGCCGCGCGACGGTCTGCGGCTGAATCGCACAACCCGTGCGCCCGGGGATGTTGTAAATCATCAGTGGAAGATCAGGCGCCGCCTCTGCCACGGACCGGAAATGTGCCTCCAGCCCGTCCTGGGGAGGCTTGTTGTAGTAAGGCACCACCACCAAGGCACCATCAGCGCCGGCAGCCGCCGCTTCACGGGTTGCATCCACCGCTTCAGCCGTGCTGTTGCTGCCCGTGCCTGCCAGAACCTGAGCATTGGAACCCACGGACTCCCGAACCACCTGAAGCAGTTGCAGTTGTTCCTGCCAGCTGAGAGCAGGGGATTCACCTGTGGTGCCACACACCAGCAGGCCATCGGAGCCCTGATCCACAAGATGCCTGGCCAGGCGTCCTGCCAGGACGAAATCCACCGCACCACTGGCATCAAAAGGGGTCACCATCGCGGTGACCACACGTCCAAAGGGGGTTGGAGACAGGGTCGTGGCGTTGGTCATGGCTTCTGGATCAGTAGTTCTGCGATCTGCACCGCGTTGAGCGCAGCCCCTTTCCGGATCTGATCACCGCAAAGCCACAGTTCCAGGGAATTGGGGTTGCTGATGTCCTGCCGGATACGGCCCACCGCCACAGGATCGCGGCCGGTGACATCCGTGGGCATCGGGAAACGATTGGCCGCAGGATCCTCGATCAGCTCAACTCCTGCGGCCTGAGACAGCACCCGCCGCGCTTCGTCCACTGGAAAAGGCTGCTCGAACTCCACATTCACAGCCTCGGAATGGGCCCTGAGCACGGGCACCCTCACGCAGGTGGCCGTGAATCGCAGATCGGGCAGACCCATGATCTTTCGGGTCTCATTCACCATTTTCATCTCCTCCTCGCAGTAGCTGTTGTCCTGCAGCGGCGAGTTGTGCAGGAAGAGGTTGAAGGCCAGGGAATACGGCAACACCTCCCCTTGAGGAGTGCCGCCATCAAGCACCGTTTGCGACAAAGTTTTGAGCTCTTCCATGGCACGTGCACCGGCACCGCTGGCGGATTGATATGTGCTCACCACCACACGGGTCATCGGCCGTAGCGCTGCCAGGGGAGCCAAGGCCAGCGTGAGCAGGATCGTGGTGCAGTTGGGATTTGCAATCACACCCTGATGCTCCAGCGCAGCCTCGGGATTGACCTCCGGAACCACCAAGGGGACTCCCTCCTCCATCCGAAAGGCGCTCGAGTTGTCCACCATCACGGCACCCGCTTTGGTGATCGCATCACGCCAGTGTTTCGATACGGATCCGCCGGCCGAAGCCAACACCAGATCAACGCCTTTGAAAGATTGGGCCGTCACCTCTTCAACGGTGAGCGTGAGTCCGTTCCAGGTCTGGGTTTGTCCAGCGGAGCGAGCCGAAGCCAGCAGCTTCAATTCAGCAACCGGAAAATTGCGCTCTTTCAGCAGAGCCAACAGTTCCTGGCCTACGGCACCACTGGAACCAAGAACTGCAACATTGAGAGGACGGGCAGGAAGAGACGAAGTCAAACGATGGGGTGAAAGGACATCAATGCTTCTGACTGATCAATGTTGTCCATCACATGCAGAGAAGGTGACGAAAGCAACAAAGCGTTGATCACACCTTACCGGGATGGGTCGAAAAGCAATCGTTTCTTAAAGTGCGCTGCTGCCCTGCCGATTCCCGCAATCCCGCCATGAGCGCTGCTGCCCTGAACGTCACCACCGAATCCCGCCCCGGCAGCCGACTGGCGGTGACGGTGACGCTTCCCGGAGAGCGGACCAAGGCCGGATACGACGACGCCATCAACAAGCTGAGTCGCAGTGTGAACCTCCCCGGATTCCGGAAGGGCAAGGTGCCTCGCACCGTGGTGGTTCAGCAGATCGGCAGCCTGCGGATCAAAGCAACGGCACTTGAAAATTTGGTGGATGCGGCCTGGCGGGACGCCATCAAGCAGGAATCTCTGGAACCGATCAGTCAGCCTGATCTGACCGATGGCTTCGAAGGATTGCTGGAGAGCTTCCAGCCCGGCAGCGACGTCAGCTTCACCCTGGAGGCAGACGTTGCCCCCACACCGACACTCAAAGGCACCAAAGGATTAAAGGCCGAATTCGAGACCGTCGCCTACGACGCCTCCAAGGTCGACGCGATGATCGAGGACTCACGCAAGCAGCTGGCCACGGTGGTGCCGGTGGAGGGGCGTGCCGCCGAGAAGGGCGACATAGCGGTGCTGGGCTTCAAAGGCACCTACAGCGATGACGGAACTGAAATCGATGGCGGCAGCGCTGATTCGATGGATGTGGATCTCGAGCACGGCCGCATGATCCCAGGTTTCATCGAAGGGGTGATCGGGATGAAGGCCGGTGAAACCAAGACGGTCGACTGCCAGTTCCCCGATGACTACCCCAAGGAGGACGCCAGGAGTCGTAAGGCCGCCTTCGAAATCGAACTGAAAGACCTCAAGACCCGGGAACTGCCTGAGCTTGATGACGCCTTTGCCAAGCAAGCCAGCGAGCAGGAGACCTTGGCCGATCTACGCAAGGACCTGGAACAGCGCCTGAAGGACGACGCCGAGCGCCGTCAAACCAGCAACCGCCGCGACGCACTCGTCGCAGCTTTGGTGGAGCAGCTCGAGGTGGAGCTTCCCGAGGCCCTGATTCAGCAGGAAAGCCGCAATCTGCTGGAACAGACCGCCGCTCAGTTCGCACAGCAGGGAATGGACGTGAAATCCCTTTTCACACCTGATCTGGTCCGCAACCTGATGCAGAACTCCCGCCCGGAAGCCGAGGAGCGCCTGCGTCGCAGCTTCGCCCTCACCGCTCTGGCCGAAGCCGAGAGCATCTCCGTGGATGACAAAGCTGTGGACGACAAAGTTGAGGAGGTCAAGAAAGACCTGTCTGACGACGCCAAGATCGATCCGGACCGCCTGCGACAGGCCGTGATGGATGACCTGATTCAGGAGCAGCTGATGAGCTGGCTCGAGGAGAACAGCACGCTCACCGAAAAGGCACCGTCCAAGGCGGACGCCGAGAGCTGAGCAGCGCCCATAGATTGACCACACTCAGTACGAGATCGAGAGCGTGATAGACGCCCGCAGCCACCATCCGATTCAGAACCGCTGGCGCGCCGAAATGCCGATTTCGGCTCCTGGACCGCTGCCAACGGTGGTGGAGCAGTCCGGTCGAGGCGATCGAGCCTTTGATATTTATTCCCGACTCCTGAGAGAGCGCATCATTTTTCTCGGTACCGGCGTTGACGACGCTGTTGCCGATGCCCTTGTGGCACAGATG
>CAJWZN010000079.1 GCA_913050105.1 uncultured Synechococcus sp.
AAATGCAAGGCAAAATCGTCATCGGCGAGGGCGAGCGTGACGAGGCCCCGATGCTCTACATCGGTGAAGAAGTTGGGACCGGCACTGGTCCGGGTGTGGACTTTGCCGTGGATCCCTGCGAGGGCACCAACCTCTGTGCTTACAGCCAGCGTGGCTCTATGGCAGTACTCGCTGCTTCTGACCGTGGTGGGTTGTTTAACGCTCCCGACTTTTATATGAAAAAGCTGGCAGCTCCCCCAGCGGCCAAGGGCAAGGTTGATATCCGCAAATCGGCAACTGAAAACATCAAAATTCTTAGTGAGTGTTTAGGTCTTGCTCCTGACGAGCTCACCATCGTTGTGATGGATCGCGCTCGTCACAAGGACTTGATCACTGAAATTCGTGCCACGGGTGCACGTATTCAACCGATCTCCGACGGCGATGTGCAAGCTGCCATTGCCTGTGGTTTTGCAGGGACTGGCACCCATTGCCTGATGGGTATCGGTGCTGCTCCCGAAGGTGTGATCTCCGCCGCTGCCATGCGCGCTTTGGGTGGTCACTTCCAGGGGCAGTTGGTCTATGACCCAGCCATTGCTCAGACATCCGAGTGGGCGGACATGACGAAGGAAGGCAACTTGCAGCGTCTGGCCGAGATGGGCATCACCGATCCAGATAAGGTGTATGAGGCCTCGGAACTCGCTTGCGGCGAACACGTTGTTTTTGCTGGAAGCGGCATCACTGATGGACTTCTGTTCAATGGTGTCAAGTTTGAAACTGATTGCACCCGCACCAGCAGCTTGATCATCAGCAACATGAACAACACCTGCAGTTTCACCACCACCATCCACATGAAGGATGGAGCTCAGAGCATTGCTCTGAACTGATCGTCACTCCCGGTTGAGAGGAACGTCTCCATGCATATCGCCGTTGTCGGCCTAAGCCATCGCACGGCCCCGGTTGAGATCCGGGAAAAGCTCAGCATCCCTGAGCAAACCATGGAGACGTCTCTTCAATCGCTGCGCGGCAACGAGCAGGTGATTGAGGCCTCCATCCTCAGCACCTGCAATCGGCTTGAAATTTATACATTGGTTCGAAATCCAGACCTTGGTATTTCCGCAGTCAATGAATTCCTGAGTGGTCACTCCGGTCTGGAAACCGTAGATCTCTCACCACACCTTTTCAGTTACCACCACGCAGATGCGGTGGACCATCTGATGCGTGTGGCGGCAGGTCTGGACAGTCTTGTGCTGGGGGAGGGCCAGATCCTTTCCCAGGTCAAAAAAATGATGCGCCTGGGCCAGGAGCACAAATCCCTCGGTCCGATTCTGAATCGATTGCTGACTCAGGCGGTCAGCACCGGCAAAAGAGTCCGTAGTGAGACCAACCTCGGGACCGGCGCAGTTTCAATCAGCTCGGCTGCTGTCGAACTCGCTCAGCTCAAGCTCGGGCAGTCCCAAGGGCTTGACCAGCTGGTCACCCTCGAGACTGAACAGATCGCGGTTGTTGGTGCTGGCCGTATGAGCCGACTGCTGCTTCAACATCTGCAATCGAAAGGAAGTTCAGGTGTAGTGCTGCTGAACCGCACAGTTGAGAGGGCTGAGCTCCTTGCCCGCGACTTCCCTGACTTACCTGTTCAGTGCCGTCCGCTCACGGAAT
This sequence comes from uncultured Synechococcus sp., assembly GCA_913050105.1. Classification (GTDB taxonomy): domain Bacteria; phylum Cyanobacteriota; class Cyanobacteriia; order PCC-6307; family Cyanobiaceae; genus Parasynechococcus. The sequence continues at coordinate 1,636 of CAJWZN010000079.1, forward strand.
TGGATCAATACCTGAGCACCTGCTCATTGGTTTTCACCAGCACGGCCGCCGATGAGCCGATTATCGATGCTGCAAGGCTTCTGCCCCTCAACCGGCGCAGCCGCCTTCGATTGATCGACATCGGAGTACCCAGAAACATCGCTGCGGATGCAGCCGAAGTTGAGGGCGTGGAATCCCACGATGTGGATGATCTCCAGGAAGTCGTCGCCAGGAATCAGGAGGCCAGGCAAGCCATAGCCCGAGAGGCTGAGGCGCTTCTACAGGAGGAGGCCAGGCAGTTCCTTGAGTGGTGGGACAGCCTTGAGGCTGTGCCGACCATCAACCGGCTTCGCTCGTCGATGGAAGCCATACGCACGGAAGAACTCCAGAAGGCACTCAGCCGAATGGGGCCAGACTTTTCTGCCCGCGAACGCAAGGTTGTGGAGGCTCTGAGCAAGGGCATCATCAACAAAATCCTCCACACCCCTGTGACCCAGCTGCGCGCTCCCATGGCCCGTCAGGATCGTCAGCAGTCGCTTCGCACCGTGGAACGTCTTTTTTCACTCGACGAGGAGTGAGTTCGTCAAAGAGCGCTGTCGCGAAATGAATCCCAGCAATCTCGACGAATTGCGGTGATTGGACGTTCGAACAGCGACAAACTCCAGTAAGTTCTTGCGGCAACGCCGATCTGGATTACGGCATGAAGCGTGTTTTGGCCATCATTCTTGGCGGCGGCGCTGGAACGCGTCTCTACCCGCTCACCAAGATGCGCGCCAAGCCTGCTGTGCCTCTGGCAGGTAAGTATCGATTAATTGATATTCCCATCAGCAACTGCATCAACTCCAACATCAACAAGATGTATGTGATGACGCAGTTCAACAGCGCCTCACTCAACCGTCATCTCAGCCAGAGCTTCAACCTGAGCAACTCCTTCGGCGGCGGATTCGTCGAGGTGCTGGCTGCACAGCAGACGCCCGACAGTCCTTCCTGGTTCGAAGGAACAGCCGACGCGGTTCGTAAGTACCAGTGGCTCTTTCAGGAATGGGACGTTGACGAATACCTGATTCTTTCCGGTGACCAGCTTTACCGGATGGATTACAGCCTGTTCATTGAGCATCACCGCCGGACAGGTGCTGATCTCACCGTGGCAGCACTCCCCGTTGATCCCAAGCAAGCCGAAGCCTTCGGCTTGATGCGCACCGACGACCAGGGCTCCATCCGGGAATTCCGTGAGAAGCCGAAGGGTGATGCTCTACGGGAGATGGCTGTCGACACAAGTCGTTTCGGCCTTTCGAAGGAATCGGCTGAAGCCCGGCCTCACCTCGCATCGATGGGCATCTACGTGTTCAGTCGTGACACATTATTTGACCTCCTCGATAAGCATCCGAACTACAAGGATTTCGGTAAGGAGCTGATTCCTGAGGCTTTGAAGCGTGGCGACAACCTGCAGAGCTATGTCTTCGATGATTACTGGGAGGACATCGGCACGATCGGTGCTTTCTACGAAGCAAACCTCGCTTTGACCCAACAGCCACAACCTCCGTTCAGTTTTTACGACGAAAAGTTCCCGATCTATACACGTCCCCGGTATCTGCCGCCCAGCAAACTCGTTGACGCGCAAATCACCAATTCCATTGTTGGTGAGGGCTCGATTCTCAAGTCATGCAGCATCAATCACTGTGTTCTTGGCGTCCGAAGCCGGGTCGAATCTGACGTTGCTCTTCAGGACACGCTGGTAATGGGGGCTGACTTCTTCGAGTCATCCGATGAACGGGCACTCCTGCGCGAGCGTGGAGGCATCCCAGTGGGAGTTGGCGCTGGCACCACGGTTAAGCGCGCCATCCTCGACAAAAACACCCGCATCGGTTCCAACGTCACCATCGTCAACAAAGACAACGTCGAGGAGGCTGACCGCTCGGATCAGGGTTTTTACATCCGCAACGGAATCGTTGTTGTTCAGAAGAACGCCACGATTCAGGACGGCACCATCATCTAATTAGGACTGCGGTGCTTCATTCCTGACAGAACATCGGGATTGGCAGCAGAAAGGCACTGTCGTGCTCACACTGACGACAATTGTCTGTGGTTGCCTCGGCCATGTCCAACAAATCCCACTTCGGTCTGATCGGCCTCGGTGTGATGGGTGAAAATCTCGTCCTTAACGCTGAGCGCAACGGTTTTTCCAGCGTCGTTTACAACCGCACCTATGCCAAAACTGAGGACTTCCTCAGCGGCCGTGGTCAAGGAAAGCAGATCCAAGGCGCAACCGATCTGCAGGATTTTGTCGGGAAACTGGAGCGTCCGCGGCGCATCCTGATGATGGTGAAAGCAGGGCCTGCGGTGGACGCCGTTGTGGAGCAAATCTCACCTTTCCTTGAGGAGGGCGACCTTCTCATTGACGGTGGCAACTCCGACTATCACGACACTGAACGACGGGTGAAACAGCTGGAAAGCCGCAGTTTCGGCTTCATCGGGATGGGCGTATCCGGTGGCGCAAAGGGAGCACTCGAAGGTCCAAGCATGATGCCCGGTGGCACCAAGGCGTCCTACGACGCCATCGAAAGCCTGGTGAACAAGATGGCCGCCCAGGTGGATGACGGGCCATGCGTCACCTACATCGGCCCCGGTGGTTCCGGCCACCTGGTCAAGACCGTCCACAACGGGATCGAATACGGCATCGAACAGATCCTGGCCGAGGGATATGACCTGATGAAACGGGTCAAGGGAATGAGCGGCGAGCAGATGGCCGACGTCTTCGCCCATTGGAACGCCAGTGAAGAACTGTCTTCTTATCTGGTGGAGATCACCGAGGTCTGTCTTCGGACCAAGGACCCCGTGGATGGCGCCGATCTGGTCGAAAAGATCGTTGATCAGGCCGGTCAGAAGGGTACGGGCCTATGGACTGTGGTGACGGCTCTGAAAATGGGAGCTTCCGTGCCCACCATCTATGCCTCACTGAACGGGAGGGTGATGAGCTCGCTGAAGCCCGAGCGAGTCAAGGCTGAAACGGTTTTCAAACCGCTGCCGATCAAAGATTTTGATCTGGGAACGATCGACGATGGAATGGCTCCTCTCATGGATGCCACGGTTCTCAGCTGCATCGCGAGCTATGCCCAGGGCATGGAGCTGCTGCGCATCGCTTCACAGGATCTTGATTACAAGCTTCACATGCCTTCGATCGCTCAGATCTGGAAGGGCGGATGCATCATCCGAGCTCAATTGCTTCAACGCATTCAGGACGCCTACAACCGCGATCCCCAGCTCTCCAATTTGATGCTGGATCCATGGTTTGTCGATCAGGTGAACCGACGATTGCCCGGTCTGGCTCAGGTTGTGGCCGGCGCTGCCCAGTCCGGTATTCCCGTTCCCTGCTTCAGCAGCACCCTGGATTACATCAACAGCTACCGCACCGGACGCCTGCCTCAGAACCTCGTGCAGGCGATGCGCGACTGCTTCGGCTCCCACACCTACCAACGGCTGGACAAAGAAGGTGCGTTCCACACCGAATGGCTCGGCTGAGCTGAAATCCGATGACCAATTACCGCATCGAGCGGGCCAGCGATGCAACTGCGCTAGCCCGCCTGGCAGCTGAGTGGATTGCAGCACAGATCAGTCTCGTGCTCGATCAGCGAGATCGGTGTTGCATCGCTCTCTCCGGAGGCAGCACCCCAGCTCGGGCCTACACCCTTTTGGGTCAGGAACGAATTCCATGGGATCGCGTTGATGTGGTGCTGGGAGATGAGCGCTGGGTTGCGTCAGACGATCCCTCCAGCAACGCTCTCATGCTTCGCCAGACGCTGATGAAGCAGGGTCCTGGTTCCGCTGCCGTCTTTCATCCAGTACCCACGATCGATTTGGCGAATGCCGAGGCCAGTGCTGCAGCGTTGGCTGAGCTGTCGGATCGACTCTGTACCGGCCAACCCCCGGTGTTTGACGTGATGCTGTTGGGGCTTGGAGATGATGGCCACACTGCCTCACTGTTCCCCGGCACCGAGGCCACATCCGTCACTGATCAATGGGCAACCGTGGGTCGTGGCAAGGGGCTGGACCGGATCACCCTCACGGCTCCTGTTCTCAGCGCCGCTCGCGAGGTCATGTTCCTGGTGAGCGGTTCAGGGAAGCGTCAAGCGTTACAGCGTCTGGTTGATCCGC
>CAJWZN010000080.1 GCA_913050105.1 uncultured Synechococcus sp.
GACGTTTCCAGGCGGCCGGAGCCGAGATCACCGGATTGACCCACAGCACACCACCAGGCGATCGGGAGGGGCCGATCCAGCACTGGGTGAGCTGGAGTTGCGGACAGGAGCAAGAGCTGAAACCTCTGCTCTGCAGCCTGAACATCCTGGTGCTGAACCACGGAATCAACCCCCAGGGCGATCAGAGCATCGACGCTCTGGACAGGGCGTTGGAGGTCAATGCTCTGAGCACCTGGAGGCTGCTTCAAATCTGTGAGCAGCTTGCGGAGGACGGCACAGGGCCTCGTGAGGTGTGGATCAACACATCGGAAGCAGAAATCCAGCCGGCGATCAGTCCTGCCTACGAAGTCAGCAAACGCCTGATCGGCCAGCTGGTGAGCATCCGAGGAGCTGTTCGCAGCGAGCGGGAACGATCACAGCTGACGTTCAGGAAACTCGTGCTGGGCCCGTTCCGCTCAATACTGAACCCAGTTGGGGTCATGAACGCCGACTTTGTCGCTGGACAGATCCTGTTTCAAGCAGGACTGGGTGCACGGCTGATCGTCGTGACACCAAATCCACTCACACTTTTGATCATGCCCCTGAGTGAACTTGCACGCCGTCTATACAGCCGAGGGCTCAATCGCCGCGATCCGTAAGGATTTCGCAACCATCGCTTGTCACCAGAACAGTGTGCTCCCACTGCGCCGACATCGAACCGTCGCGTGTGACCACCGTCCAGCGATCTTTCAGTGTTCGGCAGGCCTTGCTGCCGGCATTGAGGATGGGTTCAATCGCCAGGGTCATTCCTGGTCGCAGAGTGACATTCGGCAGATCATCCGTGCGGAAGTTGAACACCGAAGGCTCTTCGTGCAGGTTTCGACCGACTCCATGGCCCGTGTAGTCCTCAACGACGCTGAATCCATTGGCGCGAACGTGATCTTCCACAGCACCGGCGATATCCAACAAGGTGTTGCCGGCTTTGACCTTTGACAGTCCGGCCATCAGCGATTCCTGTGCGACGCGACTGAGGGTCTGTGACTCGACAGACGCTTCGCCCACGCAAATGGTGACGCAGCTATCTCCGTGATAGCCATCGAAGAAAGCCCCCGTATCCACCTTCAGCAGGTCGCCGCTGTGAATGACCCTTTTCGAATTGGGAATGCCGTGAACAACCTCGTTATTGATGCTGGCGCAAATGCTGGCAGGAAATCCGTGATAGCCCTTGAAGCTGGGGGTTGCACCCATTTCGCGAATCCGTTTTTCGGCGAAAGCGTCGAGATCACCAGTGGTTTGCCCCGGTTCAACCTTCTGCATGACCTCACGAAGCACAGTGGCAACGATGCGGCTGGCCTCTCGCATGATCTTGATTTCACGCGTCGATTTGATCTCGATGCCGCGTCGTTTCTGGATCCTGGGACCCGTCGAAGTGGCCCGGGGAGCCTGGGTATTCGACATCAAATCCGCGAAAAGATTCATCAACCACCCTCTATATCCGTCACGCTATCAACAGCAACCTGATCTTTGCCGGTGACCAGCCCGCTTGTGCGAGCCCGCGAACTGCATCGAACCCTGGCCCCCTGGGTCTTGCTGCCGCTGCTGGTCACCATGACGTCGGGAGTGACTTACAGATTGGCTCGCGACTGGTTTGGCTGCACAAGGGATCAGGTGCATTGGTTGATGATGCTGCACGACGGCGAATGGCTGGGGGAGACCCTGGAACCCCTCGTAGTGCTGCTGAATGCCCTTGGGCTTCTGTGGATGCTGATCACAGGGGCAGCGATTCTGATGGACCGTTGGCGTCGGAAGGTAAGCTGATTCTTTGGCGATACAACGCGGAGCTGGGATGGCAGCCGACCCCAAGGACACCTCGGTGACCGAAGAGAGCAACGAAACAGCGAATCAAGCTGTTGCAACCAAGGCTGATTCAGCTCCGGCAAAAAAGCTGAGCGCCGAGCAGCTGATTACTGCATTTGAACAGGAGCAGCAGAAGAACGATCTTCCCGACATTTTTGTGGGCGACACCGTTCGAGTCGGTGTACGCATCAGCGAAGGCAACAAAGAACGCGTTCAGCCCTACGAGGGTGTGGTGATTTCAAAACGCCACGGGGGCCTGAACCAAACCATCACCGTTCGGAGGATCTTCCAGGGGATTGGTGTGGAAAGGGTTTTCATGCTCCACAGCCCTCAGGTGGCTTCCATCAAGGTGGAACGGCGCGGTAAAGTTCGCCGGGCGAAGCTTTTTTATCTGCGGGAACGAGTGGGCAAGGCCACTCGCGTGAAGCAGCGCTTCGATCGCTGAGGTTTCGGCCTCGTTTAATCCATACACCAACATATTTTGTTGGTCGGGGGTTCATCGCCTTGCGCCGTTAGTTCAGTTGGTAGAACGCAGGTCTCCAAAACCTGATGTCGGGGGTTCAAGTCCTCCACGGCGCGTCCGATGACCCCCTTAGTGCAGTTTCCCGGTTCTGAGCATGGAGTTGGATCTTCAACCTGGTGATGTTGTGAAGGTGCTCGAGTCAGCCGCTCTCGGCTGGGTTCGAGCCCGCGTCATTCGCGTCAAATCAGGTGGTCGAGTGGTCGTTCAAAGCGACCAGGGCAGGGAATTCACCGCCCGCGGTAACCAGGTCCGTCTCATCGAACCCGCCGGCTTCCGTCCCTGACGGTTGAGCCTTTATTTGAAATGGTGGTTCCACCACACCTCTCCCGGGCCAACACCCGGGTTTTTGTCTGTCCGAAATTTTCTGGGCTGTTCCAAACACGCACCCCTGGAAAATCCACTCACGCTCTTCGCGGTGTTGACGGAGGGCAGGGTCTCGATGGATACTTGTTTGGTCGCTAAGGCGGCACCGATCAGCTGCTGCGGGACGATTTCCTGAGCTGTTGTTTTGGTTTGGGACCGTAGTTCAACCGGTTAGAGCACCGCCCTGTCACGGCGGAAGTTGCGGGTTCGAATCCCGTCGGTCCCGTTAAAACAACCTCAACGCAATGACGCGCGTTCGTCTGGCCCCCAGCCCCACGGGAACGCTTCATATCGGCACCGCGCGAACCGCCGTTTTCAATTGGTTGTTTGCCCGCCACGAGAACGGCAGTTTTCTGCTTCGTATCGAAGACACCGACAAAGAACGATCGAAACCGGAATACACCCAGAACATCCTTGAGGGCCTGCAATGGCTTGGAATCGACTGGGATGAAGAGCCGGTGATTCAAAGCGAGCGCATCACCGAGCACCGCAATGCCATCCAAACCCTGCTCGACCGAGGCCTGGCGTATCGCTGCTACGCCAGCGAAGGCGAACTGGAGACTATGCGGGAGAACCAGAAGTCTGCGAAGCAGGCTCCGCGCTACGACAATCGCCACCGCAACCTCACGCCTGATCAAGAAGCGGCCTTCCAGGCGGAAGGCCGCGAAGCGGTGATCCGCTTTCGAATTGACGATGATGCCGAAATTCGCTGGGCAGACCTCGTGCGCGGCCCCATGAGCTGGCGCGGAGCCGACCTTGGTGGCGACATGGTGGTGGCCCGCCGGGCACCTTTCGATCAGATCGGAGATCCCCTTTACAACCTTGTTGTGGTGGTGGATGACGCCGCCATGAACATCACCCATGTGATTCGCGGTGAAGATCACATCGCCAACACCGCCAAACAGCTGTTGCTCTACGCAGCGCTCGATTTGCCCCTGCCAACATTTGCCCATGCGCCTCTGATCCTCAATGCCGAGGGACGAAAGCTGTCCAAGCGGGATGGAGTGACATCCATCAATGAATTTCGCGACATGGGCTACACAGCGGAAGCCATCGCCAACTACATGACCCTGTTGGGTTGGTCGGTTCCCGAGGGGATGGAGGAACGATTCACGCTGAAAGATGCAGCGGCGGTGTTTGACTTCGATCGTGTCAACAAAGCCGGGGCGCGCTTCGACTGGGACAAACTCAATTGGCTCAACAGCCAGGTTCTGCATGCCCTTCCTGCAGAGATGCTGTTGCAGGATCTCAAACCCCTGTGGCTGGATCAGAACTGGAACCTGCCTGAAAGCCCTGGCTGGACCCTTGACCTCTGCAGGCTTTTGGGACCATCACTGACCCTGCTGAAGGATGGTGTTGAGCAGGCCGAGCCTTTTTTCCTTTGCCCGGAGATGGAGGAGGACGGACGTCAGCAACTGGAAGTTGACGGAGCAAGGACTGCAATCGCGCGATTGCTGGAAAAACTCGAAACGAGTCCCTGGACTGGAGAAGATTCAGAGGAGGGGAAAATGCTTCTGGCCGATGCAGCCAAAGCAGCCGGTGTGAAGAAGGGCGTGGTGATGAAGACCCTCAGAGCGGCTCTCCTTGGCCGGTTACAGGGTCCAGACCTGATCACAACATGGTCACTACTGGCCCGGATCGGCCAGGACCTCCCCAGGCTTCGTCGTTGCCTCGACTGATTCCGGATCCTTTGAACTCTCTGAAGATTCAACGAGTTTGAGCAATCGAGCCAGAGGTTGAGCCGTCAACCCCTGCAACCCAACCGTCATCAGGATGGTCAGAAAGACGAGACCCTGCAGGCGACCCGCGCCGAGGATCCCAGCCTGCTCAAGACGAATGGCGAAGAGAGATGCCACCGATGCCGTCACAATTCCCCTCGGTGCCAACCAGCCGAGGAACAGCTTCTGCTGAAAGTTAAGGGGAAGTCCGACCGTGGCAACACCGACCGCAAGCGGGCGAACCACAACCATCAGCACGAGAACGCAGCTGATCCCACCCCAACCGAGCGGGCTGAGTTCAGCCCAGGACACATCGGCAGCCAGCAGAGGGAACAGCATGGTGATCGCCAGCTGAGCCAACTCCTGAATCAGATTGTCCAGTGCTTCGCTGTAGGGAGTGGGTCTTCGCCCCACGACAAGCCCCGCAGCCACTGAGGCAGGAAGAGCCGACTCCGGCAGCAGCCATTCGCTGACGCCATACATCAGAAACAGCATGCCGAGGCTGAGCTGCAGGGGTAACCCTGAAGCCGTCTCTGGATTCAGTCGTCGTAGAAGCTCGGAGAGCAACCAGCCGACGCTGGCTCCGATCACAATTCCGCCTCCAAGGCGCTGAAACAGGCCGAAGGCCACCTCGCGCCAACCGTGGAGATTGCCCAAGACCAGCTCGAGAAGCAACAGGGCGAGCACCGCTCCGATGGGCTCCAGCAGAAGTCCCTCCGCCTCCAGCACATCACCGAGCGGAGGCGACAACTTGATCTGGCGAACAAGGGGCGTCACCACCGTGGGGCCTGTGGCTAGCACGATTGCACTGAACACCGCAGCAACCGACCAGCTGAGACCAGCCAACCAGTGCGCGGCCAGCAATCCTGCCCCCAGGGAGATCATCAGGCGCAGAACGGCAATGCGCTGCACCGTGGCGCGGATCGTATCGCCTGGAAGCCGCAGGTTCAGCCCGCCATCAAACAGCACAAGGCTGACCAGCAGACCAACAACGGTGCCCAGTCCCGGTCCAAGGTCAAGCGGCTCCACAAGGCCAAGCCCCGATCGCCCGATCAGCAAGCCGGACAACAACAAAAGAACAACCCCTGGCAGGCCGGACAAGGCCGCAACAAAACGAGCCGCTGCTCCGGAGAAAACCGTTATTCCCCACAGGAGGCCAAGCCGCTCAGGCGTCATCAGCAGATGAGAACTGAGGTTCCACTCGAAGGGCGATCACGGCCTCAGGCCTGACAACCAGGTATTCACCCTCAAGATCACTGATTGGCAC
>CAJWZN010000081.1 GCA_913050105.1 uncultured Synechococcus sp.
CGCCCTCGGATCTCCTGGGGGGAGCCGATCTGGGTGATCAGGTTGCAGCTGGTCAGTAATCCAGCGGTTCCTGCACCAATTAAAAACGCCATCGCCAGGCTGAATCCAGCGCCCGTGGTGCGTGCCATTCCCAGTTGGGCCACCGCGGTGACCAGACCAAACCCACCAAGAGTGAGGAAGGGGCGCCGACAGAACCTGCTGCTGTTGCGTTGCAGCACCACCCCGCCAAGGATGCTGCCCGCTGCAAGCACGCTGGTGAACAAGCCCAGGTCGGTCGGTTTTGAGCCCAATTGTTCAAAGGCAATCAAAGGGGCTAACCCCGGGTGATAAAACCCGATCACGCAGAGAGTGGCCGTCAGGCAAAGCACCCCTCGCAGAGTGCTTCCGCAGGTCCGCCAGGCGTTGCTCAGGCTGGCGTCGCTGCCAGCCTTGCTGCGCACTTCCCGGCTGCTTTCAGGCGTCAGCAGGAACATCACGCTGGCGATGGGTAACAGGTAGCTGGTCGCATCAATGCCCAGCGCCCAGGCCGGGCCTGTTGCCGCCACCAGCAAGCCACCGATCGGAGGACCCACCAGCTTCCCCACGTTGAACACCACCGAAAAGCTGGTGAGATATCCAGCCAGTTGCTCCGGTTCCTCCACCAGGATTGAGCAGTATTTGTTGCGAGCTGTGAGTTCATAGGCGCCGGCAATTCCCACCAGCAGCGTGCTGAACAGCAACAGCACCACCTGTGCGGTGCCTTCGAGCAGCGGAATGGCGAGAGCGCCAAGCCCCGCCGCAGCCAGCAGGGCCCACTGCGCCTGCACCAGCACCCGTTCACAGCCCACACGATCGGTGCGTACTCCTGCAGGCCCGCTGATCAGGAGGGTGGGGAGCGATAGTGCCGCAAAGTTCAGCGCCAGCACAAAGGGATCTACCCCTCCCTTCATCAGGATCCAACCTTTGGCCGTGATGCCGGCGAAGGAGCCTGCCGTGCTGACTCCGGATGCGATCAGAAAAAGCTGGCGTTGCTGGGCGGGTTGAAGTGGGAAAACGGTCAACCCTCAGCTCTTGCTGCCGCCACCATGGCGCGGGCACCCACGATCCGCCCGCTCAAGTCGTAGATGTCAGCTCCTGTGATCTCCACGGGCACCATCGTTCCTGGTGCCGCCTGCTGGCCGTCTTCACCGGGGTGCACCTGAACTTCTCCATCAACCTCCGGGGCGAAACGGGTGCATCGTCCAACCATCGCGCCGGTTTGAGGGTTGTGCTGTTCGATCAGCACGTCCACGGTGCGACCCACCCAGCTCTTGTTGCGTTGTTCTGAAATCGGTTGTTGCAGGGCCATCAGCGCATCCTTGCGGGCCTGAGCCACCTCCGGATCCACACGGTTTGGCAGATCAGCGGCCGCGGTGCCGTCCTCCGGGGAGAAGGTGAACACGCCCACATGATCGAAATGCTGCCGCTCCAGGAACCGCATCAGGTGCTGGAAATGCTCTTCTTTTTCGCCCGGGAAGCCCACGATCAGGGTTGTTCTCAGCACCGCATCGGGGAGCTGCTCGCGAATCTGATCGAGCAAACGATCGTTCACGTCCGCTTGCCAGGGGCGGTTCATCCCCCGCAGCACCTCGGGGTGGCTGTGCTGCAGTGGCAGGTCGAGATAGGGCACCACATTCGGCACGTCGCGGTAAGCGGCGAGCACGGCTGGGGTGAGCCCGGTGGGGTAGGCGTAATGCACCCGAATCCAGGGAATCTCCACCTCCCCAAGGGCTCGCAGCAGTTCCGCCAGTTTGGGTTTGCCGTAGAGGTCGAGTCCGTAATTTGTGGTGATCTGGCTGATCAGGATGAGCTCCTGCACCCCTTGTTCCGCCAGCTGGTGGGCTTCCGCCACGATCGATTCGATCGGTCTGCTTCGCTGCTTGCCCCTCAGCTTGGGAATGATGCAGAACGCACAGCGGTAGTCGCAGCCTTCCGCCACCTTGAGGAAGGCCACGGCCGCATCGGTGGTGCGTTGCCGCGGTAGATGTTCATCCCCCACGAAGGTGGGCAGGGCACTCACCCGATTCACCCGTTCGCCGGCCTCAACCCGTGCGAGCACATCCACGATGTGCTGATAGTCGCCGGTGCCGACAATGGCTTTGGCCTCCGGGATCGACTCCAGCAGCTCCTCCTGGAAATGCTGGGCCAGGCAACCGGCAATGATCAGTTCTTTGCCCTGCTCTGCAAGGCCCACCAGGGTCCGCACCGATTCCTCCCGGGCGTCCTGGATGAAGCTGCAGGTGTTGACCACAACCACTGATGCATCGCTTTCATCGGTGCTGACGCCATACCCGGCTTCCGCCAGCAGCCCCACCATGTGCTCGGTGTCCACACGGTTCTTTTCGCAGCCCAGATGGGCGAACGCGACAGTCGGTCGCGTTGATGTGCTCGTCATCACTGTGCCGGCAGGCCGTACTCACCCTACGGAGAGGTGAGAATTCGTCAGAACTGACAGAATTCAAACCACTTGAACGGTTCCGATGGGCACCAGCCGTCTCGTCAGTCGTCGTCGTCAGGATCCCGGTGCCAAGTGGGCCCGGATCGCCATGGCTGTGCTGGCCACCGTTGGTGTGATCGACACTGGCTCGATCACCCTTAAACGCTGGGGTCTGCTGGGCAACCTCAGCTGCCCGATGGGCGCGGATGGATGCGACAAGGTTCTCAACAGCGCCTGGGGAACCTTGTTCGGCAGCATTCCTCTGTCGCTGCTGGGCTTGCTGGCCTACGTGGCGGTTGTATTGCTGGCTTTGCTGCCCCTGTTGCCTGGCCTGCAGGAGAACAAAGCCGATCTGTCGCGACGCACCTGGTGGGGTTTGTTCAGCCTGTCGCTCGGCATGGCCGTGTTCAGCGGTGTGCTGCTGGGGCTGATGGTGCTGAAAATCCAGGCGTTCTGCTTCTTTTGCGTTCTCTCAGCGGTGTTGTCGCTGTTGATGTTCGTTCTGTCGGTGATTGGTGGTGGCTGGGATGATCCCGGCCCGTTGTTGTTTCGGGGCACCCTTCTGGCTCTGGGGGTGTTGATGAGCGGGTTGATCTGGGCTTCCGTTGTCGATCCCGATCGACCCGAGGCTTCCGTCACCGGTCAGGGCGTGTCCCCCGAGGTAACAGCTATCAGCACGCCAGCGGCTGTGGCTCTTGCCGATCACCTCACCGCTGGCGGAGCTGTGATGTATTCGGCCTATTGGTGCCCCCACTGCCACGAGCAGAAAGAGCTGTTTGGCAAGCAGGCAAGCGATCAGCTGCAGGTGGTGGAGTGCGCCCCCGATGGCCTCAACAATCAGGCTGATCTTTGCAAGAGCAAGGGGCTTTCGGGCTTCCCCAGTTGGGAGATCAAAGGTCAGATTGATTCCGGAGTGAAGCCCCTCACCGAACTGGCCGACCTCAGTGGTTACAAGGGAGATCGAAAGTTCTGATCAGCGGCGCACAGCTCGGGTGTGCGGCCCCTGGGCCCGGTTCTGGCGGGAGTGGCATTGCCACTGCGGCAAAGAGGCTGGGGCATCGCTGCGGAAATGACCGCCGCGGCTCTCCTGACGGAACAGGCAGGCCTCCAGCATCAAGCCGCTGGTCAGCAACCGGTGGCGGTAGTCCAGCAACAGGTTCAGGTCGCGGCGAGTGCCGTCAGCGAGCAGCAGTGGCCCCTGCTTCAGGGCGTTGAGCAGAGGCTGGCCCTGAAGCCATTGCTGCTGTGCATGGATCTCGTGGAGGGCAGCGGTCATGCCGTGAACAGAGCGGTCCACACCGGCACGCTGCCAGCAAAGCAGCCGGAGGCGTTCAATGCGCTCCATCAGTTCACTGCTGGTGACGCCGTTCACAAGCACGTCACTGCAGGGTTGTGGGTGGGCAGGAACGCGAGCTGCCGCAGGGGAAGGCCCCAGGTTGATTTCGGCCAGGCGATGGGCGAACACCAGGCACTCCATCAGGGAGTTGCTGGCGAGGCGGTTGGCGCCATGAACCCCGGTGCAAGCGGTTTCACCGACGGCGTACAACCCGGGTAAGTCCGTGGCGGCCTGCAGGTTTGTTGCGACACCACCCATCCAGTAGTGAGCCGCTGGGGCAACGGGGATGGGATGTTCCAGCGGGTTCAGGCCGAATTCATCGCATCGATCCAGAATCGTCGGGAAGCGGGCTTCCACCTTGTCCCGAGGGATGGCTGCGAAGTCCAGCCACATCTGGTCCACTGCCTGCTCCTGCATCCGTTGCAGCAGAGCGCGACTCACCTGATCGCGCGGTGCCAGATCCCGCTGAGGCAGATGGTCCACCGGACTTCCCCCACGGGCATCGACCAGTACGCCCCCTTCGCCACGTACCGCTTCGGAGATCAGGAAGCACGGTGCATCATCCAGTCGCAGCGCCGTGGGGTGGAACTGCACAAATTCGAGATCTTCCACGGAAGCCCCGGCATCCCAGGCCAGAGCAATGCCCTCGCCGCAGGCCTGTGCAGGGTTGGTGGTGTTGGCAAACAGATGGCCTCCCCCACCGCTGGCGAGCACCACTGCACGGGCTCGGATCTCCTGTAAACGCGCACCATCGAGCACCTGAACGCCCGAGCAGCGCCCTTGCTGCACCAGCAGCCTGGTCACCCGAACACCACGCCGGTGCAGCAGTCCGGGCCGATGTTCGACCCGTTCCCGCAACACGTCCACCAGCGCCAAGCCCGTGCGGTCCTGCACGTGCAGCACCCTTCGATGGCTGTGAGCGGCCTCAAGCGTGGTGGCAAGGCGGTCGCCATCGCGGTCGAAGGCCATTCCCAGTCTTTGCAGCCGCTCCACAGCCTGTGGAGCCTCCTCCACGAGAAGCTCAACGGCATCTTCATCGCACAGTCCGTTCCCGGCCCGCAGCGTGTCTTCGGCATGGCTGGCGATGCTGTCGTCAGAACGCGTCACCGCAGCGATTCCGCCCTGGGCCCATCGGCTTGAAGAGCGGCGACCGGTGTTCCGATTCAGCAGCAACACAGTGAGGCCCGCCGGCAGCTCAAGACAGGTCATCAGCCCTGCAGCCCCGGCACCAATCACCACCACATCCCATGAACAGGGATCAATGGGTTGATGGTCGGAGTTGGTTGTCATGCGTGCTGTCAAAAAAAGCCGCCGGAATTTCCGGCGGCTTCGGCAGGACAGGGGTCAGGCTGTTGATCGTTCAGCGGTACTGACCGTCATTGATGCGGTCGTCGCCTTCATTGAGTGCGACGGAGGGGGGAGTCACTGTGAAATTCTCCCGATACTTCTCAAACAGCTCACGCTGTCGGTCGCTCAGATCGAGGTTGAGCACTTCATCCACACTGTTGTAAGGCCCACCAAGGACGATTTTTCCGGCCATGGTCGGATACATCCCTGGGAACTGTTGAAAGCGCCGCACGGAAGAATTGTTGAGGTCAACTTTGCCGTCCCGTTCGGCAATCTTGTCGTCCGCAACATTGCGGATTTCATTGCCCGAGTATTTGCCCACCAGATCCTGGTCGGCTTGAACGCTCGCAGGAACAGCAAGGCATGCCATCAGGCCTGCCATCGCCAGAACACTGGTCAGCCAGCTCAGCAGCCGCTTCATCTCAGCTCTCCGCAAGGGATCGGATCAGAACACTGCGCAGATTACAAGTG
>CAJWZN010000082.1 GCA_913050105.1 uncultured Synechococcus sp.
TGACCTGCGGGGCGTTTGTTCAAATTACCTGCTGTTCAGCAGACATTTCAGAGCTGCTGAAGGCTTGATCAATTAATTCTCCAGAAGGCTGCGCAGCATCCAGGCTGTTTTTTCATGCACCTGCAGGCGTTGGGTCAGCAGGTCTGCACTCGGCTGGTCGTTGGCTGCATCAGCAATTTCGAAAACGCTGCGAGCGGTGCGAGCGACGGCTTCATGGTCCGCTACCAACTGCTGAACCATGTCCATCGCCGCAGGGATTGCTGCTGCTTCCTGAATGGAAGCGAGCTTGGTCAACGTGCTGTCGCCGAAGGGTGCTGCCATTCCCAGGGCTCGAATCCGCTCGGCAATCTCGTCAAGGGAGTCCCACAGCTCGTTGTATTGGGTGTCGAACATCCCGTGCAGTGAATTGAACATTGGACCCGTCACATTCCAGTGGAATCCATGGGTTTTGCCGTAGAGAACCCATGTGTCTGCCAAAAGACGGCCCAGTCCGTCGGCAATCTGCTGACGCTGCTCTGTGGAGATGCCGATATCGATTGGTTTGATCATGTTCTGCTCAGGCTCGAGAGAGCTGAATTTGGATCAGGAATCGAGTTCCTGGATGTAATCCCGCACCTTGCTGCGTCGCTGAGGCTGTCGCAGCTTCAAAAGAGCCCGGGTTTCGATTTGACGTACCCGTTCTCTGGAGAGTTTCAGCTCCTCGCCGATCTGGGCCAGGGTCTGCGGTGTGTCGTCCTCCAAGCCGAAGCGACGCCGCAGCACAGCGGCTTCCCGGCCCGTCAGTTCGTCCAGCAGATGCTCCAGATCGTTGTGCAGTTCGTGGTGGGTCAGGGTCTGCTCCGGCGTTGCATGGCCGTCCTCGATCAGATCCCCGAGTTGGGTGTCCTGGTCTCTGCCGACACGGGTGTCCAGTGAGACGGAGCGGGGAACGCGGGCGAGGGTCTGGCGCACCGTGTCTTCGCTGATGCCAAGCTCCCGTGAGAGATCGGCGATGGAGGCGATGCGGCCCTCATTGCTGGCGATGTCCTGCTGGACCCTTTTGATGCGGTTGAGCTTTTCAGTGACATGCACCGGCAGCCGGATCGTGCGGCTCTGGGTTGCGATCGCTCGGGTCATGCCCTGGCGGATCCACCAGTAGGCGTAGGTGCTGAAGCGGAAGCCGCGGGTGGGATCGAATTTCTCAACGGCTCGCTCAAGGCCAAGGGTGCCCTCCTGCACCAGATCCAACAGTTCCATGCCCCGCTGCTGATACTTCTTGGCCACCGCTACCACCAGCCGAAGATTGGCCTGGATCATGTGGTCCTTGGCACGACGTCCGTTTCGCAATGCCACTTTCAGCTCTTTGGAGTCGAGGCCGGCCTGGGTTCCCCAGGCCTGGTATCCGGCCTCGATTCGATGCTGCAGATCCTGCAGATTCAGACCCGCTGCGCGGGCCCACTCCTGTTTCGTTGGCCAGCGGCTGTGATGGTTGGCTTCCTGGCGTTGCAGTTTCTCCAGACGGTGCAGTTCTCCGATGGCTGCATCGCTGTCGGCCAGCTGCCGCTGCTGTTGCAACAAGGCCTCCCGCCTCTGTACCAGCCGGGCGAGGGTCACCTCCTCCTCGTTGGTCAGCAGATCCACTCGACCGATGTCCTGCAGATACAGCCGCAGTAAATCCGTAGTGCCGCTGCGGCGATCGCGGGTTTCCCCGGTCCGTCGTGGTTGACGGGGCAAAGACTCAAAGGAGAGGAATACTTCTTCAGGGTTCATCCCCTCCCGTCTTGGTGCTCAAAAAGCCCTGAATCCCTTCGGGATCTGAGCGACCCTTCCTGGCGGCTTCAGACGTCGTCTTCGCTGGGTTCTACCCAGGTGCTGGCCACATGAAGCTCCTCCAGCTGCTTGTCGGCAACATCACCGGGTGCACTGGTCATCAGACAACGGGCCTGCTGGGTCTTGGGAAAGGCAATCGTGTCGCGGATTGACTCTTCACCGGCAAGCAGCATCACCATCCGGTCGACACCAAAGGCCAGTCCACCATGGGGAGGGGCGCCCAAGTCAAGCGCTTCAAGCAGGAAGCCAAATTGCTCCTGGGCCTCTTCAAGGGGCAAGCCGATTGTCTGCAACACCTCACGTTGCAGGGCTGAGTCGTGAATGCGCAGGGAACCACCACCAAGTTCCAGGCCGTTCAGTACGAGGTCGTAGGCCTGGGCCCGTGCGCCTGGGAGGGTTTTGCCCCACTGGGATGCATCACTGCCGAGATCCTCTGCGTTGGGGGCGCAGAAAGGGTGGTGCAAGGCCTCATACCTGTTCTCTTCGCTGTTGAACTCGAACATCGGGAAGTCCACCACCCAGAGGAAGTTCCACTGGTCGTTCTCCCGGTCTGTCTTCACCATCTCCAGCTCTCTGGCCAGGTACTGGCGTACCCGGTCGAGAGCCTTGTTCACGGTGGCGGTGTCACCGGCACCGAACAGCAGCAGCGTGCCGGGCTCGGCCCCGGTGCGACTCAGCAGCTCCTTTTTCTGGTCGGCGTTGAGGTTGTCCTTGATCGCGCCGATGGTGTCGATCTCGCCGCCATCACGGACGCGGATGAAGGCCAGTCCACCGGCTCCGGCTTTCTGGGCTTCGCTGAACACGTCGCCACCGGGCTTGATGCGCACGTTGGACAACGCGTCATTCCCGCCGGGAACAGGGATGCATTTCACCGCACCACCGGACTTCACGGCACCGCTGAACACCTTGAAGCCCATGTCCTTCACGATGTCGCTCACATCGGTGAGCTCCATGCCGTAGCGCGTGTCGGGGCGGTCGGTGCCGTAACGATCCATGGCCTCATGCCATGTCATGCGGGGGAAGGGGCGAGGCAGGTCGATCCCCTTCACGGTCTTCCAGATCGCGCAGATCAGCGCTTCGTTCAGCTCCAGGATCTGTTCCTGATCCATGAAGCTCATCTCGATGTCCAGCTGGGTGAATTCCGGCTGGCGGTCGGCGCGCAGGTCTTCATCGCGGAAACAGCGCGCCACCTGGTAGTACTGCTCGATGCCGCCCACCATCAGCAGCTGCTTGAACAGCTGGGGGGACTGGGGCAGGGCGAACCAATCACCACCGCAGACACGGCTGGGCAGGACGTAGTCGCGAGCACCCTCCGGGGTGGAGCGCGTCAGCACCGGTGTTTCCACCTCGATGAAACCTTCGTTCTCCAGAAAACGTCTTGCTGCCTGGATGGTTTGTGCCCGCAGCCTCAGGTTGTCGTTCATGCGCTTGCGGCGCAGATCCAGATAGCGGTGACGCAGACGCAGCTCCTCTCGGGTGTTCTCCTCGTCATGCACCGACACGGGGAAGGGCAGATTGCCCTTCACGCTGTTGAGCACGTTGATGCCGCTGGCCAGTATTTCCACGGCACCGGTCGCCAGTTTGTCGTTGAGCGATTCGGCGGGTCGTGCCCGAACTTTGCCGCTCACCTGCAGCACGGTCTCGCTGCGCAGGTGCTCGGCCACGGCGAAGACTTCTGCCCCCAGGTCTGGATCGACGGTGATCTGAACGGTGCCGCTCCGGTCGCGCAGATCGATGAAGATCACTCCGCCATGGTCGCGGCGACGATCCACCCAGCCGCACAGCTTCACCTGCTTGTCGATGTGCTGCTCGCGCAGGTCGCCGCAACCATTGCTGCGCATGGAGTGTTTCAGCTTGTCGCAGGCGAGTTTCCCACAGCCCTGGGCCGGGTCAGGTGCGTTTGTAGAAGGGGCGTCGCACCACCACTGCCGGTTGGGATTTGCCGCGGATCTCCACGCTCAGTTCCGTGCCCGGCTTGGCAAGTTCCGGCGGCACATAGGCCATGGCGATCGCTTCCTCCAGGGTGGGTGACCAGGTGCCACTGGTGACGATGCCCACCCTGGTGCCGTTGTGCAGCACCGGGTAGTCATGCCGGGCGATGGCACGGCCCTGCAGCTTCAGCCCTACGAGCCGTTTGGCCGGACCGGTCTCGGCCGCTTGCTCCAGGGCCTGCCGGCCGAGGAAATCCGCAGGCATTTCCAGATGTACAAGCCAGCCCAGGCCTGCCTCGAAGGGGTTGGTCTCGGTATCCATGTCCTGGCCATAGAGGTGCATGGCGGCTTCCAGGCGCAGGGTGTCTCGAGCGCCGAGACCGCAGGGCGTCACACCCTGATTGATGAGCTCCGACCAGAGCGTCTGGCCATCGTCTGCACTGAGCAGCAACTCGGCACCATCTTCCCCGGTGTAGCCGGTGCGGGCGGTGAACACGGGGTCTCGGAGGCCAGAGATTGTGAGCATGCGGTGGCCGAAGCGGGGAAGGCCGCTGAGGTCTTCACCGCTCAGCTGCTCGAGCATTGGGATGGCCTTCGGCCCTTGCAGCGCCAACAGGACCCCATCTTTTTTGATGTCGGTCACCGTCAGTCCGGCCGGTTCCATGCGCTCGCGGATCCAGGCGGTGTCGCTGTCGGCGCAGGCCGCGTTGATCACCACCACCAGGGCTCCGCGCTCGGAATCGATCGATCCGCAGTCGTAAACGATCAGGTCATCGCGGATGCCGCCCGATTCATTCAGCAAAACTGTGTACGTCGCTTCTCCTGGACCGATGCGGTGGAGGTCGCTAGGAACCAGCTGCTGCAAAGCCGACTTTGGATCTGGGCCTTCCAGCCGGAGCACGCCCATGTGGGAGATGTCAAACATCCCCAGTTGTTCGCGCACGGCCTTGTGCTCCTGGATCAGGCCGCTGAATTGCACAGGCATCTCCCAGCCTGCAAAGGGCACCATCCGACCGCCGCCGTCTCGGCAGAGCTGATGAAGCGGCGTGCACTGCAGAGACATCGGGTCCGATGCGGGAAGTCGCATTCTTATGGAGAGCTTCAGCAACTGGAAGCGAACTTGGAGATTGGCTCGCGGGCCTGGTCCATTTCGCAGACCGTCATTAGCGTTGTTCAACCTCGGGACGGTGGTTTTGAGTTCCAGGCCTAACTGCCGCAGTTGTCAGCACTGCTCAAGTGACGGGCGAACGCTGGGATGGTGTCGTCTGCGTCGCTTGGAGGTGCATCCCGAGTTCGCCGGGCTGGTGGTTTGTCACCACTGGACTCCCTGTGCTCCCGAGCTACCGCCCCTGCATGGGCTTGAGGGCAATGACCGCGAGCAGCAGCTGGAGCTGGATCGTGCTCTGGTTGGAAATCATTCAAGAGACATCGGGTGATGGTTGATCTCCCATGAAGCCCTCCGGCGCGTGAGCGCAAGCACCAACTCCAAGACACCCCTGGCGTTGATCAGCGAGCATCGTGAAATGGGTCGGTTGCGCCAACAGCGGGCCGATGCGCGGCACGTTTACTGATTGGTTCCAAGCAGCAGAAGCAGGCTGCGGGTCACTTTGGCGGCCAGCACGGAACTCACACCGCTGGGATCGAGTTGAGGAGCCAGTTCCACCACATCCGCAGCCACCAGTCGATGGTGTTGGAGAACGTCCACAAGGGCTGCGAAGTCCGACCAGATGTATCCGCCCGGTTCGGGTGTGCCGGTGCCGGGCAGCACGGCGGGATCAAACCAGTCCAGATCAACCGTTAGGTACA
>CAJWZN010000083.1 GCA_913050105.1 uncultured Synechococcus sp.
ATTCAGGGGATGTTGTCACCGCTTCGCTCACTGGCGAATGGCCTCACCGTCGGCAGGGCCATTGCCGGATTACCTCTGATCCTGGCCCTTCAGGTCGGTGCGGCAGGGTTGGCGTGGTGGTTGCTCCTGCTGGCGGGATGCAGTGATGCCGCCGATGGCTGGTTGGCCCGTCGTGCTGGAGGTGGCAGCAGCTGGGGGGCTCGCCTCGACCCTCTGACGGACAAGATCCTGATTGCAGCACCATTGCTCTGGCTCGCCAGTAGCGGCCTGCTTCCGCTGTGGGCCGTCTGGTTGCTGTTGGCACGTGAGCTGCTCATTTCTGGATGGCGCTCCCAGGCGGAGGACGGAGCTCCGGCATCGAACAGCGGTAAGGCCAAGACCATCCTTCAATTCCTCAGCCTCCTGCTGCTGCTGTGGCCAGCTGGCTGGGTCGGCCATGGGCAGGCGGTAACTGTGGGTTGGTGGTTGTTCTGGCCGTCTTTGCTGCTGGCTCTGGGTTCGGCCGCGTCCTATCTCAGTCCCCGATCAGAGTTGCGTCAGAGCTGAAGTCCGGTTCCTTCGTGGGGTTCACCGCGATGTCCTGCCTGTAGCTGCTGGCAAGACCTGTTGCCAGGTCGAAGCGCGGTTGCCAGGCCAGTTCCCGTTCGACCCTTGTGATGTCTGTCAGGAAATGGTCCAGCCTCAAGGGGAAGGCCTTGCGGGCCTTTGGGTCGAGGTTGGATGGATCAAAACTGCGCATCTCCACACTGGCGGGGTCTCGACCGCAGGCCACCG
Organism: uncultured Synechococcus sp.; assembly: GCA_913050105.1. Taxonomy (GTDB): domain Bacteria; phylum Cyanobacteriota; class Cyanobacteriia; order PCC-6307; family Cyanobiaceae; genus Parasynechococcus. Next base: position 775 of record CAJWZN010000083.1, read on the forward strand.
CAGCGGCACGGATCAAACCCCTGAAGGTGATGCCCTGCTTGCCGGAGCAGTTGTAAATCCTGTTGGTGGCTGCCTCAACATCAATGCAGCGCGCCATGGCCTCCGCCAGGTCATCCACATGTCCCAGCTGGGTGATCGTGCTGCCGTTGCCAGGAAGGGGAACGGGACGGTTGTGGAGAATCCGATCAAAGAACCAGCGCTCGATCGGGTTGTAATTGCCAGGCCCGTAGATGTAGGTCGGTCGGAAACTTGTGAAAGGGATTCCCTCTGATTGCAACCAGCGCTCGGTGTCGGCCTTGCCCGCATGGCGGCTTTTGGGATCAGTGGGGCTTTCCTCAGCCAGGGGCCACTGATCAGATCCTGCGTAAACCCCGGCAGAGCTCACATAAACGAAGCGATGGCTCGGTGCCCCAGTAAGGGAGATCACACGGCTGCTGTCCTCCAGTTTCCTGCCAGAGCTGTCGATGATCACGTCGAAACGGCGCCCTTGAAGAGCCGTCAGCCCTTCAACGCTGCTTCGGTCGCCGCTCAGGTGCTCAACCCCAGCTGGAACTGAATTCTTGCCGCGAGTGAACAGGGTGAGCTCATGGCCCTGCGCCTGCAGACGAGCAACCAGTGGCTTGCCGACGAAGCGGGTCCCACCCATGACCAGGATCTTCACAACAGCCCACTGCACAACGGCAATCCATTGAAGCGTGGAGCTGCAGGATGGTTGTTCGACGGCTGCCTTCCATGGAGATCATTCCCGCTATCGATCTGCTGGACGGTGCCTGCGTCCGCTTGCATCAAGGTGATTACGACCAGGTGACCCGCTTCAGCGATGACCCGGTTGCTCAGGCCCGCAGCTGGGAGGAGCAGGGGGCCAGTCGCCTGCACCTGGTAGACCTCGACGGCGCCAAACGTGGAGAACCGGTGAATGACGCAGCGGTTCGTGCCATCACTACAGCTCTGGATATCCCCGTACAGCTGGGGGGAGGGGTGCGTTCGCTGGAGCGGGCGTCAGAGTTGCTGGCCTGTGGGCTCGACCGGGTGATTCTCGGCACGGTGGCGATTGAGCAACCCGCCCTGGTTGTGGATCTGGCCAAGCGGTATCCCGGGCAGATCGTGGTGGGGATCGATGCCAAGGATGGGCGGGTGGCGACCCGCGGCTGGATCGAGCAAAGCGACGTTCTTGCAACGGATCTGGCACAGCGTTTCAGCGATGCAGGAATCGCGGCGATCATCACCACCGATATCGCCACTGATGGAACCCTGGCGGGACCCAACCTCGAGGCTTTGCGGACCATGGCCCAGGCCAGCACGGTTCCTGTGATCGCATCAGGTGGTATTGGCTGCATGGCTGATCTGCTCTCACTTCTGTCTTTGGAGGTCCTTGGCGTGAGTGGCGTGATTGTGGGTCGGGCCTTGTATGACGGTCGAGTCGATTTAGCTGAGTCGATCCAGGCTCTGGCGGAATCACGGCTGCAGGACCTCACGAGCTGTTCGGCTGATCTGGCCTGATGCATGGGTGGTCGATGCGCCTTAAAGTGAGACGAATCACGACCTCCCCGTGCTAAGGCGCGACGCCACTTCCGAAGTGAACGTCACCTCCACTCGAGGTCTCAAGGATGTTTTCGATCAGTGTCGTGTTCTTGGGATGCGCCTGAGTCGTCAGCGACGCATGGTGCTTGATCTGCTCTGGACTGAAAAAAGTCACCTCAGCGCACGCGACATTTTTGAAAAGCTCAATTCAAGAGGTCGAAGCATCGGCCATACATCCGTTTACCAGAATCTGGAGGCGCTCCAGTCCGCTGGAGTGATTGAGTGTCTCGATCGAGCCAATGGTCGCTTGTACGGCTACCGCAGTGATCCCCACAGTCATCTCACCTGTCTTGACAGCGGATCAATCGAGGATATCGACGTCGAACTTCCGGCTGATCTTCTCGATCGGATCGAAAAGATATCCGGCTTTCGCATTGAGTCGTACACCCTCCAACTCAACGGGCGCCGCACCCTGGAGAACTGACCAAAGGCTCGGTACCTTGACGACATCGTCTCTAGTTTCCGCTTGGCTGCCTCCTCCCCAGTGCGGATGTTGCTGTTGGCTCCGGAGCCCTTCGGAGAGTCTCTCGCTCTGCAGCTGACCAGCCGAATGCCCGGTTGGGACGTGGTGATGAAGGCTGAACAGCTCGATGGCTCACCGAAGCTGGTGATCTGGTCAATCGATGCGTTGCTGTCTTTGCCGGCCTTGCAGCAGGAGGTGCGGCGGTTGCAGGAGCGTTGGCAGCCGGCACCACTGTTGTTACTGCTTCCCGAGTCGTTGCCGGCAGGCAGAGATCAGCTTCTGGCTCTTGGGGCAGAAGGTCTGCTGCAGAACGGCGGCGTGGCGGAATTGATGTCCGCCGTCGAAACCCTTCTCAGCGGTGGTCGGGTGGTTCAGCTTCAGTCGTCCGTATCCCAGCCACGTCAGACCGATTCAGCTGCCATGGGCCTGGGCCAGTGGTTGCTCGTCAGCGGCCTGCAACAGATCAGCAACGACCTGCAGGTGATCGAAGCGATGCTGCAGCCCCCACCGAAGCAAGGCTTGCTGAGGGTTCTGCTGGAGGGCCGCTGCCGTGAGCTGCATCAGGCTCGTGTGCTGTTGTTGTGGTTATGGGGACCCCTGCAAATGGGTTTGACGGATGTTGCCCCTCTCAGCGAAGCGCCTCGCCCGTCCTCTGATACCCATGAGCCCACATCGATCACGTTGCGCCAGCGCAATGCCGTGGCGGTCTGGGAGTCCATCCATGGCCGTCTCGATGTGGCGGTGAATGACGGCCTCATCAATGCAACAGGAAGGCTTCTGGCGATTGAAGCTCTTCAACCAGAGCGGCGCCGGGAGTTGCTGCTGGGCCTGCTGCAGCAACTTGATCAGCTGCTGGCTCGTTTGCGGCGAGATGAGCTGAATGCTGATTGTTGGAATGAACTGCAGCCGGAACTGCGGCGGCAGGCGCTGACGTCCATGGCCGGTAGTTATGTCCGCATCCCGCGTAATGGTTCGCTGTTGTCAGTGGCGGCAGCCCTGCTGGACGATGCCGATTTCACTGATGAGGACGAGGATCTGCCAGATCCCATCGGGATGTTGGCACCGCTGCTGGCTGATCAGCCTGTGTTGGTGAATGGTCAGCTGCTCCCCGCAGATGATCCTCGTGCCCTCCTGCAGTTGGAGGCGCTGGTCAGCAACTGGTTGGTGCGAACCGCCGAACTGATCGGTGCGGAACTGCTGGAGGCATGCGGAAGCTGGCCAGAGCTACGCCGCTACCTGCTTGGGGAGCGGTTGCTGGCAACCCGTGAGCTGGATCGTCTGCGAAATCAGCTGAACAGTCAGCTTCGCTGGGCTGACTGGATTGAACGACCCATTCAGCTTTACGAGAGCCGACGACTGCTGTTTGAGTTGCGTGGAGGTCGGATCGAACCGCGCCTGCTGACCGAACCTCGTGATGAGGAGCTCAACCAGCTGGGCTGGTGGCAGCGTCAGGTGGCCCTGCTGCTCGAGACCCGCGACGCTCTGGCTCCCCAGGTTCAGGCCTTGATCCAACGCCTGGGAGATCTGGCGGTGGTTCTGCTCACCCAGGTGCTTGGTCGGGCGATCGGTCTGATCGGCCGGGGCATCGCCCAGGGCATGGGTCGCGGTCTGGGGCGTGGCTGAGGTCACAATGGCCATTCCGACCTCGGCTTGATGGGCTGTCTCCTGGTTCGCGCTCTGAGCCTTCTTGCTGCTCTGCTGCTTGTGGTAAGTCCGGCTCAGGCCGTTCTCAACGACGATCGCTACGACGGCAATATCTATGCCCTCTATGCCGGCAACGGATCGTTGGTTCCCCCCGCGAATCCCTTGTCGGACGCCCTGGATCAGGGGCGCACCGCCGTGATTGTCTACTACCTCGACGACAGCGCCGTCAGCAAACGTTTTGCTCCTGTGGTTTCAGAGCTGCAACGTCTGTGGGGGCGGAACATCGATCTTCTGCCGCTCACCGTTGACCCTCTGCAGGGTCGCGACGCAAACGGCCCCGCTGATCCGGCCAGCTACTGGCATGGTGTTATTCCGCAAGTGGTGGTGATCGGTCCGGATGGGCGTGTGATGTTTGACCAGGAGGGGCAGGTTCCTCTGAACGACATCAACACGGGGATCAGCCAGGCCACAGGACTGCCGGCGCCGGAGTTGCCATCACTTGATCAAGAGGGCAGCTTCAACGAGGTGAACATCGAGGTCACATCCGGATAACGCATCGGATCGATTGTGCTCCGCTGATGCAGCTTTACGCTGCGGCGAACTTTGGAAGACGCTGTGTCTGTGCTGATTGCTCCGTTGGCCATTGGACTCGGAGTCACCTGGCTCGAACTGCGTCATCGGCTTCGTCCAGCGTCTCCTCTGCGGCTCAGTCCAAGGGATTGGAGTGTTCAGAACGACGGCGACACAATTCACGTAACGGGGTTGCTGGAGATCAGTAATCCCCATCGACGCATGGAGGTGTTTGTCCCCGAGTTGAGGGTTGATCCGGTCTTGCTGGGGCAGGCCGATCCCTCTGGCCTGCAGGTGATCACTCGGATCGAAGCCCAGCATCCCGATGAGGAGTCGCGAGCTGATGGCTATTGGGCGGCTTACATCGTCAAAGGTCGCCGCAGCACCAGCGCCAGGGTCAGCATCACGATCAGCGGTCC
>CAJWZN010000084.1 GCA_913050105.1 uncultured Synechococcus sp.
TCCCTATTCAGCTCATGCTTGCCAAGGAAGTGCACGCGTTCCTTCCACCACTGCACTAGTCGGTCGTCAGGTTTACTGAACGAGTTGTTCTCGATCATTGCGTTGATGTGGATCGGAGTTCAGTGAGTTGTGCAAAAAAGGCACCATCCAGTCCCAGTGGTTTGAACACCGAACGTTTGATGATCCATCCAGCGAACAAGGCGATTTGAAGCAAGCCCCGCATCAACCCGTTCACTGTTAAGACGCATGATCCGCCTACAACGCCTTTTGGCGCGTTGCTTTCGACAGCGCCGTGGGTGCGAAACGATTCAGCTGCAACGTTCATGACGGCCGGAGACCTGCGCCGGAGGATGATCAGCAGCGTCTGTTTCGGCCGTGATGCTCAGCCTCTCCTCCCTCTTGGAGTCCCAGTTGCGGGCAGCGATGCAACAGGTTTTCCCTGCAGCCGAGGCTGAACTCGACCCCCAGCTCGTTCCCGCCAGTAAAGCTGAATTCGGCGACTTTCAGGCCAATGGAGCACTGCCGCTGGCCAAGCCGTTGAAGCAGCCCCCGCGTCAGATCGCCAGCGCAATCGTTGAACAACTGCTGAAGGACCAGGCCTTCACGGACCTCTGCCTTGAACCAAAGATTGCTGGGCCAGGTTTCATCAACCTCACCCTTCGGCCGGAGCGACTTGCGATGGAGGTGTCGGCACGGCTTGCCGATGAGCGACTCGGTGTTCCTGCGGTGCGGGATGCCGCGCCAGTGGTGGTGGATTTCTCCAGCCCCAACATTGCCAAGGAGATGCACGTTGGACACCTGCGCTCAACGATCATTGGCGATTCCGTGGCGCGGGTGCTGGAATTCCGCGGGCATCCCGTGTTGCGCCTGAACCATGTGGGTGACTGGGGAACCCAGTTCGGGATGCTGATCACTCATCTCAAACAGGTTGCCCCGGAAGCGTTGGAGACCGCTGACGCCGTGGACCTCGGAGATCTGGTGGCTTTTTATCGGGAGGCCAAGAAGCGTTTCGACGACGACGAATCGTTTCAGACCACCTCCCGGGAGGAGGTGGTGAAGCTGCAGAGCGGCGATCCACTGTCGTTGAAAGCCTGGGGGTTGCTCTGCGACCAGTCACGTCGCGAATTCCAGAAGATCTATGACCGGCTCGACATCCGCCTGAGTGAACGTGGTGAGTCGTTCTATAACCCTTTCCTGCCAGCAGTGATCGAGGGCCTCAGGCAAGCAGGTCTTCTCGTCACGGATGCGGGCGCCCAGTGTGTGTTCCTTGAGGGCGTACAGGGCAAGGACGGCAAGCCGCTGCCGGTGATCGTGCAGAAAAGCGACGGGGGGTTCAACTACGCCACCACCGACCTGGCGGCGATTCGCTACCGCTTCGGATCAGGCCCTGATGGAGATGCTGCGAGAAGGGTGGTTTATGTCACCGATGCAGGCCAGGCGAACCATTTCGCCGGGGTGTTCCAGGTGGCGGAACGCGCTGGCTGGATTCCCGATGGATCCCGGCTGGAGCATGTGCCCTTTGGATTGGTGCAGGGGGAGGACGGCAAAAAGCTCAAGACCCGCTCCGGCGACACGGTTCGGTTGCGCGATCTGCTGGATGAGGCGGTGGAGCGTGCCGAGGCTGACCTGCGGTCGCGTCTGGCTCAGGAGGAGCGCATCGAATCCGAGGAGTTCATTCACCACGTGGCCGGCACCGTTGGCCTTGCGGCGGTGAAGTACGCCGATCTGAGCCAGAACCGGATCACCAACTACCAGTTCTCCTTTGATCGGATGCTGGCTCTGCAAGGCAACACGGCTCCTTATCTGCTTTATGCAGTGGTGCGTATCGCCGGCATTGCCCGTAAAGGTGGGGATCTTGATGCGTCGACGACGCAACTGCAGTTCACTGAGCCGCAGGAATGGGCGCTGGTGCGTGAACTGCTCAAGTTCGACGCGGTGATTGCCGAGGTGGAGGAGGAACTGCTGCCTAACCGTCTCTGTGCCTATCTGTTCGAACTCAGCCAGGTGTTCAACCGCTTTTACGACCAGGTGCCGGTGCTGAAGGCAGCGCCGGAGGCGTTGCCCTCTCGACTGGCCCTCTGTCGACTCACGGCGAACACATTGCGTTGTGGTCTGGGTCTGCTTGGGATTTCCACGCTGGAGCGGATGTGATCGAGCTCAAGGTTGCGAATCGTGGGGTGGGGTGGACTCCAGTTGAAAGGAAGGTGGAACCAGCTTTTGAGCCGTTTGATGGGATTCTTGCCAGACTTTTCATCCATGGTTCGAGCCTGTGATCTCCGACGGCATCGTTCCCCCAGCAGCCCGCTCTGCGGTTGAGCAATTGCAGGCCTACAGCGCTCCACTGGAGGGGCGCCGCTCCATGCTGCGTTTGGATTTCAACGAGAACACCATCGGCCCAAGCCCCTTGGTGGCAGAAGCCCTTCGGGGTTTCAGCACCGAGGAGATCGCGATTTACCCCGAGTACGACGGCCTGCGGGACGCCGTGGTGCGCAACTTGCTCGAGACCGGCTGCCGCCCTGGGTTGCAATCTGATCAAGTGGGGTTGTTCAACGGCGTCGACGCTGCAATTCACGCGGTGTTTCATGCCTACGGCGACGCCGGAGAGCGGGTGCTGACCACGTCTCCCACCTTTGGCTACTACACCCCCTGTGCACGCATGCAGGGGATGACCATTGATGCGATTCCCTATGAGGGCGAGGCATTCACCTACCCCTTGGCTGCGATTCAGGCGTCGTTGCAGGAGACAACTCCGCGGCTGCTGCTGATCTGCAACCCCAACAACCCCACTGGTACCCGGTTGGCACCGGAAGCGATTCTCGACCTGGCCGCCTCTGCTCCTCAGACGCTGGTGGTTGTCGATGAGCTCTATGAAGCTTTCACCGGCGACAGCGTTCTCCCTGCTGCCGATTTCAGCGCCACGCCCAACCTGCTGGTGTTCCGCTCACTGTCCAAAACCGCTGGCCTTGCTGCGCTCCGTATCGGCTTTGCCATCGGTCATCCCGGTGTGATCGATCGGGTTGGGCGGGTCACCGGTCCTTACGAGGTCAACAGTGTTGCCGTGGCTGCTGCCTTCGCCGCACTGGCGGATCAGTCCTACGTGGATGCCTATGTGGCTGAGGTGTTGCGGGCCCGCGACTGGACTCTTCAGGCCTTGCGTTCTGCCGGGATTCGCCACCACTGCGATGGGGGAAACTACCTGCTGGTCTGGCCTAAGCAACCTGTTGCAGTGGTGGATGCGGCTCTGCGCGGTGAGGGCATCCTGATCCGTTCGATGGCTGGGAAGCCCTTGGTGGATGGTTGTTTTCGCGTCAGCATCGGCACCACCAGTCAGATGCAGCGGTTTGTGGAGGCGTTTCTTCGCCTGGATCCGTGACTCGGGTTCTGTTGCTTGCCACTGGTGGAACCATCGCCGGATGTGGTGCTGACAGCGCCAGCATCAACACCTACACGGCAGGAGCTCTGGCAGGGGAGGAACTGCTGGATGCCGTGTCGCCTGTGCAAGAGCTGGCCGAAATCCACGTTGAGCAGGTGGCCAATGTCGACAGCGCGGATCTGCTCTTTCAGCATTGGCGCGAGCTGGTGCAGCGCATTCGTTTGGCGTTCGCAAGTGATCCTGCCTTGGCTGGAGTGGTGATCACCCATGGCACCAACACGCTGGAGGAAACGGCCTGGTTGTTGCAGCAGTTGATCGACGACCCTCGGCCCGTGGTGTTGGTGGGAGCGATGCGACCGGCAACGGCTCTGAGTGCGGATGGTCCGCTCAACTTGTTTCAGGCCGTGCAGGTGGCATGCAGTTCCACGGCCCGCCAGCGCGGTGTGCTCACGGTGATGGATGGAGCGATTCACGCCGCAGCCGAGGTGACCAAACGCGCCACCCAGGGAGTGGGGGCGTTGATCAGTAGCGCTACCGGCCCGCTGGGTTGGGTGGATGACGCCGGGGTGCATTGGTCATCGGTGCCTTTCCACCCCCCGACGCCGTTCGCCACTCTCGAGCTGCCGGAGCAGTGGCCTCAGGTGGCTGTTCTTTATGGGTGTGTGGAACCTCCAGCGTTCGTGCTCCCTGCCCTGTTGAAGGCTGGAATCCAAGGCCTGGTGTTCACCGGGACCGGCGCCGGGCAGCTGTCGGTGGTGGAGCGCAACACGCTTGCGGCCTGGCCGGACACCCTGCCTCTGATGCTGCGTGCCAATCGCTGTGGTTCCGGTCCGGTCTACGAGGACCCCGAGGACGAACAACTCGGCTTGCTGGCTGCCGGAAGTCTGAATCCTCAGAAAGCCAGGGTGCTGCTGCTGCTCGCCGTCATCGCCGGGTGGAATCGCGGCGATCTGGCTGCTCTGCTGTGATCAGCGCATCAGAGTGATTGCTGTCTTGTCGGGCAGAGCCCCCGGCAGCTGAACTCTGCGGCCGACGTCGCGGATGCTGGTGCCGGCCATGGCCTCCAGGAACGGTTTCACCGTGTCTTGATCGCAGTTGGCTGGTGCCTCACCGGTGACGTATTGCACGGGGATCACCTGGCGGGGGTTGAGCTGCTTCACGAGTGCAGCTGCCTCGGAAGCATCAAAAATCTTGGCGCCTCCACCCACACCAACGATCAACACATCAGGTTGACCCAGCAAGACACGGTCGGCCGGGCCGATCGGCCCCGCGGTGGCCCCTACATGGGCAAAGTTGAGACCCCCCTGCTGCCAGTGCCAGATGGTGGCGTTGCCGAAGCGTCGGCCCTCAATCCTGTCGTGGGGGCTTGCGAATCCTTCCAGCTTGAGGCCATTGAGCCGGTAGGAGCCGGGATCTACCAGGAACCGCCCAGTGGCGATGTCTCGAGCCCCTTCATCGGCAAGTTCGGAACTGGCAAGAATCACACCGGCCTGAACCCGTGGTTCCGGCAGTCCAGCGGCACAACCCACTGCCCTGTAAGGATTCAACAGAACCGATTGCCCTCCGCCCTGAATCAGCAGAGCGCGCTGGCCGTAGCTGCTGATTGTCACGCCTCCGCCTGCGCTGACGGGGCCCTGCAGTCCAAGCAGCAGTCCGAGGGCAGCGAACGCGGCGGAGCGCAGGACGGACATCGACATTGAAGAGATGACTTCGGACGCTAACAGCGTTAACGCCTACTGAAAGAAGCGCGATGCACCCATGACGTAGCGAATGGGGTTGAGAAGGGCATCGCGAATGGGTCGTGATTGGAACAGCTTGCGCCGGATCCGCTTGATGGCCTGATGCATGTCATCGCGTTCCGCGTCGTTGGGACTCCGCGCTTCCGCCAAAGGCTCAGAGGTGAAGATCTGATCCCACCGGCATCCCCAGATGCGTTGGGCAAATCGGTTGTTGGCTG
>CAJWZN010000085.1 GCA_913050105.1 uncultured Synechococcus sp.
TTCCTGGTGAGCGGTTCAGGGAAGCGTCAAGCGTTACAGCGTCTGGTTGATCCGCAGGAATCGCCCGATCGAACCCCCGCCAAGCTGGTTTCCCCTGCTAAGCCAGTCTTGATCCTTGCTGATCAAGATGCAGCCGCCGGTCTCTGATCTGCCCTCAGGGCAGGTGCTTTTCGAAGGTGCAGCCTTCGCCGAGTGGTCCAGTCTCAATGACACGATCATGGGTGGGCGTTCAAAAGCTGGATGTCGGGTTGTATCCGACGGTTTGCTGTTGGAGGGCGAATTGATCGAGCAGGGTGGCGGCTTTGTCAGCTGCCGCTCTCCGCGGTTGCAGCCGCCGCTGGATCTGTCTCCGTACTCAGCCATCCAACTTGATGTGGAAGCGGAGGGACGCACCCTCAAAATCGCCCTGGGTTGCCGGGATGGGGCGATGGGTCTGACTGAGCTGATTCCAGGAGGCCTTCGCTGGGTCGTGGATGTACCCACACGCAGTGAAGGTGTGACGCGGCTGACAATTCCGTTCAGTGATCTTCGCCCCACCGTCCGTGCCAAGCCGGTGGGGCTGCCGCTGCGTTTTGACCGCTCAGGCATCACCCGTATCCAGCTGCTGCATTCCAAATTCGGTGACGATGGCGCGCTCAATCCAGGCTTCCGCGCTGGTCCTATCCGAATGCTTGTCCGCACCATCCGCGCTTTGCCTTAACGCGATGGACCTACTGGTGCTGATCGCCAAGACCGCTGACGTCTGCCGGAAGCCATGGCGGCACGCTGTGGTTTTGGTGGATCCCTCAGCAGCGGCTGAACTGGATGATCTGAACGTTCGGATTGAATGTCGCGATGCGGAAGGTGAGCGACAAACCGACCTCGACCTGGAACTGGAGGTGTACCGCAGCGGAGCCGAAATCAACCTGATGCTCAGCTGGTGGGATCAACCCAACCGACCACTGCTCTGGCATGGACGACACGCTGTATGGATGAGTGGTGAAACAGGTGAGCGGTGCAGCGCCCCCGCTGATGCGGCGCCGATAGAGGCTCTGGGTCGACGCCTCCGCTCCCTGCTTCAGCCCGGCTGATCAATCGGGCTGGTCGGTGACGGCACCACGGCTTGAACTCGAAACAAGTCGCGAATATTTGCCGAGAATTCCTGTTCGATAACGCGGAGTGGGTGGTATCCAGACGGAACGACGGCGTTCAAGTTCGGCTTCATCAACATTCAACTGAAGCAACAGCTGATCGGCATCCACAGTGATGCTGTCGCCCTCCTGAACCAGACCGATGGTTCCCCCCACAGCAGCTTCCGGCGCAACGTGACCCACAACAAGTCCATAGGAGCCACCGCTGAAGCGACCGTCGGTGATCAGGGCCACCTTTTCGCCAAGACCCTGGCCAACGATCGCTGATGTCGGTGAAAGCATTTCGCGCATACCGGGACCTCCAACGGGTCCCTCGTAGCGAACAACCACCACATCCCCCGCCTTGATCTGGCGATCAAGGATGGCGGCCAGGCAGGTTTCCTCACTTTCAAACACCCTGGCAGGTCCTGTCAGAACAGGGGTTTTCACTCCACTGATTTTGGCGACGCTTCCCTCCTGAGCGAGGTTTCCCTTGAGGATCGCCAAGTGCCCTTTTTGATAAAGCGGCCTTGAAATCGGGCGGATCACGTCCTGATTGGCGGGGGGATCCGAAGGGACATCGGCCAGGAGTTCCCGGAGAGTTTTTCCTTCAATGGTGAGGCAGTCGCCGTGCAGCAGTCCGGCATCCAGAAGCTGCTTCATCACCTGCGGAATGCCACCCGCCTGATGGAGATCCACCGTCACGTAGCGGCCACTTGGCTTGAGATCGCAGAACACCGGCACTCGCTGGCGGATGTCCTCAAAATCGTCAATGCTCAATTTCACACCTGCTGTGCGGGCTATCGCAAGCAGGTGAAGAACGGAGTTGGTCGATCCCCCCACAGCCATGATCACGCTGATCGCGTTCTCGAAGGCTTCCCGGGTCAGCAGATCCAGAGGACGAATATTCGCCTTCACCGCCTTGAGCAGCACCTCGGCCGAACGGGCTGCACTGTCAGCTTTTTCCTGGTCTTCAGCCGCCATGGTTGAGCTGCAGGGCAGGCTGAGCCCCATCGTTTCAATGGCGGCGCTCATGGTGTTGGCGGTGAACATGCCACCACAGCTTCCGGCGCCAGGGCAGGCGTTTTTTTCAACAGCGATCAGCTGTTCTTCATCGATGTTGCCGTTGGTCAGCTGACCAACGGCTTCAAAGGCGCTCACCACGGTGAGATCGCAGCCACCCAGTTTGCCCGGCTTGATCGTGCCGCCGTAAACGAAGATCGCGGGGATGTTCATTCGGGCCATGGCGAGCATCGCCCCCGGCATGTTCTTGTCGCAGCCCCCAACGGCCAGAACTCCATCCATGCTCTGGCCGTTACAGGCGGTTTCAATCGCGTCGGCGATCACTTCACGGCTTACGAGGGAATACTTCATTCCCTCTGTTCCCATGGAGATTCCGTCGCTCACGGTGATGGTGCCGAACATCTGGGGCATACCCCCCGCATCACGTGCGGCGGCTTCAGCACGTTTGGAGAGATCGTTCAGCCCGACATTGCACGGCGTGATCGTGCTGTATCCATTGGCAATTCCAAGAATCGGCTTGCCGAAATCACCGTCGTCGAAGCCGACGGCCCGCAGCATGGCGCGGTTGGGTGAGCGCTGAATTCCTTTGGTGACGGCGTCGGAACGAAGCATGAGCCTGGGAATTGGCCTGGGCAATCTCGCCAACCTACCGACCGCTCAGTCGTCGGAACCGAGCCCTTCAAGCTGGGCGCGGACCCGGGCAATCTCGGCATTCAATTTCTCAACACGCTCTTCCAGCAGACCACCACTACCGGGCTCGAACACCTCTGATCCGTCCTGCATTCGAGGGGCATGAAGCATGGCCTGATGGTGGTTGACCCGCCGGCGGCGATCCGCCTCGTTCATCAGCCACCAGGCGAGTCCCGCGGCACCGAACAAGGCCCCGGTGAAAAGAGTGGCGAAAGTTCCTGAACTGCTGGGGTGGTGTTGGCTCATCGTTGACAACGTCTTGATGAAAATCTAGTCATGGCCTCAGCTCCTGATATTGAGACGTCGCACAGGGTCACCGATTCCAGGGTCGATCAGGCCCTCGGCATCGACCACTTCATCAATGCAGGCCGTGTGAAGGGTGAGATCAGAGATCTCTTCCCCGAGACGCTTCAAGCCTGGACTGGAGCAGAGAGCTGTGATCAAACGAAGACGGCGTCCTTCGACACCTCGCTCCAGCAACTGGCGCAGTTGAATGAGAATGCTGTCGTCATCAACGATTTGATCCACAAATAGGATCACACCGGCATTGGCTTCGATCGACGATGGAACCCCGTTGAGACACAGCGACGCTTCCGGCAAAACACTGCGGGCTCCCTGCCAGAGTTCAAGGCCTGCAGGAAGTGTGGGAATAGCCAGGAGAGGAACTCCCGCCTCCACAACAGTCCCCTCTGTTTCGGAACGAGGCGTGGGGACACGTTCCTTTCGATGGGGTAACCAGTCGCGAAGTGCCTCGTAGGTGAGCCAGCGCCCCAGTTCCTGCATCGCTGTGGCGTACAGCGCCGGTGGTGTGTCCCGATGGCGCAACATTGTCAGCCAGTGACCGATCAGGGGATGGGGTGGCACCACCACTCGAAGACTCATCGCCATATCGCCTCGGTCCGCCGGCAGCTGCCATAACGTGATGGTTCAAGTTACCGGCTCCGATGCAGCTTGTTCTTCGACCGGTGTCCCTGTTCACGGCGGTTCTCATTGGTTTCTGCACCCTGATCTGGCCTGGAGTCGCTGACGCGATGACCGCTCCTGAACTGCGAGGGGGGCGTGCCGTTCAGGACATATCCGCTGATATGCACGGCCTTGATCTGAAAGAGAAGGAATTTCTCAAGGCAGATCTTCGCGACGTGAATCTCAGCCAAACAGATCTGCGTGGTGCTGTGATCAACACGTCACAACTTCAAGGTGCAGACCTGCGAGGTGCAGACCTGTCTGATGTGGTGGGCTTCGCCAGCCGTTTCGACGGGGCTGACCTGCGCAATGCGAATTTCACCAATGCGATGTTGATGCAGAGTCGTTTTGCTGACGCTGAGATTGAAGGAACCGACTTCACCAACGCTGTGTTGGATCTTCCCCAACAGAAAGCACTCTGCGCAAGAGCGGACGGGATCAATTCCGATACAGGAATATCAACCAGAGACAGCCTCGGCTGTCGCCCCTGAATTCAATGCCAAAACGCATTCCGGTCACCGTCGTCACTGGTTTTCTTGGTGCTGGCAAGACCACGGTCTTGAGACATTTGCTCACTCACAGCGGCAAGCGTCTGGCTGTGATGGTCAACGAGTTCGGAAGTGTTGGCCTTGATGGAGATCTGATTCGCAGTTGTGGCTTCTGCCCAGAGGATGAGGTTGAGGGTCGACTTGTTGAGCTGAACAACGGCTGCCTATGTTGCACTGTTCAGGATGACTTCCTGCCAACGATGCAGACGTTGCTGGAACGATCTGATGATCTGGACGGCATCGTTGTTGAAACCAGTGGGCTGGCGCTGCCTCGGCCGTTGCTTCAGGCCTTGGAATGGCCGGAAATCAGAAATCGCGTGCACGTCAATGGGGTTGTCACCCTGGTGGATGGTGAGGCCCTTGCCGCTGGCAGCCCAGTTGCAGACGTCAAGGCTCTCGAGCGTCAGCGCGAGGAAGATCCAAGCCTTGATCACATCACCGCTATCGACGATCTGTTTCGCGATCAGCTTCAAGCAGCGGATCTGGTGTTGATCAGCCGAGCTGATCAATTGTCAGCCGAACAGCTGTCAGCGCTTCGGGAAGAACTGGAGCAAAAAGTCAGGAAAGGAACTGCCTTTCTGCCTGTGGCTCAGGGCAACATCGATACCTCGGTTGTGCTGGGTCTCGACCATCACCCCGCTCTCGCTCAAGACGCTCCTGAGGATCATGCTCATGTGCATCATCATCACAGTCAGAACGATCACCACAATGAGGTGCATGAACATCACGATCACAGCCACGTAGAAGTTGTGGGCCGTGGTGTGCAGATTGAGGCTGAACTGGATCGGGCTCGGCTGGAATCTTTGCTGCCTCAATTAGTGAGCGACCATCAGGTGCTAAGGCTCAAAGGTCGTCTTTGGATACCGGGAAAAACTTTGCCGTTACAGATACAAATGGTGGGTCCACGGCTGAACAGCTGGTTTGAGGCGGCTCCTGATCGAGCATGGAGGCCTGA
>CAJWZN010000086.1 GCA_913050105.1 uncultured Synechococcus sp.
AGACCATCAAACGTTGAACAGGAACTCCATCACATCACCCTCTGCAACGACATACTCCTTGCCTTCACTCCTCAGCCACCCTTTTCCTCGCGCCTCAGAGAGAGAACCAGCCTCTAGCAATTTCTCCCAGCCGATGGTCTGGGCGCGAATGAAGCCGCGCTCAAAGTCAGTGTGAATCACGCCTGCAGCCTGAGGAGCCGTCATTCCGGCCTTGAACGTCCACGCCCGGGTTTCCTTTTCACCACTGGTGAAGTACGTGCGCAGACCCAGCAATCGATAGGTGGCGCGGATCAGGCTCTGCAACCCCCCTTCACTGACCCCCAATCCCTCCAAATAATCAGCCGTCTCCTCATCCCCCAGCTCCACGAGCTCAGCCTCAACCTGCGCTGAAATTCGAACCGTTTCAGCTCCTTCCTTTTCAGCAAAAGCTTTCACCTCCTCGCAGAAGCCGTTGCCATCGGCAAGATCCTCTTCACTCACATTCGTGGCGTAGATGATCGGCTTGGCCGTCAACAAACCCAAGGGTTTGACCATCCCTGCCTCGTCCTCGCTGAGCTCAACGCTGCGGGCAGCACCACCATTTTCAAGAACCGCCTGGATCCGCTCGAGAGCGGCATCCTCCACCTGAGCTTCTTTGCTGGTGCGGGCCTGTTTTTTAAGACGCTCGCGCCGCTTCTCGATCTGTGCCAAATCCGCCAGACCAAGCTCGATGTTGATCACCTCCGCATCACGGGCAGGGCCAATGGAGCCGGACACGTGGATGACGTCGTCATCCTCGAAACAACGGATCACATGGACGAGTGCATCCACCTCACGAATATTCGCGAGGAATTTGTTCCCCAAACCCTCGCCCTGACTGGCCCCCTTCACCAAGCCTGCGATATCGACGAACTCCATACGGGTCGAAATCGTGTTCTGACTCTTGCTGAGCTGAGTCAGCCGGTCGAGGCGTTCATCGGGAACCGCCACCGTGCCAACGTTCGGCTCGATGGTGCAGAACGGGAAATTGGCAGCCTGGGCCTGGGCATTGGCCAC
The DNA here is from genome assembly GCA_913050105.1 of uncultured Synechococcus sp. Lineage (GTDB taxonomy): Bacteria > Cyanobacteriota > Cyanobacteriia > PCC-6307 > Cyanobiaceae > Parasynechococcus. The sequence continues at coordinate 1,036 of CAJWZN010000086.1, forward strand.
CAAAGCGTTGAACAGAGTGGACTTGCCGACATTGGGCAATCCGACGATTCCGGCTTTAAGCATCGGCGGAATCTACCGGCGAGCGGCGAGAATGTTGTGAAGTTTTGTGGCCCCATCTTGCAGGCACTGCGACGACCCGAAACCGATCCGCAGCTGGACGCTGTCGATGGCTCCATCAAGCGGAGGATCAGACGACCCAAACCGATCACAATTGCTTTGGCCAGCCTGGTACTGGCTGGTGGCGTGGCTCTGCTGCGCTTCGGTCCGTTATCGGCAAACCAACAGGACTTAACGCCTTATGTCACCTCAGCTGAGCGCGGAGTGCTCTCCGGCCTGATCACTGCCAGCGGTGAGCTGCTGGCGGTACAGAAGGTGAACGTGAGTCCACGCCAGCAGGGCGTCCTCGATCAGCTCCTTGTGGATGAAGGCGATTCGGTAGAGCAGGGCCAACTTCTTGCCCTGATGGATCCCGGCAACCTCGAAGACCGCCTGCAGGAACGGCAGGCTCTCTTGCGCCAGGCGGAGGCGACTTACCGCAGAAGGCAGGATGATTTTGAGCGACAAAGCAAGCTGTATCGGGCCGGTGTGATCAGCGCTGATGCCTTCAGCGAAGTCGAAAACCAGATGTTGGGCAACCAGGCCGCTGTGATTGCAGCCCGTGAACGCATCGAGCAGCTGCAACATGAACAAGGTGAACAGAAGATTCGCGCGCCTTTTGCGGGCACCATCACGGCGCGTTACGCCGAACCCGGCGCTTTCGTCACGCCGACCACAACGGCGTCTGCCACAGCTGGAGCCACCAGCTCCTCGATCGTGGAGCTCTCCAGCGGTCTGGAGGTGTCGGCTCGCGTGCCCGAAAGCGACATCGGACGCATTGCCATCGGGCAACCCGCCAGCATCCGAGTTGATGCTTACCCCGACGAACGCTTTGACGCACGCGTCAGTGAAATTGCCCCGAGAGCTGTCAAACAGGACAACGTCACCTCCTTTGAAGTCAAGCTGGAACTGATCAACCCACCGCTGAAGCTGTTGATCGGCATGACCGCCGACATCAACTTCAAAACCGGCCGCAGCAAGCCCCGAACCCTGGTTCCAACGGTCGCGATTGTGACCGAAAACGGTCAAGCCGGCGTGTTGTTGGTCGACAGCCAGCAGAAGCCCGTCTTCCAGTCCGTGGAACTGGGCAACAGCAGTGGAGATCAGACTGCGATCCTGAAGGGCCTTGAACCGGGAACACGCGTGTTCATCGACCTGCCCCCCTGGGCCGATAGCCGCGACTGACCCCGACGCTTTTCGCCCTCTTTTCATGCCCGAGGCTGCCACCAAACCTCTGCTGCTGCTGATTGATGGCCATTCATTGGCCTTCCGCAGTTTCTATGCCTTCAGCAAAGGGGGAGAAGGTGGACTGGCCACCAAGGATGGGCGGCCCACCAGCGTGACCTACGGCTTCCTCAAGGCATTGCTCGACAACGGGAAAAACCTGAAACCGCAGGGGGTTGCAATCGCCTTCGACACCGCCGAGCCCACCTTTCGGCACAAGGCGGACACCAATTACAAAGCGCACCGGGATGTGGCGCCGGAGGTCTTCTTTCAGGACCTCGAACAACTCCAGCAGATCCTCCGCTCTCAGCTCAAACTCCCCCTCTGCATGGCACCGGGTTTTGAGGCTGACGACGTACTGGGAACCCTGGCCAACCGTGCCGCCAATGAGGGCTGGGGAGTACGAATACTGTCCGGGGATCGCGATCTGTTTCAGCTGGTTGATGACAGCCGAGACATTGCGGTGCTCTACATGGGCGGAGGGCCGTACGCCAGGAACAGCGGTCCGACGCTGATCCGCGAGGAGGGAGTGTTGGGCAAGCTCGGCGTGATGCCCAACAAGGTGGTTGACCTGAAAGCTCTCACCGGCGACAGCTCGGACAACATTCCCGGCGTTCGTGGGGTGGGCCCAAAGACGGCCATCAACCTGTTGAAGGAAAACATCGATCTCGATGCCGTCTACGCCACTCTTTTGACCGTTGAAGCGGAAGGCCCCAAGGCCAGCCGTGGAGCCATCAAAGGGGCGCTCAAAGGAAAGCTTCGCAGCGATCGCGACAACGCCTATCTCTCGCGCATGCTCGCTGAAATTTTGGTGGACATCCCTCTTCCGGAGGAACCATCGCTGCCGCTGACAGATGTTGATTCCGATGGTCTCAGTGCCTGCCTAGAAGACCTGGAGCTCAACAGCCTGCTGCGTCAGGTCGGTGGATTTGTCGCAGCCTTTTCAGCGGGGGGGTATGCAGCGAACGTTGAAACAAAGGCTGTTCAAACGGTCACAGCAACATCCACTGATGCGTCACCCGCGGCCGAAGAATCCGAGCCGATCCTTCCTCAGCTCAGGCCCCAGCTGATCCAGGACCAGGCCGCTCTGGGCGTCCTGGTGGAGCGAGTGATGAACTGCAGAGACACCGCGGCACCGGTGGCCCTGGATACCGAAACCACGGATCTCAATCCGTTCAAGGCTGAACTGGTCGGGATCGGACTCTGTTGGGGGGACGGCCTCAATGAGCTCGCCTACATCCCACTGGGACACAAAGGCAGTGATGACAGCAGCCCAGAGCAGCTGCCGCTGGAGACGGTGCTCACCGCCCTCGCGCCGTGGCTGGCCAGCAACGACCACCCCAAAACACTCCAGAACGCCAAGTACGACCGCTTGATTCTGCTGCGTCACGGTGTGGCCCTGGAGGGCGTTGTGATCGACACGCTGCTGGCGGATTATTTGCGCGATGCCGCTGCCAAGCACGGTCTGGAGCTGATGGCGGAGCGTGAATTCGGCTTTCAGCCCACCTCCTTCACGGATTTGGTCGGCAAAAAACAAACCTTCGCCGATGTACCGCTTGAGCCCGCCAGCCTGTATTGCGGCATGGACGTGCACGTCACCCGACGGCTGGCCCTGCTCCTGCGCAAGCAACTCAATTCGATGGGTCCACAGCTGCTGCAACTGCTCGAACAGGTGGAGCAGCCGTTGGAGCCCGTGCTGGCCCGGATGGAAGCCACCGGCATCCGCATCGACGTTCCTTACCTGCAAGGCCTCTCAACAGAAATGGGCAGCACCTTGCAGCGGTTGGAACACGAGGCCAAGGAGGCTGCCGGGGTGGACTTCAACCTGGCCTCTCCCAAACAGCTGGGGGAACTGCTGTTCGACACCCTGGGGCTGGATCGCAAGAAATCCCGCCGCACCAAAACCGGATTCAGCACCGACGCCACCGTGCTGGAGAAACTCGGCAATGACCATCCCGTCGTGCCGCTCGTGCTGGAGCACCGGGTGCTGAGCAAACTCAAAAGCACCTACATCGATGCCCTGCCCCAGCTGGTGGAAGCGGAAACAGGACGGGTCCACACCGATTTCAACCAGGCGGTGACGGCGACAGGTCGGCTGAGCAGCAGCAACCCCAACCTGCAGAACATCCCTGTACGCACCGAGTACAGCCGGCGGATCCGCAAGGCCTTCCTGCCTCAGGACGGCTGGACCCTGCTCAGTGCTGACTATTCCCAGATCGAGCTACGCATTCTCACCCACCTCTCTGGCGAAGAGGTGCTTCAGGAGGCGTATCGCAGTGGCGATGACGTGCATGCGCTCACGGCTCGGCTGCTGCTGGATAAAGACGAGATCAGCCCCGACGAACGACGACTCGGCAAGACCATCAACTTCGGGGTGATCTATGGCATGGGGGCTCAACGCTTCGCCAGAGAGACCGGTGTGAGTCAGGCGGATGCGAAGGAGTTCCTGACCAAATACAAGCAGCGCTACCCGAAGGTTTTCGCTTTTCTGGAGTTGCAGGAACGGCTTGCCCTCAGCCGCGGCTATGTGGAAACAATCCTCGGCCGCAGGCGACCCTTCCATTTCGATCGCAATGGCCTCGGGCGTCTGCTCGGCAAGGATCCACTGGAGATCGACCTGGATGTAGCGCGTCGAGGCGGCATGGAAGCGCAGCAACTGCGTGCAGCGGCCAATGCACCGATCCAGGGATCCAGTGCAGACATCATCAAGGTGGCGATGGTGCAGTTGCAAACAGAACTGCAAAATCAGGGCTTACCAACTCAGCTGCTTTTGCAGGTGCACGACGAACTGGTGCTGGAAGTGTCGCCGGACGCCCTGGAGACCACCAGGGCCCTCGTGGTGCAGACCATGGAGAACGCAGT
>CAJWZN010000087.1 GCA_913050105.1 uncultured Synechococcus sp.
AGCCGTAGGTTTCCACCAGGTTGCTCAGAGCCTGATAGGCCCAGTCGGTGGGATAAACGTCGGAAAACTGGGTGACGCTGGTCACCTGATCAAGGTTGTTCCCTGAATACGAGGCGTACTCAGAGACACCGTTGATGTTCAGCTCGGCGGCATTAGCGGAAGAGTTGATCACAACAGCCAATGGGGCCATCAGGCCGAGGGCGGCAGGAGCCAACAGCAGTTGCCGAAAAAGCTTCAAAAGTGGTTCGAGATAAATAAGGGCAGGGGTGATCTCCGGGATCGGACGATGTGGCTGGTGATCCCCCTGACCCTTCGGTGAATCAATCGATCAAGGCGACCCAGGCAAATGCCATGCCGATGCCGATCCAGATACCAGCGCTGAGCCGTTGCCCCTGCGAACCAAGACGATGCAGAAGAGCCTTGGACCAGTGCGTCGTCACAAGCAACAGAGCGCCCTGACCGATCAGCAGCCCCAGGAAATAGGTCAGGAGAGGCGTGGGTTCGGCACCAACAATCGTGCTGCCCAGAAGAAAACCGTGCAGGCCAACCAATGGAAGCAACCAGGCGGCGGGTGTTGCGGTGAGAGCCATCAAGCCCTCTACAGCCAGGCTGAGGGACACCAGTGCCTCAGCCCAGGGGGCAACAGCGTCCGACAGGGGAATGAACTGGGATAGGACGCTCCCGCCCAAACCCGCAGCCAGAAGAGGGAGGACCCAGGTGCGAGGTCTCGGCAGGCCAATGAAGGCGATCGCCAGCAGAAAGAGCAGATGGTCGGGTCCCAGCAAGGGGTGACCGATGCCACTCAACAACCCCTGCAAAGGAGTGAGAGCTGAACTGTCTCCCATACCGAAAGGATGGTGGGCATGGGCAGGGCTGATCAGCGAAACAGCCGCCAGTCCCAGGGTTGACACCACACCAGCCCGCAGCAGCAAGCTGGACTTAAACAAGGAGTTCATACGATCCGCGTCGTTGGAATCCTGGCGGGCGTTCTGACTGACCCCGAAAAAACGGGGATTCACAGCTGCGGGACAGCGACGGATTCGCACCGTTCTTTCCCCTTTTCCATCAGTGGCTGATCCCCACTGAAACCAAGTAGCTCACCCTACAGATGATTGAATTGTTGGCAAACAATTCCTCGCTCTCTTGTTGCAGCGCGCTGTAGGTCTGTCCCTCGCCGTTCTTTCAATAATCAGCAGTGGCTGCATGCAAAAAAGCAGCACAGATCAAGTCAGCAAAGAAAAGCCAGAGGTGCTGACAACCTTCACGGTGCTGGCGGACCTGGCGCAAAACGTTGCAGGGGATCGGCTGAACGTTCGATCCATCGTGAAACCAGGATCCGAAATACACGGCTATCAGCCCACTCCAAGCGATATCGAGCAGGCCAGCAGTGCAGATCTGATCGTTGAGAACGGACTGGGGCTGGAGCTCTGGGCCAGAAAATTCACCGCCAACGCTGGAGACATCCCCACCCTCACCCTCTCGGAGGGCATGGAACCTCTGTTGATCGATGAGGATGCCTATGCCGGTAAGCCCAACCCGCATGCCTGGATGTCACCTCAGCGGACCATGATTTATGTGGACCAGCTGGAGCAGGCTTTCAGCAAGTTGGATCCCGCCGGTGCTGAACAGTTCAAGGCCAATGCTGTTGCTTACAAGAGCAGCCTTCAGGTTCTGGATCAAGAACTGAGATCAGCTCTTGAAACGATTCCAGCTGAACGACGCGTTCTGGTGAGTTGTGAAGGTGCCTTCACCTATCTGGCCAGCGACTACGGACTTGAGGAGGCCTACCTGTGGCCCGTGAATGCAGAGAGCCAGGTCACCCCAAGACGAATGGCGCGGTTAATTCAAACTGTGCGTGATCGAAAGATCCCTGCGGTCTTCTGCGAAAGCACCGTCAGCGACAGAGCCCAGAAACAAGTGGCTGCTGAATCCGGTGCACGCTTCGGAGGCACGTTCTATGTGGACTCCCTATCGAAGGCAGATGGTCCTGCGCCGACACTGCTGAAGCTGCAGCGTCACAACGTGGCTCTGCTGATCAATGGCCTTGCTGATTCAAAAAGGTAGGCAGGTCATCCGTTACCAAACAGAATTGATCATTCAAGGATTGCCTGAATGAGAGGGTTGCGGTGGGGTCAAAACCTTCTGATCGGTGCGGTAACGGCTCTGCTTCTTCTCTGTGGAGGCGGAATATCAGAAGCTTGTGTGGAAGGTCTGGCCTGGGGAATGCCGCTGGAACAGGTCGAGATCCATCTTGGGAAAAGCCAACTGTTGAACCAACAACAGTCAGGGCGGTATGTCGCTCGCGAGGTGTTGCTGGATCGACTTCCCGTCTCTACCGCCACCTTCGACATCGACCCTGAACAAGGGCTGAAGACCCTGGCCTACGAGTTCGCCATTGACGACATGTCAGAGGTTCTGGCAGGACTTCGAGCTCGTCACGGCCCACCGCTCAGCACCAGCCTCGAGGAGAGAACTCTCAACGAACAGATCTGGGTCTGGAACACCGGTGAAGACCTCATCACCGCTGTGAAACAGGACGATGGAGGGCAGCAGAAATTTCTGATGTCCTATCGACCCAGTCGTTTGAGACCCGGGATGCTCTGAGCGACAACCCAATCAATCGGCGAGAGGAGACGACTGAAAGTTCCAGTTGTTCTCGTCCTCCAGCCAGAGCTCCCAGGCCAACCGACTGCCGTCGCGACAAATCAGACGACCGGCAAACCCGGCCGGAGACGGTTGGTACAGATCCGACATCTCATGGGCAGCTTCACCCTCTCGGGTGAGCAAAGCATCAACCCGACGACCCAAACGATCCGACAGATCCCGCTTGAGGTCATCGATCGTCATGGCGCAGAAACCTTGAAATCCAGCACCAGATCTCCAACGGCATCGCGCTGAATCACAAAAATGAAGCCATCAACGGTTCCGCTCCAGACACCAGCATCCAGATCCGCCTCAAGGCCATTGCGTTGCTCCACCCGGTGATCGAACAAAACGGCGAAACAATGGGCCGCCACATCAGCAGCCTGCGCTGCATCCATCTCATCGAGTTCGTGAGCCTCAACCCGGCCACCTTCAAGCAGCTCGGCATCGATGATGTTGCCGCTCCCCACATCGGAAACCAGCGCCTCCAAACCTTCTCGGTCGTTCATGTCGCCCATCGGCGCATTCCATTTCCTGCAGCCATCATCCCTGGGCCAGCACCGTTGTGAGAGCCGTATCCACACTCAGTGTTCGGGAACCGAGATGCACCTGCCGAGCATTCACCCGTTGCAACAGATCCAGTTCGAAAGGAACGAAACCACCCTCCGGACCCACCAAGACCAAGGCCTGGTGGGGGGACTTGTCCCGCAAGGAGTCCGCACTGCCCATCTGGGCGATCCAGCAGGGGCGTCCTGCGCAAAGTGAGGTAAGTCGGTCTTCGACAAACGGACGAAATAATTGATGCCGATGCACCTGTGGCATCAGCGTGTCGCTGGCACGCTCCATCCCAGCAAGCAAGGCCTCTTCCACCTTGGCGTCTGCCAGCAACGGGCTCTGCCAGTAGCTCTTTTCAACCCGGGCCGTGTTGATCAGATGCAGATGGGCCACCCCGAATTCAGCCACCGTTCGCAACACACGACGCAGCATTTTCGGGCGTGGGAGGGCCAGCACGATGTCGAAGTGATGCCGGGAGGGTGGTGGAGCGTGAAAGTCAACCTGAAGGCTCACACCTTCAGAAGTCAACGCGGTGATAACGGCCAGGCCCTGTTGCCCGCCAACTATCCCGGCGCGCAGGGAATCTCCGACCGATGGCTTGAGAACGGTCCGTATGTGATGCGCGCGCTGATCGTCCAGATGCACCGAGCGGTGATCCAACCAGTTGTCGTCGGGGCGAAGCAGCAACAGATTCATAGACGTCCCATGCCTCCTCCCCCCGGTGTGAGCAAGCGGATGGCGTCTCCTGCTTGTAAATCGAGCTGGACCGAGCCCGGCACAGGCTGTTCGCAACCATCCGCGTTCAGCACAGCATTGGCGCCGCAGGCGCCATCACCTCCGCCATGAAGGCCGAACGGAGGCACAGTGCGGGAGCCACTGATGATCGACACGCGCATCGGTTCAAGAAAGCGAATTGTGCGTTCCAGCCCATCACCACCACACCAACGTCCCTGGCCACCGCTGCCGTGGCGGATCGCAAACCGTTCCAACCGCACCGGGTAGCGCGACTCCAACACCTCCGGATCCGTGAGACGGGAATTGGTCATGTGCGACTGCAGTCCAACACTGCCGTTGAATCCTTGACCCGCACCACCACCGCCCGCAACCGTTTCGTAGTACTGCCCGCAGTCGTTGCCGAAGCTGAGGTTGTTCATCGTTCCCTGGCCGGCAGCCAACACATCAAAGGCACCGAACAACAGATTGCAGAGAGCCTGTGACAGCTCAACGTTGCCGGCAACGACGGCGGCTGGAGGCCGAGGATTCAACAGGCAACCCTCGGGAACGACCAGGTCGATCGGTGCAAAACAGCCGTCATTTAAAGGAATGTCGTCTTCGAGCAGGCATCGGACCACGTAAAGCACGACAGCCCGGGTCACCGCCAGCGGGGCATTGAGATTGCCGGGATGCTGCGGAGAGGTGCCGCTGAAATCCAGCGTCATACGCGCCCTCTCCCGATCAATGCCAACCGAGAGCTGAAGTCGGGATCCATCATCCAGCCAGAGTTGATGGCGGCCATCGGCGAGGCGATGAATCAACTCACGAACGCACCCGGCCGCATGGCTCTGCAACCGAACCATCTGATGTTGCACCGCTGCTTGGCCATGGACCTGCACCAGGGTCTTGAGACCGGCGACACCCGACTGGTTCGCTGCAACCTGGGCCTGCAAATCGGCGAGAAGCTCCGACTTGTTGCGCGGCGGAGTTGCCATGTCGTCGAAGACGGCTTCCAGCTGCTCTGTGTCGATGCGGCCATCCCGCACAAACAACAGATTGCGCAACCGCAAACCCTCATCGTCGATGTTGCGACTGAAGGAGGGCATGGATCCCGGCGAGAGCCCCCCGACGTCAGCATGGTGCCCGCGGCTGGCCACAAAAAAACTCGGTTTGGTGTCGTTGCAGAACACCGGAGTGATGGCGGTGATGTCGGGCAGATGGGTTCCGCCAT
>CAJWZN010000088.1 GCA_913050105.1 uncultured Synechococcus sp.
CATCCGTCGGGTGTCGAAGTCCGCTGCCTGAATGGCCATGGCGCCCTACCGCCTCGATGTGGTGAGCTTGGCTCCCCAGGCTTTTGCCCCTCTGCCAGAACTGGGCGTCATCGGTCGTGCCTTCGGCAATCAAATCGCCGAGCTGCATCTTCACAACCCTCGTGATTTCACCACCGATCGCCACCGCAAGGTCGACGATGTGCCCTACGGCGGCGGAGCAGGGATGGTGCTCAAGCCGGAGCCTGTTTTTGCAGCCGTGGAAGCGATTCCCCGCTGCGAGCGCTGCCGGGTGCTGTTGATGTCGCCCCAGGGACAACCTCTGCAGCAGGCTGACCTGCAGCGCTGGGCCACAGAGCACGATCAACTGGTGTTGCTCTGTGGCCACTATGAGGGCTTCGATGAGCGCATCCGCTCTCTGGCCGACGAGGAAATCTCCATCGGCGACTTTGTGCTTACCGGTGGTGAATTACCGGCGATGACCCTCATCAATGGGGTGGTGCGACTCCTGCCAGGAACGGTGGGTACAGCGGAATCACTGGTGGAGGAAAGTCACAGTGCCGTGCTGCTGGAACACCCCCACTACACCCGCCCTGCTGAGCACCGCGGCAGTGCTGTGCCTGATGTGCTCCGCAGTGGAAACCATGCAGCGATCGAAGACTGGCGACAGCAGCAACGGGAGCAACGCACCCGTGAGCGCCGCCCTGATCTTTACGCCCGCTGGACAATGGCCCAAGAGCCCCATCCTTCCGCCATGCAGATCAGAATCGGCAACGGCTACGACATTCACAGGCTTGTGGCGGGCCGTCCTCTGATCCTTGGTGGCGTGACACTGGAGCATCCCGATGGACTGGGGTTGGATGGCCACAGCGATGCCGATGTGTTGGTGCACGCCGTGATGGATGCCTTGCTGGGTGCTCTGTCCCTGGGTGATATCGGCAAATACTTTCCGCCGACCGATCCCAAGTGGAAAGGCGCTGACAGCCTGTTGCTGCTTGAGCAGGTGGTGGAGCTGGTGAAACAGCGGGGCTGGGCTGTGGTGAACGTGGATGCGGTGGTGATCGCTGAGCGTCCGAAGCTCAAGCCTCACATCGAGGCGATGCGCAGCAATATTGCGGCCCGTATCCGCCTGGCCCCCGAAGCCGTCGGTGTGAAGGCCACCACCAACGAAACCCTCGGGCCGGAAGGCCGCGAGGAGGGCATCAGCTGCCAGGCGGTGGCCCTGCTGGGTCAGGCATGAATCGCGCACTGGCAGTGCTGTTGGCCATGCTGCTCGGGTTTTCGTCCCCGGCGATGGCGATGGATGTTGCGATCGAACAACTCCGGCTTCAGGTGCCCTCGGCCCATCGCACCCTTTGGCTGCAGGCAGAGGCGCGAACCTGGCAGCCCTGGCTCGAGCAGCAGGAGGGGTTTAAAAATCGATCTCTCTATTGGGATCCCGACCGGGAGGAGGGGGTGCTTCTGATCCACTGGGCCAGCCGAGCCCAGTGGAAGGCCATTCCCGAGGCGGAGGTGGTTCGGGTTCAGGCCCTGTTCGAAGCGGATGTGAATCAGGCCTTGAACCGACCTGCGAATGCAGCTCCGTTGTTTCCCCTACTGACTGAAGGAGAGCTCGTGCTGCAAGAGCTGCCGACGAATCCGTGATCGATCCAATGCAGGATGCCCGACTGGATCTGAACCGCCGCAGCCGCCTGGGGATGGTTGAAGCGATCTGGGGCGAACACAAGACGTCGGATCAGATCATCGCCATCCTCGAAAGATTCTCGGCAGCTGGTGAGTTGGGTCTGGTGACCAGAGTTGATGCTGACAAGGCTGCAGCTGTGTCCAATCGCCTTCCTGCTGTGCAGGTGCACTCGGAGGCCCGTTGTCTCAGCCTCGGAGACTTCCCTCAGATTCCCCAAGGTCCGTCAGCGGTGGCAGTCGTCAGTGGTGGAAGCAGTGATCGCACCGTGGTCAGCGAAGCCGTTCTCGCACTGAAGCTCCATGGAATCGGGGTGGATTCGGTGATGGACGTGGGGGTGGCGGGTCTGCACCGACTGCTGGCGCAGTTGCCACGATTGGAGACAGCCAGGGTTTTGATCGCCTGTGCCGGCATGGAAGGCGCTCTCCCCACCGTTCTGGCTGGTCTGGTGCCACAGCCGGTGATCGGGGTCCCCGTATCGGTTGGCTATGGGGTGAGTGTGGGAGGCCGCGCTGCTCTCGATGGAATGCTCTCCAGCTGTGCCCCAGGACTGACCGTTGTCAACATCGACAACGGTTATGGAGCCGCTATGGCGGCCCTGAGGATGTTGCGTTCAGCCTGAGACCTGTTCTCCAACGAACAAAGTTCTCGGGATGTTCAAAGATGCTGCAGGTTGGGATATGCGGTGATCAGTTCTTCAGCGCTGAGAACATCGCCGCGGCCCTCCGGCTGCCAGATCACTTCAAGTGCGATCAGATCGGTGGACGAGGTAGAACCAAGGATCCGCAATGTCTGTCGCAGCTCTTCTGCTGTAGAAGCTCCCTTCAGCTGAGCGGACGCGGTAGAGGCCACCAGCAGGGTCACCACGATGAATTCATTGGTGGCATCTGCTTCTCCAACAACATCGTTGGTGTCATTCAGGCTCTGGCCGCCCACATTGCTCGTGAGCTCAGCATCGAGCTTGCTTCGTTCGTTGATCGACAGACGATTGAACGTCGCTTCAGCGGTGTTGAAAGGCACGCTGCCGCTCTCGGAGTTGGCGTAGACCCAGAGATCAGGTTGGCGAAGCAGCGCCAGAGTCGATTCCTGCAGGACCCTCTGCAGACCTGTTGAGCTGGAGGTGTCTGCTGATTTGGCAAGGCTTCTGAGGTCATCCTGCAGCGCCTTGGCTCCAGCAAGGAGCCCAACCTGAAGCTGGATCATGTTCACCTTGCTGGGCACCTTCGGGGTGGCGACAGCCCCACCCAGTCCGGGTGCCGAACCTGCACCTCGGAGTGCGTTCACCAGCACGCCTGCGACAGCCATCAAAATCAGCAGTCCGAACAGACCGCCTCCACCGAAGCCGAAGATCGGAACGATGAAGGGGAAGCCGAAGCCACCACCTCTGCGATAGCCGCCGCCATAGCCACCGCGGTACCCACCGCCTGAACGTGGCATGGTGCGGGGCATGGATGGTGCCCGGAAACTGCCGCCTCCCATACGGCCGCCGCGGGCTGCATCTGCCGGCTGTGGCATGGCAAGACTCAGACCCAGCACGAGGCAAGGGACCAGGACGATCGCCATGATTCGGCGACTCCAGGACGATTTCGACGCGGCCACAGCCTGATTTCCGACGTTGTTGAACCTTAGGAACCACCTCCAACGATGGTGACGATCTCAAGCGTGTCGTTATCCGCCACGGTTGTGCTGGCCCAGAGCCGTCGTGGGGCGATCATGCCGTTGTGCTCAGCAACCACCAGCTGGGGGTTGTGACCCAGTGCTGCGATCACCGCCTCGAGGTTGGCGGGTTCAGGGGCGGGATCCAGTCGCTGGATCTCACCATTCACGTTGAGTTGCAGAACCATGGGTCAGGAACTTGGCATCAGCTGGCGCAACAGCTCCGCACATGTTGCGCCTGGGTCATCTGAGCCCATGATTGCTCCGATGATGGCAACCCGCCGGCATCCGATCGCACTGAGTTGATCGAGGTTGGCTGAGGTGATTCCTCCGATGGCAAAAATCGGACGTTCGCTTTCTTCAATGGCCTGGGCCACAAGCTCGCAGCCGATGGGGCCCCGGTCGGGTTTCACCGCCGTGATGTTGACCGGTCCCAGTCCTAAGTAGTCGCACGCTTCGACGTTCGCCTGACGGACCTGGTCGAGGTTGTGGGTGCTCCGCCCGAGGAGACGTTCGGTCCCGATCAGCCGTCGTGCAACGGATGTGGGGAGGTCGTCCTGCCCCAGATGAACCCCGTCGGCATCGACGGCAAGGGCCAGATCGATGCGGTCGTTAACGATGAACAAGGCTCCATGCTGATGACACAGTTCAGCCAGGACTCGGGCTTCCTCGAACCGCTCGAGATCGCTGCCGCTCTTGGCCCGGTACTGCACCATCGCCACGCCGCTGCGCAGGGCGGTGCTCACGGTTGCGATCAGGTTTTCGCTCGGGCGGGTGACAAGGCAAAGTCGGCAATCTTCCAGTCGCCTGCGGCGGTTGCTCCCAGCCGTGGCGTCCAGGCAGGTGACCTCCAGGTCGTAAAGGCCGTAGCGAACAGCTGCAGCTTCCTTGGCGAGCGGAGCATCAATGCTTCGGCCGTATTCCTCAAGCACACGCAAGGCCTCCTGCACCCGACCGCAGTTGGCAGCCACGACCTGGCGGGGGCTGTGGCGATCCAGCTGAGCCGGATGTCCCAGACCGGCCCCTGTATCGGTCGAGGTGGAGCGAGCCTTCTTGTAGCGATCCTGGTGCAGTCGTCCAAGTCGTTGTCGCCAATCCTTGAGAGTGACCACCAAATCCTCGCGATCCAAACCAAAACGGCACCAGTCCTCCACCACTCGCAGCCCTTCACGAGCACGGTCCAGGTTGGCGTCGATCAGCCGAGCCACACGCGGGTCGAGACTGGGGTCACATCCCATTGCTTTCATGGCAGTCTGTGGAGGATGGCATTCCCACCAGTTATGGAGAACAGCGGATCCGACGGCGCCATGCGCGTTCTGATCTGGGGCATTGTCCTTTTGGGAGGAATCGGAGTGTTAATTGTCTGGGGGTTGTCGAACGCTTACCCGACACCGGTCTGAGATGAGAGCAGCGAACGGGCTTCATCCGCATCGCGGCCGATCTGCTCACTGAGCGCATCAAGCCCAGAGAATTTCACCTGGCCTCGCAGGCGAAGCACGGGCTCTACGAAAAGTTGTCGACCCACCATCTCAAGGCTGCGATCAAGCAGATGGACCTCAACGGCTGAGGGTGCGTTTGGATCCACCGTGGGTTGGGGGCCAAGGTTCATCACAGCCGCCATTCGTTCGCCTGTGCCATCCAGCCATGCCCAGGCTGCGTAGACCCCAAGGCCCGGCAGAAATTTCCTGCCATCCACCCGAAGGTTGGCGGTCGGCCAGCC
>CAJWZN010000089.1 GCA_913050105.1 uncultured Synechococcus sp.
GATGGGCTGGGGCGAGCCGGAATCGGGTAGGGAATGCGGCGATGGCGCATGCGGCGCCAGACCCGAACAAAGGCCTGAAGCACGAGTTCAACTTCTGCACGTCCAAGCCCGCTTTTGCGCAGCTGTCCATCCAGCAGTCGGGATTCGATAATTCTTCGAACGGTGTCGATGGCCTCGGTCTCGGATGTGTTCGGAGGCAGAGACCGGAGAGCGGCTTCGCAACCATCGGCCATCATCAAAATGGCGGTCTCTCGCGATCGCGGAGTTGGGCCGTGGTAGCGAAAGAGGTTTTCATCCACATCGGCATTGAGTTCCCGTGCCCGATGCAGGAAGTAACCCATCTTCAATGTGCCCTGATGTTCAGGAATGAAATCAGCGATCGGTCTTGGTAAACGATGACGCCTGGCCAGTTTCAGGCCTTCATCCACGTGAGCCTGCAGCACAGCTGCACTGGCTTCAGGATCGTTGAGCGCATCGTGGGGATTGGGTCCATCTTTCTGGTTTTCGATGAACCAGCCCGGAGCATGCAGTTTGCCAACATCGTGGTAGAGCGAGCCTGTACGGATCAGATCCACGTTCGCTCCCACCGCTCGGGCACCTTCTTCGGCCAGGCCGCAGATCATCAGTGTGTGCTCGAAGGTCCCAGGCGCTTCGCAGGAGAGACGTCTTAATAGGGGTCTCTCCTGATCTGCCAGCTCCAGCAACCGGGCGCGTGTCACAAGACCGAATGATCCCTCCAGCAACGGAATCATCAGCAGGGAGATCATGAGCAGAACACCCAGCAGGAGTGCATCTGCTCCGAGCTCGTCGAGTCCGGGATCGAGGTTGCCCCATGGACGCCAGCCGCTCAGTGGCTGGAGCTGCAGGAGAACCCACTGCCCCACAAGCGCTGCCATGGGAAGCAACAGAGCGAGTTGAAGCAACTGCCCACGGCTGCGCTGACGACCTGCAATCACTCCGCCTGCTGTTGCCATGACAACGGCGATCATTAATCGTCCGTCCCCCAGGCCGTTGACGGGAACCGGCCAGATCAGAGCTGCCACCGCCATCCAGGCCAGGCCGCAGCTGGTGCCCAGGCCCTCCGTCAGGATCAGTGTTGAAGGAACCAGAACGGCGAGGGGACTCACCGTGCTCTGAAACCACAATTTCGCGATCTGCACAAGCAGCAGCAGACCTAAGGCCAGAATGGCTTGGCGCACCTCAAGCCCCGGGCGCTCACGACGCATCACCAAAAGCATCACACCAGATGCCGCCAGGGCCTCGGTGAACCGCCCCAGCCAGATCAGTGGTCGTGCTTGACGACGCACTAAACCGAAGTGATCGAGGACGTCGAAGGCCTGAGGGCTGATTGGTTCCCCTTTGCGGGTGATCAGATCACCTTTGCGAACCTCGATGGTCGGGATGCCCTGCTTGGTCAGCTGCTCTTCGATCAGTTGTTTGCTGAGATTGGGGTCGGTGCGGAGGTTGCTGCTGCCCTGCAGGCTGCTTACAAGCAGCTTCACCGCAACGGAGCGGGCTGATTCCGATGTCATTCGGTCGGTCTCCAGCTGCATGGCTGATGCCTGCCGTAGCTGATCCACCGCCAGGCTGCTGACCAGTCCCTGGCTCAGCATCCGCTCCGCCGTTCGCCGCACCTGGTTGTCCCAGGCGAGGCGTTGTTCATTTGTTCGTTGTTCCAACCAATTTTGCTCGCCGGCGGTCAGATTCACCGGCCCCACCCGTGCGCTCAAACCGCTTTCGGTGATCCGCTGCAGTTGGCTGAGTTGTCGCTCCAACCGCAACATCAGCTTTCGCGTCTGATCAGCGTCGATCACCTGCACAACAGAGCGTGCCACCAGCGTGGAGCGGCGTTGTTCAAGAGCCGTGCTGTCTCGCACCAGGGCTGCCTTTGGTGCCTGCGCATCGAAGGTCGCCAGATCTCCCGGTTGAAGATTCGGCTCCACCAGCCAGGGAAGGCTCGAGGCCATCGCCACCGCCAAGCAGAGCATCAGAACGATTCCCGACTGCAGCGCTGTCCAGCGCAACAGGCGGCCCGCAGGGCGCTGATGACGCTGCCATCTTCTCAAGAGCTTGCTCACGCCCGGAAAGCGAACCAAGACAGGACAGCTGACGATTGAACGCTAGCGGTCTCTGAGAGGCATGCTGGGATCAAATGGAGTGGGGTGACATGGCCCAGCGCCTGGACGGCAAGCTTCTGGCTCGGGAGGTTGAAGGCCGTCTCAAAGTGTTGGTGGAGTCGTCCAGCGCAGCTGCGGGCCGCGCTCCTGGACTGGCGGTTCTCCGTGTTGGCGATGACCCAGCCAGTGCCGTTTACGTCGCCAACAAGGAAAAGGCCTGTGGTCGTATTGGTGTTGCCAGCTTCGGAGCACACCTTCCGGCAGAGACTCCCCAAGCGGAGGTGCTGTCTGCAATTGAAAGTTTGAATGGCGACACCCGTGTTGACGGCATCCTTCTGCAGCTTCCGCTGCCTTCTGGGCTGGATGAAGGGCCGTTGCTGCAGGCCATTGACCCGGAAAAGGATGCAGATGGTTTGCATACTCTCAACCTGGGTCGTCTGCTCAAAGGTGAATCGGGCCCACGCAGTTGCACACCCGCTGGGGTGATGGCGATGCTCAAGAGCCAGGGCATCGACCCCGCAGGGAAGCGTGCCGTGGTGGTTGGACGCAGCATCCTGGTGGGACAGCCCATGGCCTTGATGCTTCAGGCGGCCAATGCCACCGTCACGATCGTTCATTCCCGGACGACGGATCTGGTGGCACACACGCGGGAAGCGGAGATTGTTGTGGTGGCTGCCGGTCGTCCAGGAATGATCGGGGCGGAGCACATCCGCCCTGGTGCGGCGGTGGTTGATGTGGGTATTCATCGAAAGCCGGAAGGTGGCTTGTGCGGTGATGTTCGTGCCGATGAAGTGGATCCCATTGCGGCTGCGCTATCTCCCGTACCAGGTGGGGTTGGACCGATGACGGTGACGATGTTGCTGGTGAACACAGTGGTGGCCTGGTGCCGTCGGCATGGGATCGATCACGACCTTGAGGATCTGATTGTCTGAGTGACTGCAGATGGCACTTCATTGGATGTTCCCGACCCCTGTGCTTCAGGTGGATCTCGAACCGGGCAAAGATGCGGCCGCCGCCATGGAGGCTCAGCTCGAGGCTTTTGATCGTGATGTGTTCGGGCATCCCGAATTTCGAACACGGAACAACCTCACAGGGGATCTGCTGGGGCGGGCCGGGTTGGATCAGTTGCATCGCACCGAGGCGTTTCAGTGGCTGAATCAGGCTCTTGCGATACAGGTGGGGAGTTATCTGAAGTCGCTGCTCGGACCCGACCACGGCCTGGACGTGCACATCCAGAAGGCCTGGCCAGTGGTATGCGCCAGAGAGGGGGGCACGATCGAATCACATACCCATCGCAATGCCCAACTCAGTGCGGTGTTTTATGTACGTACCGAGGAGGGTAATGGCAGTGGTGAACTGGAATTTCAAGCTCCAGACAATTATTTCAGCCATGTGATGGCGATTCCCTTTTCGGAGGCCGCTGTCTCCGGTGGTGTCTTTGCGCCGAAGCAGCACCGTTTGCTTTTGTTCCCCTCTGATCTGACGCATCGGGTGACGCCGTACCAGGGTCAGGCCACCCGTTATTCCGTCTCCTACGACCTTGCGATCACCACCCCACCTGGTCAAGGCCGTGAAATGCGGGTGCCGCATCCCATGGATTGGGTCCCCCTGAGCGGATTTGGCCCGGCCTGAGAGAATCCCGCCAGTGTTGGTCTTCCAATGACTGCCGCGGCAACCTCTCCCAATAACGGTTCTGCCCCGACGGATCGCTTCGACTTCAAGAGCTATCTGGCGCAGTCCAAGCAGCAGGTTGAAGCTGCTTTGGATGGATCTCTCGGTCCTGAGCGCCCAGAATCCCTGCGCGAAGCCATGCGCTACTCGCTTCTGGCGGGAGGCAAAAGACTGAGGCCGATCCTCTGTTTGGCCGCCTGTGAGCTGGCCGGTGGTGCGTCATCCCAGGCGATGCCCACCGCCGTGGCGCTGGAGATGATTCACACCATGTCGCTGATCCACGATGATCTGCCGGCCATGGACGATGACGACCTGCGGCGAGGTCGTCCCACCAATCACAAGATCTACGGAGAGGCTGTTGCGATTCTGGCGGGAGACGCGTTGCTGACACGCGCCTTTGAGATGGTCGCTTTACGCACACCGGATGTGTCCGCGGAGCGGTTGCTCAAAGTGGTCGGTGAGCTGTCTCTCGTTGCGGGGGCACCTGGCTTGGTGGGTGGTCAGGTGGTGGATCTCGAAAGTGAAGGAAAGGAGGTGGATCTGGAGACCCTGGAGTACATCCATCTGCACAAAACCGGCGCACTTCTCAGTGCGTGTGTGATCACTGGAGCCTTGATCGGCGGTGCGGATGAAGAGCTCATCAAGGCGCTTCGCATTTATGCCCGGGGGATCGGACTGGCCTTCCAGATCATCGACGACATTCTTGATATCACCGCAAGCAGTGAGGTGTTGGGTAAAACCGCCGGGAAAGACCTTATTGCGGACAAAACCACCTACCCAAAACTGCTCGGCCTTGAGGAGTCGCGAAAGCGGGCTGACGCTCTGGTAAGCGAGGCGAAGGACGCTCTGAATCCCTGGGCTGAACGGGCTCAACCGCTCCTGGCGCTAGCGGATTTCATCACCAGCCGCGACCGATGATTGAATCCATTCCTTCCCATGCCGTGCTCCAGGAGTTTCTCGATAACAGTTCGCTGGCCTGGGGACTGATTGCCTGCGGTGTGGCACAGCTGTCCAAGCTGTTGCTTGAGTTGATCCTTCATCGCCGTTGGCGCCCGGCTGTTCTGCTTGAGACCGGTGGCATGCCCTCCAGCCACTCCGCGCTGGTCACCGGAACGGCGGCCTGCATTGGCTGGACGCTTGGCTTTAATCATCCGCTGTTTGCTTTGGCAGCGATGGTTGCCTTCGTGGTGATGTACGACGCCAGCGGTATCCG
>CAJWZN010000090.1 GCA_913050105.1 uncultured Synechococcus sp.
ACCAGAACACCACGCGTGAGTTGCTCAGCATCGGACGGTTTGTAGATGCCACGCACCACACCAATGGCCCGGTACTGCAAGGGTTCTGTGACCGGGGAAATAGGGTGATTGCGCATTGATTGAAGAATCCGGGCAATTCAAAAGCCCCTCTCACAACTGTAGCCAGCTCAGACATTGCTTCTCACAATGAGCCCAGACATCGAGCGGGAATGCCCCAGCCACGCCGAAGACTGCTGCTGAGTGCAGCGATGGTGTCGGCCGCAGTTGCCGGCTTGCTGGCCGCGAGCTCACTTGCATCAAAGAGTGTTGAAACGGGCAACGAGATTGCCGCTGATCAACAGGTGACGGAACTTCTGGGCCAGATGCGCAGTGGCGAACTATCCGACAGCGATCATCGGTGGCTACTGGAACGGCTGCTGGCGCTTGGACGCCTTGAGGAAGCGCGACTGGTCCTGCAACCCTTGCTGGTCGAACAGCCCCATCAGATTTCACTCGGACTCCTGATGACCGACCTGCTCCGCCAAACAGGCGCCCCGGACATGGCTCTTCGTGATCTGGATCAATTGCTGTCACTTCATCCGAACCATCCCGGTGTGATGCAGATGAAGGTTCTTGTGGATCTCCAGCAGGGCCGGAGTCGTGAGGCAAAAGTCTGGCTTGAGAAAAAGCTCCAGACAGTTCCGAAGGGAAAGCGCACCCCTGTGGGGCTCCTGATGGCAGATCTTGAGCTTCAGCAAGGCCGTCAAGACCAGGCAGCAGACCTCTACCGCCAGCTTTCAGCTGAATCAACCGGTGATGCTCGACCTGTCCTTGCATTTGCAATGCTGCGAGGTGAGCAGGGACGTGCCCATGACATGCAGGTGTTGCTCCATGAAGCGCGCCGTCGGAGGGGGCTAGAAGCGGTGGGAGACCCACTCATCGATGCCGTTGGAGCACGATGGGGTCTTCAAGCCTTGAGACAGCGACTCCCCGATTCAACTTCGAAGCTTTAGGGAGTCTCCTGCTGAAAGTTCTTCAGAGCTGCATCAATGGCATCCGATGGCGGAGTGGCATCGTTCATGGACTGTGACTTGCGCAGGCGGTTGATCAGATCCATTGGATTGGTCGCGTCCAAGATCGGACCAGCTCCAGCATCGGTGCCGTTCCCGAAAATTTCCTTTTCATCTTGGTTTTGATAAAAGGAATCAACCTGAGCAAACGCTCGCTCCACTCCGAAGAAAAGTGTCGTTATGAGGGTCAGAACGACAACGGCAGAACGATGAGACATCAGCGTCAAATTCGTTCAGGGATGCTAAGCGTCACTTCCAGGTAAGGCTCAACTGTGCAGATTGCCACTTGGAACGTCAATTCAGTGCGCACCCGGCTGGAGCAGGTGCTCGCGTGGCTGGACACAGTCCAGCCCGATCTGCTCTGCCTGCAGGAGACGAAAGTCGACGACCCTCTGTTCCCTGCTGCAGCCTTTGAGAAAGCGGGATGGCACGTGCTGATCCATGGGCAGAAGTCGTACAACGGCGTAGCCCTGCTGAGCCGCGAGCCCCTTGAAGACGTGCGCTTCGGCTTTCTTGGTGAGCTGCCGAATGACACAGACGCCAATCCGTTGGGGGAACAAAAGCGGGTGATCAGCGCCCTGCTGGATGGAGTGCGGGTGGTCAACCTCTATGTGCCAAACGGCTCAAGCGTGAATTCAGACAAGTATCAGTACAAACTCGCCTGGTTGGCCTGCCTCAAGCGGTACGTCCAGGCTCAGTCAGAAAGGGGGGAACCGCTTTGCATGGTGGGGGACTTCAACATTGCCCCTGAACATCGGGATATGCACGATCCAGAGCGGCTCAATGGCGGGATCATGGCCACAACAGCAGAACGTGAGGCACTGAAAGCAGCCTTGGGAGATCGCCTGGCGGACGTGTTTCGCTTGTTTGAGCCGGATGCGGGCCACTGGAGCTGGTGGGACTACCGCACCGGAGCCTGGGACCGGGATCACGGCTGGCGAATCGATCACATCTACCTCTGTGAAGAGCTGATGGGCCTGGCTCGCAGCTGCACCATCCATAAACAGGTGCGTGGCAACAGCCAACCCAGTGACCATGCTCCGGTGAGCGTGGATATCGATTGGCCGCCTGCCGAGGACGACGACACTTCAGAAGATGACCTTTTCCGCTGAGGGTCGAATTCAGTACAGCTCAACGCCAGTTGGCAGGTTGACCGACCGACGAGCCGACTCACCGCAAGTGCGCGGCGTTGGCAGAACTTTGCCTGGATTGGCAAGGTTGTCCGGATCGAAGGCCCGACGAAGCAGCGCCATGGTCTCGAGATCATCGGGCTCGAACATCCAGTCGAGATAGCAACGTTTGTCTGCACCAACCCCGTGTTCACCACTGATACTGCCTCCGGCATTGAGGCAGACCTTCAGGATTGCGGCGCCAAGATCCTTGACCCGCTTCTCGGCCCCTGGATCGGCTGCCGAATAAAGGATGAGGGGGTGGAGATTGCCATCGCCGGCATGGAAGACGTTGGCCACCGGCAGTCCGTGCTCGCCACTGAGACGCTCGATCTCTGCCAGTACGGCGGGAAGACTGCTCCTGGGAACGACGCCGTCCTGGACGTAATACGTGGGAGTGATCTTGCCGACAGCAGAAAAAGCGGATTTTCGGCCCTTCCACAGAACCGCACATTCCGTGGGGTCCTCAGCCCTTCGCAGTCCTCGGGCGCCAGACGCCTCACAAAGTTGTTGGGCCTGCTGCGCTGACGCATTCACCTCGGCCGCCTGACCATCAAGCTCGATCAGCAGCACTGCAGCTGCGTCTCGGGGATATTCGTCGTATCCGAAGAAGTCGTTGACAGCGTTGATCGTGACGTTGTCCATGATCTCCATCCCAGCCGGCAGAAGGCCCGAAGCCGTCACCGCCCGTACTGCCTCACCCGCCGCTTCCATCGTTGGAAAGTCGGCAAGGAGCACGTTGACGCACTCCGGAGCCCGCAGCAGCCGCAGAGTGATGGCCGTTGCGACACCAAGGGTTCCCTCACTGCCGATGAAGGCTCCGCGGAGATCCAGCTCTGGAGCTTCCACCAGGCCGTTGCCCAACTGCGTGACGGTTCCATCAGGCAGAACAACCTCCAGCCCCAGGACATGGTTGCTGGTCACGCCGTATTTAAGGCAGTGAACACCCCCGGAGTTCTCTGCCACATTCCCCCCGATGCTGCAGACCACCTGACTGGAGGGGTCTGGGGCGTAATAAAAACCATCCCCCGCAACAGCCCGGGTCACCCAGCTGTTGATCACCCCGGGCTGCACCGTCACCCGCTGGTTGGCAAGGTCGAGCTCCAGCACCCGGCGCATACGGCTGGTGATCACCATCAGCGCTGGCTCATCGACCAGCGCACCACCGGAAAGGCCTGTTCCGCTTCCACGTGCGACGAAGGGAACCCGGTGGTGATGGCAACAGCGCAGGACCGCTGACATCTCTTTGGTGGTCTCCGGCAGCACCGCAAGCGGCGGAATATGACGTTCAAGAGTCAGACCGTCACAGTCGTAACTGAGCAGCTCCTGACGTTTGGCAACGACAGCTCGAGGGGGGAGGTGAAGGCGGAGATCCCTCTCCAGCGCTGGCCAGTCGTAGGACACGACCTCTGTTCATGTCAGGTCACATTAGAGAGACAATCGGTGTCATCCGATGCGTTCGGGATACATGCCTGACGGAAGCGGGCAATCCTGGGTCAGGATGTTGCACGGTTTGCATCAGTCCCCCTTGGCGTCGGTCCCCGTGACAACACACGCGTTGAACACCACCCGCTCCCAGGCCATCTTCGACGAAGCCCAGAGCCTCATGCCCGGAGGTGTGAGTTCTCCGGTGCGTGCGTTCAAATCGGTGGGCGGCCAACCCCTCGTGTTCGACCGGGTCAAGGGCCCCTACGCGTGGGACGTGGACGGGAACAAATACATCGACTACATCGGCAGTTGGGGACCAGCAATCTGTGGCCATGCCCATCCCGAGGTGATCGCATCTCTCCAGGAGGCGATTGAAAAAGGCACCAGCTTCGGCGCCCCCTGTGCCTTGGAGAACACATTGGCGGGGATGGTGATCGATGCCGTTCCCAGCGTTGAGATGGTTCGCTTTGTGAACAGCGGCACCGAGGCCTGCATGGCTGTGCTTCGTCTCATGCGGGCTTTCACAGGTCGCGACAAAGTCATCAAGTTCGAGGGCTGTTATCACGGCCATGCGGACATGTTCCTGGTCAAGGCAGGTTCTGGCGTTGCCACGTTGGGGCTGCCCGATTCCCCCGGCGTTCCACGCAGCACCACAGCCAACACCCTCACTGCCCCATACAACGATCTGGAGGCAGTCAAGGCCCTGTTCGCCGAAAACCCCGATGCCATTTCGGGTGTGATCCTCGAACCGATTGTTGGCAATGCGGGCTTCATTCAGCCGGAACCCGGATTTCTCGAGGGCTTGCGCGAACTCACCAAGGAAAACGGCGCCCTGCTGGTGTTTGACGAAGTGATGACTGGTTTCCGCATCAGTTACGGCGGCGCCCAGGCCCATTTCGGGGTCACACCTGACCTCACCACGATGGGGAAAGTGATCGGTGGCGGACTGCCTGTGGGTGCCTACGGCGGCCGCGCCGACATCATGGGAATGGTTGCTCCCGCAGGTCCGATGTATCAGGCCGGCACCCTCAGCGGTAACCCACTGGCGATGACCGCTGGTATCAAAACCCTTGAACTGCTCAAGCAACCTGGCGCCTACGACAAACTCACTGCCACCACAGAGAAATTGGTGGTCGGCATCAAAGAGGCCGCCGAGGCCGCCGGGTTGCCGATCACAGCCGGCAGTGTGGGTGCAATGTTCGGTTTCTTCCTATGCAAAGGTCCGGTTAGAAACTTTGAGGAAGCGAAG
>CAJWZN010000091.1 GCA_913050105.1 uncultured Synechococcus sp.
AATGGATGAACAAACCTTCCTAGCTAGCGATCCCTTCGCGTAGCTGAGAACGACAATCTCAATCATATTGAAGCAACTTAACTGGCAAGATTCAGGCTAAATAAACGTGACGGTATTTACTTAGCCGAACAAATAGTTTAGCCAAGTAAATACCGAGATATGGCAAGGTTTATCTAGGCAGAAAGACTCCTTCGCGTGAATTAAATTCGCTTGATTCTCCGTCGTAGAGGTACACGCTCAGGATGTCTTGAACTTTCAACACCGAAATTGGGCCTCAATCGTCGCCCAGGTGCTGCAGGTTCTGAACGAATGGCAGCCACCTTTTTTGCGATAGCCATTCCTATTAATCAGCCTCAACCAGCCAAGGACTGCTCGACTGCCAGATCATCCAACTGCCAGCTCAGAAACTGCTGATGCAGGGCGATGGCTAAGCAACCCCTGGCGACTGCTGCAGCTGCATAACGGCTGATGTGTTCGCGGGTGTTTCCCAGAAAGTGCGGATCGCTCAGATGTTCGAAATAGGCTTCCAGCTCACCATTGACCTCTGTCATCGTGGTGAGAGCCGGTTCCATTGATGGCATCCGAGAGCTGCTGCAGAATTCCAGTTTCAGACCAGCAGGGCCTCACCGCAACGGATTGAGCCAGTTCTGGCTGCGCCGTTAATCATTCGATCGATCGGGCAGCCGCGGCCAAGGCGGTTCCTCATATCCATTTAGAGCCGATTGGGCATAGCTGTTCAACTTGGCTCTAAATCCGGCTCTAAGGGCTCTCAGCCCATGAGACAAAAGTCAGTCACACCAACGGGTTTAAGCGATTAGATCGTCTGCCCCTCAAATGGTTCATCACTCAGGTAAGGGCGCAACATCACTCCCCCGGAGCTGTGGCCGATCAAGGTCACCGGACGTCCGGAGTCGCGGCCTTGAAGCTCCCGCACACAGGCATCGACACGGTCAAGCAGACGAATCCAGCCGTATCCCCAACTTGTGGCTAGCCAGTCCAGCCTGGTGGCGTGGACAATGCGAACCGGAGCTCCACTGCGCCGCTGAATCCAGTCCGCCATCGGCAGATAGGCCTCATCGGTGATCAGAAAACCGCCCAGGATCACCACGGGCTGATCCGGGGCTACATCAATCACAGACACCCAATCAGTCCAGATGTCGTGATCATCGGATCATCCATCGATCGCAAGCGAACACAGTTTTGACAGTCGACTAGATCAACTCAGGGTGAGCCGGATCACCTTTGAAAGGCCCGATGGTCCAACTGGTGATCCAACCGCCGTAGAACACGCCGGGCTGTGGAGACACCAGTTCACCTTCCAGCAAACATTCATCCACGAGTCGTGGATACAGGCTGATCCAACCCGCAAATGAATCGAAACGCGGTGTGGGATGTGGGTAGCTCCAGCCGGCTCGGGAGCGGACATCGCTGCCATCAGAAGTGCTCAGGTCCCAATAGGACGCGATGCCTTTCCATTCGCAGAAGCTCGGGCGACCGCTGGTGGGATGGAGCGTCCCGGCTTTGAACGCCGCAGGGTCGATGTAAATGGTCGGTGGGTGGAAGGTCTCGCAGACGCGGGCATATCTCGTATCTGTTGCAATGCATTCCTGACCAATGCGAACGGCAACGGAGCCATTCACCAGCTCGATTTTTGGCGGACGGGGGTAATCGGCGACCCTCTCGGTTGCAGGCATTCGATCAAAGGAGATTTGAAGACAGTAAAAGCAGCGGCGTATGGATGACTTTCAACGTTTGAACCCACTCGTCATCCTTGATTCAGAAGGAGCTGCTGAAGGAACGAAACCCTCAGAAATAGTTCGACTGATACACGGAGGCTGAAGGGCGTGCGGAGCACGGTTTGATTTCATCCGGATCACGATTTGACGCAATGCTCGCGACGAAATGAGCGTTAAGGCTGATTGCCTTGTGGGCGAACGCTGACGAGATTGAAGTCGTCGAGCCTGGAGGAGCCGATGACGGTTGAAACTCCGCCGAAGCACTCAGCGACAGAACGGCAAGCCTCGTTTCCGGATGGAGAGGTGGCATGCACCATCACTGCCCTGAGGAAACCATGTTGATCAAGAACCCGTCCAAGACCAGAAATCCTGCAGGCACGGTGGTGTCTGCGGAGCTGGAGTGCCGCACCCGGAATGACCGACAGACCTACCTCTCGATCACCCGTGCCATTGCCAACGCACAATTCGTGCTGGCTGATCAGGAACTGAGCCGACGCCTCTGGCAACACGTCGGCGATCGGGAGCTTGAAGTGGGCCGCATTCTTCACCTGCTCTATGGAGGCTGGGATCTCGATGACAACGAGGAGGTGCAGGACGCCGATGCGCAGTTCCTCGCCCTCGCCATCTACTGAGCCGAAATTAACGGCAGAAGGCGACTCTCATCCAAGTGGTTTCGTTGCCACAACGGCAAAGAAAGGGTCGCCATTACCTCCGAAGAGTCCCATCACGCCCCCACCACGGGTGGATTCAGCCACGATTTCAGGCTTGGGCCAACCCTGGGCCATCAGCACCGAGGCGACGTAACTGAGGTGATCGCGGTCGTCGCCGTCGGTCCAGATCTGTGGAGCTTTGGTGAAGAACATCCTGTTGCTGAAAGCAACGATCACCTGCCCCTTGGGCCTGGTGATGCGCAGCAGCTCAGCGGCCACAGCCTCCGGCTGCTGCAGGTATTGCCAACCGGCAACGATCAACGTGCAGTCCGTGCTGGCATCGTCCAGGGGAAGTGACTGATTCTGGTTGAGGTTCTGTACCCAGTGTCGATCGAGTCGAGGATTGGCGGTCAGCTCCTCTTCATTGAGGCCATGGCCAACGACCTTGTCGTAATCAATGTCCTCAGGGAGATGGCTGACCCAGCTGCTCATCAGATCCAGAACCTGGGCGCAGGGGGGGATCCGCTCCCGATAAAGCTGAGTCAACCGAGCGCGGAATCCTGCATCGAGATGATGCACAAAGCGGGGCTCGCTGTAAAACAGCGCGTCATCACTGCCATCCAGCTTGTAGCGCTGGGCGTCTTCGAGCACACGAATTGCCGGCATCGCTCAACCCAGATCGAGGTACCACTGCACCAGCCCGGAGAGCTGACCGACGATTCCACGGCCGGTGGTCCATTCGCCGACCACAGCAGCTGTGAAACCCACCATGGCGAAGCGCCCGTTGAGTTGCTCTACGAATCCAAGGGCTGTGGTGTTCCACGGTCGTGCCGTGGTGAGGGACTCACCGAAGCGCTCGGGCTGCTCGTATTGGAAGGCTGGCCGGTTCATGGCAAAGAGCAGATCCAGCGGACCTTAACGGCCGTGCCTGCTCGTCCGGGATAAGGCGTCCAGAGACCAGCTGCATCCTTCTGCTCCATCCGACCTTCCATGCAGTTGGCCCGCATGGGCAGCACTCGGCTGGACCAGGCCGATTGGCCGGAACGCTTGATCAGGAGGCCAGCCTCCATTTCCACGGTTCCGGCGACAGCCGTTGGATTGCGGAGGTATTCAGCTGCCTCGAAACGATCGGTGCGGGTCGCCTCGACAAATGTCCAGCTATCGCCTGGCAATTCGCGCCGTCGCAGTACTCCCCAGAACGGAGACTCGCTGCCTGGCGACCAGTCCGCAAGCACGGGCGAAACCGCAGAGGCATGGGCCAACAACAAGGAAAGACCCGTAACCAGAGAGACCCGGAAACGGCTGATCCGGGGTTGATGAATCAGGCAGCTCAATTAATCACCCATGAAGAATTAATTACCGAAACTTTACGAAGCCTTGAAACGAAAACATGAACGAATAGTTATGGCACCGAGAGGGGCAGTGATGTCAGCTTGTGATTGTCAACGTCCCAGCGTCATGTCCTTCATCCATCAGGGACGTACTCCCTACACCGTGCGACACAGAAACGCCTCCGGCGAAAAACTGGAATCGTGCTTCTACGCCAGCGATGCATTTGAAGCCAGGCTTCTGGCAATGGAATTCAACGCCTATATCCGTCAGCATCCGAACAGCATCGATTCGATTCTTCAATCGGTGCACTGAGCTGTTTTCAACGTTTCCAGTGGGCCTGGCAGAACATTTTCAGTCGTTAGGCCCTTTCTCCACAGCAGCA
The DNA here is from genome assembly GCA_913050105.1 of uncultured Synechococcus sp. GTDB lineage: Bacteria > Cyanobacteriota > Cyanobacteriia > PCC-6307 > Cyanobiaceae > Parasynechococcus. Next base: position 4,101 of record CAJWZN010000091.1, read on the forward strand.
CGACGTCGCTCAACCTGGACGAACATCAACCAAGCCAGGCTGCTTAAACAACCTCCCAACCAATCACTCCGGAGCAGCTCGACGATTGCAATCGTGCTGGCACCAATCCGAAGCCCCCGCAGCAGCCAATCCATCACAGGGGGGGTCTGAGGTTGATCACGCTGCATGGTTGGTATCCGGAAGGATGGCTGCGTTTCTCGCTTCCATGATCCACGACGTTCCAACCGATTCAGATGTTGTTCTGGAGCTGGAACAACAAGCGCGGCGCCAGGGCACAGGACTGGCAGCGGAAGACCTTGATGGCTTCTGGCAGCTGAATCAGACCTGGTCTCGGGAAGGCACTGCATCATCCAGTTTCAGCATCGGTGTTCTGCGTGCCCTGAAGGCTTGTCTGGTGCTGGAGAACCAAAGCGACGGTCTTGCCATTACCAACCAGGTCAGTCTTGGCCCGTTTCGGCTGCAATTTGATGGCATTGCCTCGCTGAAGGGGCGCCAGCCCCTGCTGCGATTCAGCTTCACATCAGTGCGTTTGCAGGTCGGTTCCCTGACGCTGCTGAATCAGTCGCTTCCTGAACCGACAAAACAGCGACAGCCATTTTTCGCGTTGATCGCACTGGGTGATCAACGCAACTGGCTCTGTGCCCGCGGCCGGGGCGGCGGACTGGCGGTCTGGATTCGTTCCCCCGACAACGCTGCATGAAACTCGCCGTTGCCCTTGCCATGCTTCAGCGAGACGACCGCTGGCTTCTGCAGCTGCGC
>CAJWZN010000092.1 GCA_913050105.1 uncultured Synechococcus sp.
GTTTCTTTAATCTCTTGAAGAAAATCTGTCGTGGATGTGTGCTGCTGCCGGTTATGGTCGCTGCTCCATTTGATACAGCCACATGGTCCTGGCGGTCGCCCTCACCTCTGATCTCGCCAAAAGCGCTGGTGTCGCCTACGTCCACTACCTGAGCTTCATGCTCTGCTTTGCGGCCCTGGTCGTTGAGCGTCGGCTGATCACGGCAAGCCCCAACCGTCGTGAGGCAACCGCGATGGTGATCACCGACATCGTCTACGGAATCGCAGCACTGGCGCTGCTTGGCAGTGGGATCCTGAGGGTGATGTATTTCGGCCAGGGATCTGAGTTCTATACCCAGAACCCCCTGTTCTGGTGGAAGGTGGGTCTTTACCTCTCCGTAGGTGGACTGTCGCTGTACCCGACGGTCACCTACATCCTCTGGGCCATTCCTCTGCGCAAAGGTGAGCTGCCTCAGGTCACTGAGACGTTGGCCAACCGTCTGGGCTGGATCATCAATATCGAGCTGGCTGGTTTTGCCTCGATTCCTCTGATGGCAACACTGATGGCACGTGGTGTGGGATTGCCGGCCACTTGATGCCACCGGATCTCTGCCCTCCAGCTCAGTCTGTTCGTGTTGTTGAGGCCGCGCCTTTGCGGCGATCAGCGGCTGCGGAAGCTCCGGGTTATGCCGGTTCTCTGGCAACGACACCGATGGGCTGGCCCTCCCTCCCGCAATGGTGCGTCTGGGTGGAGCCACCCCTTCGCGGGGAGCCTGATCGTTGGGAACAACGCTGGAGTGCATCGGTGAATGCAGCCCTGGATCGCTGGTCGGAGCTGGTGCCTCTGCAACGGGTGCAGTCTCCGGAGCGGGCCCAAGTGCTGCTGAAACGTCGCAAACCGCCCCTCAGAGCAGTGGCTGGAGGTTGGCGAGCCAGCAATGGACGCAGCCATCTTCAATTGCTGGAGGTGCGTCGTCGAGAGGTGTGGCGATTTGAACCTCAGGTGACCGTTCTGGTCTCACCGAACCTCAGGGCTCAGGTCCAGCAGGCCACCGCCCTGCATGAACTGGGTCATGCCTTCGGACTCTGGGGCCACAGTCCGGAAAAGACCGATGTCATGGCGGTTCATCAGGGGCAGCTCCCTGTGCTCGACCTCAGTGACCGTGACCGGTTCACGCTGAGGTGGGTCCGTGATCAGCCCAATGACTTCGGACTGTCCACGCTGCAGGGTTCCCCTTGAAGCGCCAAGCTTTCGTCAGCCGCCTCAAGGTCGTGATGGCTCTTCGATCCCTGGCCGTAGTTGCGCTGTTGACTTTGCTGAATGCCTGTGCGGGGAGTGAAACTCCCGAGGGTTCGTTGGGTGATGCTCCTGGCAATCCACTGTTGACGATCCAGCTCAATGCTGAAGACCCCTCAGCCAGTTTTGGTCTTTTGCAACGTCCGAAAGAACCGCTGCGGTTCAGTGTGGGGCAGGGCCGCAACGGAATTGCCTGTGCCGGAAGCCGGTTTCAGGAGGGGGTGACACCGCTGGGACTTTTCCGGGTGAATGCGATTCTGAGCGAGGGTCGATTTGAGATGGATCCTGAGCTGGTGGGGCGCTCAGGACGAACAGAAGCCGAGCTGCGCAGCACCCTGTTCAGCAACATGAATTCCATCGATTTCAAGGGCGATGGCGAGACAGGTGAGTACGGGACCGGATACATCAGCCTCGAGCCAGTCCCGCTGACTGATCAACCGTTCGAGTTCAACACTTACGACGGGACCTTCCGCTGGTACAGCTTCGCCATCCACGGCAGCAATGACCAGAGCCGCATCGGTCAGGCGGTCACCGGGGGCTGCATCAATGCCGGCCGCTTCACCATGGACGTTCTGCTGGATCGGTTGAATCTGGGTGACCTCGTGGACATTGCCAGCAACAACAGCTGCCTTCCCTGAGCGCAAGCGGGGATCAGTGGCGGCGTGGAGCTCCGCGACGGGCCGCCAGGACCTCCTGCACCTTTCGCCAACTCACACCGTGATGCGTGAGTGCCACTTGCATGTGGAAAAGAATGTCGGCGGCTTCGCCGGCGATCTCATCAGCGTTGTCGTCTTTGCAGGCCATCACGAATTCGGCACTTTCTTCGCCGATCTTCTTGAGGATGCTGTTGTCTCCTCCGGCCAGCAGCTTGTTGGTGTAGCTGCCCTCTTCCGGACGTTCACGCCGCTTCTCGATCACCCGAAACAGTTCGGTGCAGGCATCTGCCGGTGGTGGTGGCGCGTCGTTGCCACCTGGAGTGCGTTGATCGCCACCTTCGTAGAAGCAGCTGCGAGCACCGGTGTGGCAGGCCACATCTCCGGTCTGCTCGATCGTCACCAGAAGCACATCCGCGTCGCAGTCATAGCGAAGTTCGCGCATCGTCTGGGTGTGGCCGCTGGTGGCGCCTTTGTGCCACAGCTCCTGACGCGATCGACTCCAGTAGTGCACTTCGTTGGTGCGCAACGTGCATTCGATCGCCTCGCGGTTCATCCAGGCCACCATCAACACCGCCCCATCCAGCCAGTCCTGGGCAATGGCTGGGATGAGGCCAGCTTCGTTAAAACGGAGCTTGTCGATGAAGGCGGGGCTGAGAGGCTGCATCAGTCCTCGGTTTCACGGTCAGTGCTCCTGATCCTCCCGCAACGTTTCACCTGGTTCTTTGCAGTACAGCGTGCTTCACCCCCCCACAACTTTCAGCTGCAGCAAGCTTTTTGAGGGCTATCCCTGCTGCCACCGGCAGTGGCGCCATCCCGGCCACTGCCGGTTCGTGCATGGCTACAGCCGCAGTTTCACCCTGTGGTTTGCAGCAACGGAGCTTGATGACTGTGGCTTCGTGGTCGACTTCTCCAGCTTGCGTCCTCTGGATCAGCAGCTGCGTGAGCAGTTCGATCACACCTTTCTGGTGAATGCCGATGATCCGCTCATGGACGAATGGCAGCGCCTGCATGCCCTAGGTGCGATTGATTTGCGGGTGATGGAGAACGTTGGAATGGAGGCCACCGCAGCTCTGGTGTGGGAGTGGGCCAATGTGTTGCTGCAGGAGCGAGATGGAGGCCGCACCTGTTGCTGGGCCGTGGAAGCCCGTGAGAATTCCAGGAATGGTGGAGTGGTGCATCGCTTGCCACCCTGGTTTGAGTTGTCGGGAGAACCCTCAATCAGCTCATGACGCTTTCTTTGCTCCAGCGGAGTGCACTTGAGGCCCTGGGGACGGGTTTTTTGGCGTTCACGGTCGGTCGACTCAGCAGTACCGAGTTCAACGGCTTTGAACAGGCGCTTTCCATCGGCCTTTGCCTGGCTCTCTTGATTCATCTGCTCGGACGTTTCAGTGGCGCCCACTTCAACCCTGCCGTAACGCTGCTGCTCAACCACCAACGCTTCGGGTTGAAGGCCTTCACCACAAGAGCCGGGCTGGTTGAGATCGGGTCCTACGTACTCGCTCAGATTGTTGGTGCCTGGATCGGCCTTGGTCTCAATCCCCCGGGAGCGGTACCGGACGCTGTGCAGCTCGGGGGGTTGCCCTCCGAGCTCGTGTTCAGTGCGGTGCTGTTCGCTTTGATCCTGCGTTGGAGCAATGAAGGCAAGATCTGTCCGTTTGCCCAACCGATGTCAGGCCTGGTGATCGGAGCTGGCCTCAGCGTTCTGGTGCTGTTGGGGGGGCTGACCCAGTCCGGCAACTACAACCCGGCCTTGGCGATCGCGTTCGGCCTCCATGGCACCGACCGTTTTGAGCTTGTGATCCTGGCTCACATGCTGGCGGTTGCCGTTCTCCTGATGGTCTCCCGCGCTGAGATGTCCTCAGCAGATTGAGAGTCGTTCGTCCTGCATATCAACGCGCACGGTGTCTCCCTCCAACACTCGTCCCGAGAGGATCGCCTTGGCAATCGGGGTCTCCAGCTCACGTTGGATCGCCCGCTTGAGCGGTCTGGCTCCGAACATCGGGTCATATCCCACGCTCGCCAGCCAATCCGCCGCCTCGTCGCTGAGGCTGAGATCCAGCTTGCGTTGTTCCAGACGACTGCGCAGGCGATCCACTTGCAGGTCGACGATCCGGCGCAATTCGGACTGATTCAGGCTTTGAAAGATGATCCGATCGTCCAGTCGGTTGAGGAATTCGGGTCGGAACTGGGCCTGCAGGGCCTGGTTGACCCTTTCTTCCATGGCCGCGTGCTGGTCTGGATCCCCCGCCAGCTCCAGGATCGACTGGCTGCCGATGTTGCTGGTCAGGATCAGCACGGTGTTGGTGAAATCCACGGTGCGGCCCTGCCCGTCGGTGACGCGTCCGTCATCAAGGATCTGCAGCATCACGTTGAACACATCGGGGTGGGCTTTCTCCACCTCGTCGAACAGGATCACGGCGTAGGGCCTGCGCCGGATCGCCTCAGTGAGCTGACCCCCGGCTTCGTAGCCGACGTAGCCGGGGGGCGCACCGATCAGCCGGCTGACGGTGTGCTTCTCCATGTACTCGGACATGTCGATGCGCACCGATGCATCGTCACTGTCGAAGAGGCGGTTGGCCAAAGCTTTGGAGAGCTCTGTTTTGCCAACCCCGGTGGGGCCCAGGAACAGGAAACTGGCGATGGGTCGGTTGGGATCGCTCAGGCCTGCTCTTGAGCGCTGGATCGCATCGGCAACTGCAGTGACCGCCTGGTTCTGTCCAATCACCCGCTGATGGAGATCCTCCTCCAACTGAAGCAGTTTTTCCATTTCGCTCTGTACCAGCCGGGCCACCGGGATACCGGTCCACTTCGCGATCACCTCGGCGATGTCGTCTTCGCTC
>CAJWZN010000093.1 GCA_913050105.1 uncultured Synechococcus sp.
GTGGTGCTGGTTGCCCGCAGCGGACTCGGCACGCTCAATCACACTCTGCTGAGCCTGGAGGCTCTCCGAAAACGCCAGATCAGGGTGCTGGGATTGATCCTCAACGGACCGCCCCATGCTGACAATCCAACCACGCTTGAACAGTTTGGTGATGTCGCCGTGCTGGGCCACTTGCCCCCGCTGCAGCCGCTCACTGCCGACGCCCTCGAGCACGAGTGGAGCCGTCAGAATCTGAGTGGCGCAATCCGCAAAGCTCTGGGGACACCGCAGTGAAATCAAACCGGCAGCCCTTGATTTATGTGGTGTTGACCTTGACCTGCACCGTCATCCTTGTGCTGTTCACCGATGTGGAACGCGACCTGATGCGCAAGCTGACCTGCGACACGGTCGACTCCATCGCAGGGCCTCACAGCGACGCCTGCGATTGAGTCAACCCAAGGACTTCGAGCGCATCGGACAGGTTCCGAGGCGAATGGAAACCTGACGAACGGCCAGGGACAGTGGCCAACCCTGGCGCAGTTGATTGTGAATCAGTTCGATATGCATCGGGGACCAACCCCGCATCTCCAGCGACGCTCGGATGGAGTGCCAGCAGCCCTCTGAGAACATCTCACTGCGGTGCTGCTGTCCAGCACGAGGTGATGGCAAATCCCGGGCTGATGAAAAAAATCGATTGGAGAGGCGTCTTGCTCGCATCGTGGCCATCGGGCAACCGGGGCTGCACGGGGTTTCAATATGACAACAGCAGCAAGGGATGTCATGGGCAAAACGGCTGATCCATCCCGGCACCCAAACCTGTGGCCACCATTCACTCAGCTCGCATCTGCCCCTCCACCGCAGCGGGTGATCTCCGGTGAAGGTGCACTGCTGCACCGAGAACAGGGCCAGCCCCTGATCGACGCCATCAGCAGCTGGTGGGTCACATTGCATGGCCATGGCCATCCGGTGATGGCAAAGGCGATCGCCGATCAGGCGGCCCGACTCGAACAGGTGATCTTCGCGGACTTCACCCATGAACCGGCTGAACGACTCGGTGAACGACTCAGTGCCATCACCGGGCTTCAACGGCTTTTCTTCTCAGACAACGGATCAACGGCCGTTGAAGTGGCGTTGAAGATCGCTTGTCAGTGGTGGGTGAACCAGGGGGAACAACGTCACCAGATCGTGGCTTTCGATGGGGCTTATCACGGCGACACCTTCGGGGCAATGGCCGTGGGGGAGCGCAATTTGTTCAGTGAACCCTTCGAAGACAAACTGTTTCCTGTAGCTCGGGTGCCCTGGCCTGCCACATGGTGGCTGGACAGCGATGTCAACGCAAAGGAACAGGCCGCTCTGACGGTGCTGGAGCAGACCCTTGAAACACCGACAGCTGCCGTGATCCTCGAACCCCTGCTGCAGGGGGCAGGAGGCATGACGATGGTGCGTCCGGAGTTTCTGCAGGCGGTGGCGGCCAGGGTCCATCAGGCCGGAGCGCTGCTGATCGCGGATGAAGTGCTGACGGGATTCGGGCGCTGCGGTGATTGGTTTGCCTCACGTCGAGCCGGAATCCAACCGGACCTGATGGCACTTTCAAAGGGGCTGACCGGAGGCTGCCTGCCCATGGGTGTGACCATGGCCAGCGAGCGGGTCTTCTCGGCCTTCGTTGGAGATGACCCCTCACTCACCTTGTGGCATGGGCACAGTTTCACTGCCAACCCGCTGGGCTGTGCGGCAGCCAACGCAAGTCTGAATCTTCTCGAAGCATCGCCAAACGCCTTTCTGAACTTCGAGCAGCGACACCGACCGCATCTGGAGGTGCTGCAGCATCATCAGCGGGTGACCCGTTGCCGGCTTACAGGCACCGTTGCAGCGTTCGATGTTGCCGTGACAGGCGACTCGGGATATCTGAATCCAGCAGGGCCGACGATCAAGAGGATCGCCATGGAGCACGGGGTTTTCCTGCGTCCCCTCGGCCAGGTGGTGTACCTGCTCCCCCCGCTGTGCATCACGGATGAACAGCTGGAACGCTGCTACAGCGCCATCCACACTGCTCTCGATGCTCTTGAGACCTAAGGGCCAGCCTGAATGGCTGAGGTCACATCCTGCCTCGACAGTCCATAGGGAAGGGAGCACGGTGAACCGGCAGCGACGGAGTCGTCCCAGACCACCACAAGATCCTCGCGTTCGAGCCGCAGTTCCGCTGTCCAGGCCTCCGTCACCAGAGACCAGCGGCATCGATCCCCATCGATCGGTTCAGCCCCCAGGTTCAGCAGCCATTCCTCAAGAGCCCTCAGGGAGTGCTGATTCAACGGCGTGGTCGGCGGTGGGAGCAGCGACATTGGACAGCCAATCGGGAGATACCTGCCAGGCTCGCCCCTGAACCCCCGCAACACCAAGTCCGAGCACCAGGCTCAGCAGCAAGGCCAACCCCAGCAGCAACAGTGCGAACCATTCACCTCCAGACAGAGGCCGTCGCTCACCGATGCCATTCCAACTGCTGTTCGTCGGCAACACCGACGGAACAGCACGAGACTTCAGTCCCTGTTGCATGTTCTGCTGCAACTGAACGTCGTAGCGGCGACGGCGCTCTGGATCCGTCAGGAGGTCATAGGACTCACGCAGAAGCTGAAAATCCCTTGCAGCTTCAGATGCAGGACGGCTCGTGGTGTCGGGGTGCAGGGTTTTACTGAGACGACGAAAAGCCTGCCGGAGAACTTCGGAATCGGCTTGAGGGGAAACCTCCAGTCGCTCGTAATGGCTGAGCTCTCTCTGGGGCACTCCGAACACCCGGTCATTCATCCTATAAACAGTCGCCGCGATATCCATGCCCGACTCCGTCCCGGGAGCAGATTTTTGGGGCAGGATCGGCTGGGCGCCAACACTGGAGCAGCAGCAACAGCTGCTGGCACTTCAGGATCAACTGCGCCGCTGGAACCAGCGGGTGAATCTCACCCGACTTGTGGAGGGAGACGACTACTGGATCAACCAGGTTTTTGACAGTCTTTGGCCCCTTCAAGCGGAACTGAAAACTCCTGAACTACAGCGAATCGCCATTGACGTGGGCACCGGTGGAGGCTTTCCGGGCCTGGCCGTGGCGATCGCCCTACCGCAAACACATATCACTCTGCTGGATTCGGTTGGACGCAAAACCGCTGCTGTAGAGGCAATGGCACAGAGCATCGGCCTGCAGAAACGCGTGCGGGTAATCACCGATCGAATCGAAACCGCTGGACATGACCCGACCCTGCGGGCCAGTTTCGATCTAGCCATGGCTCGTGCTGTGGCCGCTGCCCCAGTCGTGGCCGAATACCTGGTGCCACTGCTGAAGCCGAAGGGAGAGGCTTTGCTCTACAGAGGCCAGTGGGAGCAAGCCGACACGAAACAGCTTCAACGCGCGCTGAAACCACTTCAGGCTCAACTTGCGTCGAAAAACATGTGCCAACTACCAGCTGATCGGGGGACCCGGCATCTGCTCAGACTGCGCCAACAGAATCGCTGCCCAGCGAACTATCCCAGAGCCGTTGGGATCCCAAGCAGGCAACCCTTGGGTCAAGGATGAGCACGAGACATGGTTTTAGGCGCTGCTCAGACGCATCTGAGATTCACCCGCCAGCCTGACTTTGAGCGTTCGGAGAATCCCAGGAATGCGATCACGCCATGGACTGTTCCCCAATACGTTCAGGAGCTGAGCGTCATCAATGGTGTCTCCGAGGGCATCGGCGTTGGAACCTGCGAACCAATGGCCTCCACTGCCCAGCAATCGGTATCTGGCTCGGGCATAGCTCTCGAGATCCCAAGCCTCCAGAAGGTTATGCAGCCATAGCAGCACCGGCAGATTGATCTCACCTGGCGTGTCCTGCCAGGAGGGCAATCCTTGGCGCCAGCTACCGAGCCAGTCGAGTCCAAGCGCTTCTGCTGCTGCCAGATGGAGCCGCTCCTGCACTGGAGCAATCAGAGTTGAAGCATCCTCGAGCAGCGACACAGCCTCGAGATGCAGATCAAGATCCTCCGGGCGCGAGGCTCCCACGCTGATGGTGTGGACCCTTGGATCCTTGAGACAGAACAGATCGTTGAACACGATCGGGTGCAACGGGGCGCAAAGCTCAAGCAAACGCTGGGAAGGGCTGTGCAGATGCCCACCTTTATCTGTGGGGCTGATGATGAACACGCCCATGTCTTGTGCACGGGCTGCCTCGAGCGACGGGTCGTTGTCCTGACGGATGAAATACCAGTGCAGATTCACGTAGTCGAAGGCGCCGCTGTTGCAGCTGGCTGTGATCAGATCCGTCGGACCATGGGTTGAGAAACCCACATGACCGATTCTTCCCTCGGCTTGCCAGCGACGAACGACATCCATGCAGCCACCAGGCCGAAGTGTCTGATGCAGATGCTCCGGCAGGTTGATGCCATGGATCCCCAGAAGATCAAGGCGACGGCAGTTGAGCCGTTTGAAGCTCAAATTCAACTCAGCCTCAAAAGCATCAGGATCCTCCCGGGGAGGAACCTTGCTTTGCAGGATTCGGCTGGAGTCCTCACAGCGAGGTAGTGCCCAACCGAGCTGACGCTCGGAACTGCCGTAGTGGCGTGCGGTTTCCACATGATGGAATCCATGGCCAACAGCCTGTTGCAATGTTGCTTCCAGGTTGAGCTGAGATTCCGTACTGATGTCGGTAGACGGGAGATCGGTCCAGCTCTGCTGAAAGCGCATTCCCCCAAGTGAGAGAAGAGGAATCTGCAGTTCAGTCCGGCCAAATCTGCGTGTCGGAAG
>CAJWZN010000094.1 GCA_913050105.1 uncultured Synechococcus sp.
AACCGACCAGGCGATCTGGCACAAGCGTCGCTGCCTTCTGCGATCCGTGATGAGCGCAGCCGGATTTGCGCAGCACCCGAATGAGTGGTGGCACTTCAGCCACGGAGACCAGCTTTGGGCCTGGAGAAGCGGACAATCAACGGCGATCTATGCCGAAGCTGACAACAGGTCGTTGACCGCCTGATCGCCCAGCTTTTCAATGTGATCACCAAAGCTGCGACGACCACCCGCCGACTTCCAGCTGATCAGCAACGGTTCGAGACGCTTCTCGAGGTCGGCAAGAGGCAGCTTCTCCAGATACGGACGCGCCAGGCGCTGCAGATTCGGCGTACCACCAAGCCAGAGCTGGTACTGATTGAGGCCATTTCCGACCAAGCCGAGTTCGGCCATGTACGGCCTGGCGCATCCATTGGGACATCCCGTCATGCGCACCAGCAGAGACTTCTCGATCTCAAGGCGACGTAACTGGGCATCCAACCGATCGATCACATCGGGGAGAATTCGCTCCGATTCGGTGATCGCCAAACCGCAGGTGGGCAATGCCGGGCAGGCAATGGCATGCCTTGCGAGAGGGGACGGCTCAACAGCAACATCGAAACCGAGCCCTGCCAGAGCTTCCCGGATCGTGGCGCGCTGGGCGGAACCGATATTGCAGAGAAGCAGATCCTGGTTCGCGGTCAGCCTGATTTCCAGCTGATAGGTCTCAACCAGATGACGGAGGCCCTTTTTCAAATCACCTTCAAGGCGGCCGCACATCAACGGCAAGCCGACGAACCACAGTCCGGCCTTCTGGCGGTGCCAGCCGAGGTAATCGAGCAATTTGGGTTTGGGCTCATTGCGCAAACCCTTGAGCTCACCATGGAAGTAGTCCTTTCGGAGGATGTCGCGAAACCACTGGATGCCTCGGTCATGAAGCAGATACTTCATCCGGGAGTGTTTGCGCACCTCCCTGTCTCCGTGATCGCGTTGCAGCGCGAGGATTGCCTGCACCACGTCAAGGATGTCGGCAGCTTTCACATAACCCAGAGGATCGGCGGTTCGAGCGAAAGTCTCCTCCTTGTTGTGGGTCCGTCCCATGCCACCACCGACATAGACGTTGCAACCCCTCAGAGTTCCTGAAGGGTCGGTGAATGCCACCAGCCCGATGTCCTGTGTCAGCAGGTCGACAGAGTTGTCACCGGGGACCGTGACAGCAACCTTGAACTTTCTGGGCAGGTAGGTGTCTCCGTAGAGAGGCTCATCCGTGCTTCCGGAGAACACACCACCCTGTGATTGCCGCTGGCGGGCCTGACGCACAGCCCGTGAAGGCTTGAACCGGTAACTCAGGTCGCCATCGACCCACATGTCGAGATAGGAGCCCTCTGCGGCTTCAGGGCTAAGCAGATCAGCGATGTCATCAGCCAGTTGACGGGCCGCCGGGTAGCCGCCCTTCTCGAAGGGTGCCGGCGGTGCCATCACATTTCGGTTGATGTCGCCGCATGCCGCCAGGGTGGATCCCAGGTTGCGCACGATCGTTCCGATCACCTCCTTGAGATTGGCCTTCGGGATGCCATGCATCTGAAAGGCCTGACGGGTGGTGGTTCGGAGGGTTCCATCCCCCAGTCGATTGGACAGGTCATCCAGAGCGATGAACAGCTGTGCTGGAACCCGACCTCCCGGGTTGCGCAGACGCAGCATCATCTGCCAGCAGCGCACCTTGTCGGACTTGCGCAATTCGCGATGGTTCTGCTGGTAGCTGCCGTGGAACTTCAGCAGCTGTACCGCATCTTCCGTGAAGCGGATTTCTTCATTGGCGAGTTCCGTCAGCAGCGGTTCACGCAGATGCGTGCTGTCGAGCTTGCGCTGTTCAGCTTTGGGGAGGGTCTGGTTGGTGTCGTCTGTCGCTGCCACAGAGCCTCGGATCACCCTGATAAGAAGGAGTCATTTGAAGGTAGCGAAACGGCTTCCAATAAAGTCGCCGGCGGTTGTGTTGACGCCGTGACTGCCACCTTTCTTCTTGAGATCGGTACCGAAGAGCTGCCGGCTGATTTCGCCTGCCAGGCACTCGACCAGCTGAAGCTTGTAGTTGAAAAGGATCTCAATGAACAGCGTCTCCATCACGGAGATGTGCACGTCACAGGCACCCCCAGGAGGCTTGTGGTGCGTGTTGATGCCCTGGTCGATCGCCAGCCGGACCTGACTGAGGAACGCAAGGGTCCACCCGCTTCTCAGGCGTTCAAGGACGGTGTTCCAACTCAGGCAGCAATCGGCTTCGCCAAACGCTGCGGAGTCCCCCCTGAGTCGCTTGAGATTCGCGACAGTCCCAAGGGACCCTGTGTTTTCGCCACTGTTCACACCGCAGGTCAAGCCAGCACAGATCTGTTGCAGACGATGATCCCCGCCTGGATCAATGCTTTGCAGGGGCGTCGATTCATGCGCTGGGGCATCGGAAACCAACGTTTCAGTCGCCCGATCCGCTGGCTGGTTGCCCTCCTGGGCAGCTCACTCGTGCCTGTGGAAATGAATGATGCCGATCCTCCACTGTGCAGCGGCCGCACCAGCCGTGGCCATCGCCTCCACAGCGATGCTCCCCTGCACATTTCGGATGCCGATGAATTTCTGCCCACCCTTGAAGCTGCAGGAGTGATCGTCGATCGTCACCGTCGATCAATGCTGATTCGGGAAGCGATCGATACGGCCTGTGCAGAACTCGGGGCTCGCCCGAACTGTCCGCCGAAATTGTTCAAGGAGTTGGTCGATCTGGTCGAGTCACCCCGAATCCTTCAGGGACGCATTGCTGATCAATATCTCGGACTGCCACCGGAAGTGATCAGCACAGTGATGCAGGCCCATCAGCGCTATGTGCCCCTGGAACTGACCGATGGTGACCCTGATCCCCTCCAGCTCGACGCTTCTGCGGTGCTCAGGCCTGAATTTCTGGTGGTGGGCAATGGCCTTGAGGCAGCATCTGATCTGATCACCAGAGGCAACGAACGGGTGCTGGGTGCCCGTCTTGCCGACGCCGAATTTTTCCTCGGTGTCGATCGCCGTCAGCCCAGCGAAAGTCGTCGTGATGCACTGTCGCGGGTCACCTTTGCGGAGGGTCTTGGCAGCCTTCGGGATCGCTGTGATCGCATCGAGCGGATCACTCAATTGCTGCTGGAGCAGCTGAAACCTGACGCGGCTCAGACGAAGGCTGCACTGCGCGCCGCCCATCTCTGCAAACACGATCTGGTGAGCCAGATGGTCGGTGAATTCCCAGAGCTCCAGGGGTTAATGGGTGGCAAGTATCTGCTGGAGGAAGGCGAATCCCGTGAAACCGCTCTGGCCGTGGTGGAGCACTATCTGCCGCGCGGGGCCGGAGATCGTCTGCCGGGCAGCGATGCAGGCGCTGTCGTGGCACTTGCCGAGCGTCTGGAACTGCTGCTCAGCATCTATGCCAAGGGTGAGCGACCCACAGGATCTTCCGATCCCTACGCCCTGCGCCGTGCCGGTAACGGACTGATGCTGATCCTTTGGGATCGTGGCTGGAGGATGGACCTCCAGAGTCTGCTCTCGAGGACCGTGGATGAGTGGGCTGATCGGTTCCCGGCATTTGCAGTTGATCGCAATCAGCTGCTTGAGGATCTGACCCTCTTGCTCCGCCAGAGAATCGTGTCTCAACTGGAGGAGGATGGCCATGCGCCTGATCTCGTCCAGGCGGTGGCTGGGGAGACGATTGCTCCCGAACGACTTTTGGTGGATCCGATCGATGTACAGGATCGGATTCAGCTCTTGTCCAGCCTGCGGCGCAACGATCGTCTGGAAGCCTTGCAAGCCGTTGTGCAGCGTGCAGCTCGACTTGCAGCCAAGGCTGATCTCGATGAATACACCCTGTCTGTTGTCGGCGTTGTGGATCCGCAGCGATTTGAATCCAGCAGCGAACAGGGAATGTTCGATGTTCTCAACAAGCTGCAGCCGCTGGCATCGGAACGGCGGTACGCCGAACTTTCAGAGTCCCTGGTGCAGGCCACCCCTGTTCTTGAATCGTTTTTCGATGGTGAAAACAGCGTGATGGTGATGGCCGACGATCCTGAGCTGAGACGCAACCGTCTGAATCTGTTGGCGGTTCTGCGCAATCAAGCCACCGTGCTGGGACAATTTGACCTGATTCAGGCCTGAAGGCTGACGCTCGGATGTGATCCAGCTATTCCGTTAGTGCCTTGATTGCATGGTGTTGACTGACGAACAACGTCCTGATTCAGACCAGGAACCTCAGATTCAGCAGCCACCGGTCGTCATCCGACAGGGAAGCGGAGGATTGGCAACGGTTTTGGCAGCCCTTCTGATCGCAGGATCCGTTATTTACGCGATCAATGTCTGGTCCACAACAAAAAGAGAAACCGCCCCAGGTCGGAACCTGGAGCGGGGAATCGAGCGTCTGAAGGATGCCGCGGGTGCTGCCCGGGAGCAGGGTCAGTAGTTCAGATGAGAAAGCAGTCGTCAGCTGACGCCGGCTTTCTCATCTTTTTTTGCCTGGGCCTTCACGGCCTGGGCAGCTTCCTCCGCCAGGAAATCGCCGTCTGAACGTCCAACGGCTGACGGCACTGGGTTGTATCCGGAAGGTGCCAGTGCCGTACCGCGGACCAGACTTCCGAACGTTCGAAGGGTCAGCTTGATCTGCTGCCATGGATTCATCAACACCACCCTTTTGTAGAGATAGCTGTCGAAGGTCAGCTTCTGCACGT
>CAJWZN010000095.1 GCA_913050105.1 uncultured Synechococcus sp.
GCTCCGTCTTCACGAACCACTGCGTTGAGAGCAGGGGCTCCACCGGCACCTTGCCGCGATCGGAATAGGGAACGCTGTGGCGGTAGTCCTCCACCTTCACCAGAAGGCCCAGCTCATCCAGACCAGCCACGACGGCTTGACGAGCTTCGAAGCGATCCAGCCCCTCGAACTGGCCCGCCTCCTTGTTCATCGTGCCGTTCTTACGCATCACCGTGATCTGGGGCAAACCGTGGCGCTGACCGATGGCGAAGTCATTGGGGTCGTGAGCCGGCGTCACCTTGACGCAACCGGTGCCGAAATCCTTCTCCACGTGGTCGTCGGCCACGATCGGAATCTCGCGACCCACAAACGGCAGCGTGAGGGTCTGGCCCACCAGATGGGCATAACGCTCATCGGTGGGATTCACAGCCACAGCTGTATCACCGAGCATGGTTTCGGGCCTGGTGGTGGCCACCTCAAGGAAACCGTCACCGCTGCTGAGCGGATAACGAAAATGCCAGAGATGACCATCCACCTCCTTCATCTCCACCTCCAGGTCGCTCACGGCTGAACCGGAGGCGGGACACCAGTTCACCAGGTATTCGCCGCGATAGATCAGACCTTGCTCGTGCAACCGAACGAAGGCCTCCTTCACTGCCTCACTGAGGCCCTCATCCAGGGTGAAGCGCTGTCGCTTCCAATCAACTGAATAGCCCAGGCGCCGCAGCTGACCAACGATGCGTCCACCGCTCTCAGCCTTCCACTGCCAAGCCCGCTCGAGAAAGGCTTCGCGGCCGAGGTCCTGGCGGGTCTTGCCCTCTTGCTTGAGCTGCTTCTCGAGGATCGTCTGAACCGCGATCGAAGCGTGATCAGTACCCGGCAGGCAGAGCACGTTCTTTCCGGCCAGGCGCTGATAGCGCACGATCGTGTCAATGAGGGCCGTGTTGAAGGCATGCCCCATGTGCAGGCTGCCGGTGACGTTCGGCGGCGGTATCACCACCGAAAACGGATCTCCAGGCGCGTGCGGATCGGGATGAAAGGCTCCCTGGTCCTCCCAGGCCTGCTGCCAACGAGCTTCCGTACCAACGG
This sequence comes from uncultured Synechococcus sp., assembly GCA_913050105.1. Lineage (GTDB taxonomy): Bacteria > Cyanobacteriota > Cyanobacteriia > PCC-6307 > Cyanobiaceae > Parasynechococcus. The sequence continues at coordinate 1,069 of CAJWZN010000095.1, forward strand.
GGTCGTAAGTCTTGGCCAGTTCGGGCACGGAAAGCTGCAAGTCAATCCGGCCATGCTCGCAAAAGAACCTGCCGTCCTTGCCGACCCTCCCTAAGGTCGGCAAATGTCTGGGAAACCATGAACGCTGCGTTGAATCGATCCTTGTTCGCGGGCCTGGCTTGCTGTCTGCTGAGTGGTTGCGCCGGAATAGAAGGGCCTGCAGTGGTCGACATCGTCCGCACCATCGAAAGCAGCGAAGGCATCACCAGTGATGACTACGAGCAACTGACGGACATCTCAGATCTGGTGTTCCGACAGATCCGTGACCTGGACCCACAAATTCATCCCCAGCTGACCCTGTTCACCAGCAGGAATTTTGTACAGCACATCCGTCAGCGGACGGAGAGTGGTTTTGGCCCGGACCTGATCATCACCGACAGCGAAACAGCCTTGGATCTCTACGATCAAAAGCTGATTGATCCGATCCAGCTCACGGAGCAGGACCGCCAGGACACGCCGCAAAGCCTCCTCGATCTCGTCACCGCAAAAGACGGTGCCCTAGTGGGTCGCCCCGTCAATCAATTCGTGCAGCTCGCCTGCTTCAACAAGAGCCGTCTGGCCAAACCGCCGGGCAACCTGCAAGAGCTGGCTCAGTCCAGCGACGATGCCACGTTCGGCATGGCCATTCAACTCAAAGACCTGTTCTGGAGTGCCGAAGCCTTCAACGCCACTCCTGCTTTTCAAGCGGCCATGGATGGTTCCTCCATCGACGAGACAAGTCGTGCCAGGGTCACGTCCTGGCTGCACTGGTTGGTGGGATCCAGCTATCAGCAGAACATCCGATTTCTGAACACGCAACGAGAACTGCGGCAGGGCTTGATCAAGGGCGAATTGGATTGGATCACCTGCTGGAGCAGCAACCTGAAGCGACTGAGATCGAAAATGGGCGACAACCTCGGCATCGCAGCGCTTCCACAGGGCCCCGTTCAACACCGCAAGGCATCAACCCGGCTGGAGGTCTGGGTACTGGGGCGGAACTCCAGTCAGCTGCAAAGGCGCAAAGCCCTGGTGATGCTGAAGTTCATCACCAAGCCCTGGGCGCAGAAAACCTATGCACTGATGAGCGCCAGCTCGATGCCCGTGAGCCAAAAAGCCGCTGCCATTGTTGCTTCGAAAATTCCTGGAGGAAGCGAAGCCCTGAACAATTACATCCAAAACGACGAACAGCCCACGGGAAAAGTGCGAGTCAAGGCTCGAATCTTCCGAGATCAGATGAGCTACGACACGATTTCCGACGCTTTGCTCGACACCATTTATGACGTCCGCACGCCGAAAGAGAGCACCGAACAAATCCTCCAGGACCTGAAGGAAACGCGCTGATGATTGAAGCTCTGAGCCGGGAACTGATCACGTGGTTGGGCTATCTCCAACGCACCGCGGTCCTGGTGCAGGTGGCCATTGTGGTCATCGCAGTCATTGCGGATAAGAAGAGTCGATGGACCAGAAAGGTGCATTCCGAATTCCTCATCAGCGTGTCGCACCTGATCACTCCAGGGCTTTTGATTCTGCTGGGGATGGTGATGAAGTGGATTGGTGTTCCTGGTGGCTACCTGCAATACCTGGCCCTGATCTGGCTGATCTGGCGGTTGATTAAACCAACCAATCTCCTGTTGAAGCGGCGCTTCCCGAAACTTCCTGTTGAGCAGCTTGATCAAGCGCTGTTCCGACCGGTGCTGGTGGTCTTCACAGTGATCAGCTTCTTCCAGATCCTGGGCAGCCGCGAATCCCTCTCGATCATTGAACTGGGAGAAGTCTTCGGAGTGACCCTCACCGTGGGCAAGCTGCTCACAGCAATGGTGATCACATATCTGATTACGGCCTACGCCCGCAGGCCTGCAGCTCTTGTGGCCTGGCTTGGGGGCTTTTTCCTGGGTCTGAAGCCCCAGAGGCAACGGGCTCTCGAAGTGATTGTCCAGTACTCGGTGATCGCGATCGGGGTCATGGGGGTTGCGTATTACGTCGGCATCAACGGAACCGCTTTGGTGGCTGTGGCCGGTGGCCTCTCAGTGGGCATCGGCTTTGGCATCAAAGAGATCATCTCCAACTTCATCAGCAGCCTCTGGCTGCTGTTCGAAGGGTCCGTTCGCCCCGGTGAAATCCTGATGATCAACGGTGATCCCTGCACGGTGCGAAAGCTGGGTTTGCGGGCCACCCAATTGCGCCGCGGCCGGGATGGAGCTGAACTGCTGATTCCAAATCAGAATTTTTTTACGCAGGAGGCTGAGTCGTACACCGCTGAAGAAACCTCCCGCAGGGATGCCGTTGTTGTTGGAGCGGCTTACCACCACGAACCCCAACGGGTGATCGAAATTCTTGAAGCACTCGCGAAGGATCACGACAAAGTTCTCCCCTACCCGGCGCCTGCGGCATTCACCATCGATTTCGCCGACTCCTCAATCAACTACAAGTTGTTGTTCTGGGTTCGAAACCCCCTTGAAGCCTTCGCCGTGGGCAGCGATCTGCGCCAGGCGATCTGGACGGCTTTTGAGAAGAACGGCATTGGCATTCCCTTCCCTCAACGACAGGTCTATCCCATGGAATGGCCTCCATCCAAGGACGAGACTCTGCGGATCGGTGGCTCATCCAGCAAGCTCCAGGCGGACAAGACCGAGTCAGCCGGCGAGGCGCCGTAGGTAGTCAGCCTGCCGTCCAGCATTGATCCAACCGGTGGCAATCAGCTTGCTGTCCAATTCACTCACCCTGCCGCGGTGAATGTGAGAAGGGCCAGCGGGGAAGATCAGCAGCTTGCCCCTTTCCGCCGGTTCATGGTGATCCTGCCAGTGGAATTCGGTGCCGGCGTCATCAACGTCGTTGCAGTAAAGAATCCAGGCGAGCACGCGGTGAACGGGTTCGGTGGCCTCATCGCTGATGGTCCAATCGCAGTGCCACCGCTTGAAGCCTTCACCTGGGGCGTAGTGCTGAAGATTGAAAATCGGATTCACAAACAGGCTCTGGTCCGGGCAGCACTCCTTGAGTTTCGGCCGCTCCTGCAGATAACGCTCCAGTCCAGCCGTGACCCCTCTCAACACCAACTGCGCCAGAGCAAAGGACTCCGGTTCGGAGCGATCGATTGCCACCAGGCTGATATCCGTGCTCTGTTTTGCCGGTTCATCCTCATCGGTGCCAAAGGCCACCCCAGCGCGCCGAAGATCCTCACGGCGGCCATAGAACTCCGCCACGGCATCGGCCACTGCCTCAAAGCCTGCGTTCCGATAGTGACGGATCAGATTCATGCTTCTGCGTCCAGTCGCGGGATCGCCACCACGGCATCCAACAACTGCCAACGGCTGCGGTCCGTCACCACCAGAGTCTGCAGCTGCACCCGCTCGATCACCGCAGCAGCAGTATCGACATCCAGGGGAACCCCTGGCCCCATCGGCAACACCAGCACCTGTTGCTCG
>CAJWZN010000096.1 GCA_913050105.1 uncultured Synechococcus sp.
GGATGGTCAGGCTTGATAACAGTTACTTGTCCCACTTTGTTCCCGTTGAAGCGCAGCAATTCATCACCACTGAATTCATATCCCATCGCGACAGCAATCTTGGATACATCGTCGGCTGTTGAAGCAGCCAAAACACTCTGCTTGAGATGTTCATCCTGCTGCATTTTCAAGATGAAAGCCTTGAGTTGATCCAGTGCCATGGAATCATTTCACTACAGCGCCATTTTGACTTGGCGTTCTGATGACATCGATCCGTGGTTTCGGGCTTCTCATCCCTGGATGGGTTCCTTCCTCATCATGCTTTGGCTTCAACTCCTGGTTCGAGGTCGGGACGCGGGTCCAGTAGGAGCGGAAATGAACCGAGTGCAAGCACGCTTCCAACGGCGATCAACACCAGAAATGCCACGGGGCGCACCAGGGGCTGACGGGTCAGCGGAGTACCGCAGCTTGAACAGATAGGCGTCGCTCCCCGTGGAGGATGAAGCACGATCGCTGGACCACAGCAACAGCTTTCACAGCGAAAACGCGGCATGTCCTCAAGCAGATTCGAGGGCATCAAGCCAGCCATCCAGTGCCCAGATCACTTGGGTGACTTCCTTGGCCTGGATCCATCTCTGGAGACCGGTTTCAACATCTGTCAGCTGGCAGTAGGCATGGGGAGCCGTTTCAGAGATAGGGCCCTCACAAAACACAACCTGGCCCATCCACCAGCTTGTTGATGCGCTTGGTTCGCCTCCGACGATCACGAAGTGACCGGCACGCAGGTGGCGGTAGGGAGGGTCCTGATGAACCGATGCCGCTGAGCCTTGATCCACAGCCATTGTTGACGCCTCTGAGTGCGTACACCTGTACTCATAGCCAACTCTTTTTCTCCTCGCAAGAAAGTATCCAACGCGTTCAGGTGCAGCAGCAGCCACCCTCTGATTGCGAGGATCATTGCTCGCTGTCGCGCTTCCGATGCCCCTGCGTTCTTTGGTGACTCAGCTCCAGCAGGGAGCCCTCACCGGGGAACTGCTTGAGCGTGCAGGCAGAGAGCACCGTTTGCTGATGCGGGGAGCCGGTCGGGCGAGTCGCGCCCTTGTTGCCAGTGCCTTGGCCAGTCGCGATGAACGACCGCTTCTGGTGGTGGTCCCGACCCTTGAAGAGGCCGGACGCTGGACCTCCCTGCTCGAGCTGATGGGTTGGAAGAGCACCAGCCTCTACCCCACAAGCGAGGGGTCCCCGTATGAACCCTTTGACCCAACCAGCGAAATTATCTGGGGGCAGCTGCAGGTGCTGAGCGACCTGCTTGGTGAGCCAACGGCTTCAAGATCCAACGCCATTGTTGCCACTGAGCGCTGTCTGCAACCTCATCTGCCGCCGCCGGATGCACTCAAGGGAATTTGTCGCACGCTGCGAAAAGGAGATGAGATCGATCTGGAAAAACTCGGCGAAACACTGGCACAACTGGGCTACGTACGGGTCTCGAGCATTGATCAGGAAGGCACCTGGAGTCGAAGGGGCGACATTGTTGACATTTTTCCTGTCAGCAGCGAGCTGCCGGTGCGTCTCGAATTTTTCGGGGAGGACCTGGACAAACTGAGGGAATTCGATCCGGCAACCCAGCGTTCTCTCGATCCAATTGAGCAGCTTCGCCTCACACCCACAGGGTTTGGTCCTCTGATTGCTGAAGCCCTGAGAGATTCCATGCCCGATGGGGTGGAGCGGTTGTTGGGTGATCAAGCCACTGAAGAATTGCTCGAAGGCGGATGTCCGGAGGGGATGCGCCGTCTGATGGGGATGGCCTGGTCACAACCAGCTTCTTTGCTCGATTATCTGCCGCAGCGCACAGCCGTGGTGATCGATGAGAAGAGGCACGGGCTGGCCCACGGTCAGCAATGGCTTGAGCACGCCACTGTTCACCACCGGGAGGTTGCTGCTGAATGCGGCTTTTCCGACAAGGAGCGCGATCAGTTCTGGCCGCCTCAGCTGCACCGAAGCATTGAAGAGGCCTACGACCAGACCAATCGCTTCAGCGGCTTTGATTTGGCCGAACTTCTCGAGGAAGACAGCCATCCCAACAGCTTTGATCTCGCCAGTCGGCCTGTGCCGGCCTATCCCAACCAGTTCGGTAAGCAGGCCGAGCTGATCAAGGGATTTCAAAAAAATCGAACAGCCGTCTGGCTCTTATCAGCTCAGCCGAGCCGTGCTGTGGCTCTCTTGGAGGAACACGATTGCATCAGTCGATTCATCCCCAATGCAGCCGATCGCCCAGCGATCAAACAACTGGTTGAACAGAACACCCCCGTAGCGCTGAAAACCACTGGCACGGCGGAACTTGAAGGCTTCCAGCTCCCGGCCTGGCGCATCGCACTGGTCACCGATCGTGAATTCTTCGGCCAACAGACCCTCGGATCCAGTGGCTATGTCCGACGAAGACGCAAGGCCACAAGCCGGACCGTTGACCCGAACAAGATGCGTCCGGGCGACTTCGTTGTCCATCGCAACCATGGTGTCGGCTGCTTCAAAGCGATGGAGAAGCTGGCGATCTCTGGCGATGTACGCGACTACCTCGTTGTGCAGTACTCCGATGGAATCCTGCGCGTTGCGGCAGACCAGCTGGGGAGCCTTGGCCGATATCGCGCCACCGGCGAAACTCCTCCGCAGCTCAGCAAAATGGGCGGCACCGCCTGGAGCAAAGCCAAGGAGCGAGCGAAGAAGGCTGTTCGCAAGGTGGCCCTTGATCTGGTGAAGCTGTACGCCGAACGCCAGCAGGCCAACGGTTTTGCCTTTCCCAATGACGGTCCCTGGCAGAGCGAACTGGAGGAATCATTCCCTTACGAACCAACGCCGGATCAGCTCAAGGCAACAGCCGATGTGAAAAGGGATATGGAGAGAGGTGAGCCAATGGATCGGCTTGTCTGTGGAGATGTCGGCTTCGGGAAGACCGAAGTGGCGATCCGAGCCATCTTCAAAGCGATCACAGCCGGGAAACAGGTGGCCATGCTTGCCCCCACAACCGTTCTGGCTCAACAACATTGGCGAACGTTGTCGGAACGCTTTGCTCCCTATCCGATCAAGGTGGCGTTGTTGAACCGTTTTCGGACGGCGTCAGAGCGAAAAACAATTCTTGAGGGCCTCAAGCGGGGCACGATTGATGCCGTTGTTGGTACCCATCAACTGCTCAGTAAGGGTGCTGGTTTCCAACAGCTCGGACTGTTGGTCGTGGATGAAGAGCAGCGCTTTGGTGTGAATCAGAAAGAAAAGATCAAGGTGCTGCGAAAAGACGTGGATGTGCTCACGTTGTCGGCAACTCCGATCCCGCGAACGCTCTACATGAGTCTTTCGGGTGTGCGGGAAATGAGCCTGATCACCACACCACCTCCACTGCGTCGACCGATCAAGACACACCTTGCGGCCCTCGACCCCGAAGCGGTCCGCAGTGCCATCCGACAGGAACTTGATCGAGGTGGCCAGGTGTTTTATGTGGTGCCGAGGGTGGAGGGAATCGAGGAGGTCGCCGCTGGCCTGCGGGAGATGCTTCCAGGCCTGAAGCTGTTGGTGGCCCATGGCCAAATGGCCGAGGGTGAACTGGAAAGCGCGATGGTGGCATTCAATGCAGGCGAAGCAGATGTGATGCTTTGCACAACGATCGTCGAAAGCGGGCTTGATATCCCTCGCGTCAACACGATCCTGATCGAGGACGCCCAACGTTTCGGACTGTCGCAGCTGTATCAGCTGCGGGGTCGTGTTGGACGCAGCGGCATCCAGGCCCATGCCTGGCTGTTTTATCCCGGTAATGCATCACTGAGCGACGCAGCACGGCAGCGCTTACGCGCTATTCAGGAGTTTGCGCAGCTGGGCAGCGGTTATCAGCTCGCCATGCGCGACATGGAAATTCGCGGTGTGGGCAACCTTCTGGGCGTGGAGCAAAGCGGCCAGATGGAAACGATCGGGTTTGATCTCTACATGGAAATGTTGCAGGAGTCGCTGGCAGAGATTCAGGGACAAGACATCCCGATCGTCGAAGACACACAGGTGGACCTCCCAATCACGGCTTTCGTTCCTGCTGATTGGATCACCGAACCCGACGAGAAGATTGCGGCCTATCGAGCAGCAGCGGATTGCACCTCGGCGGAAACTCTGGTGGAACTCGCAGCCGGGTGGGCGGATCGCTACGGCGCCCTGCCAGCGGCGGTTGTGTCGTTGTTGCAACTGATGGAGCTCAAACTGCTTGCAAAGCGCTGCGGTTTCGCCCGGATCAAACCGGAGAAACCAAACATTGTTCTGGAAACTCCAATGGAGGAGCCGGCATTCCGCCTGCTACGCCAGGGACTGCCCCAGCACCTGCACGGGAGGCTTGTGTATCAGGCCGGCAGTGGCATTCAGCACAAAGTGTTGGCAAGGGGCCTCGGCGTACTCCCAATGGAGAAGCAACTGGAGCAGCTCATGGAATGGCTGCGGCTGATGGTGGCTCAGATCCCGGATGCGGA
>CAJWZN010000097.1 GCA_913050105.1 uncultured Synechococcus sp.
CGACGAACAGCTGCCTCGTCGTCCACCACCAGAACCGTGGCCTTGGGTTGGATAGGGAGATCCCCGACCATGGTCCTGGCTTAACAGGTTGAAACCATACAGTTCAGAACTTCCTGACCGCTCAAAAACAACACTCGCGAGGCATTGTTTTCAGATTGTCTTAATAATTTGACTGTTGGTTAGGGCCAGCGCGACTCGGAATATTGATTCCACTCACGGGCCGCCTGCTGCAGGGCTTGGTCACTGTCCACCTGACCCAGCATCGCCCGCTGCAGCTGGGTGTAAACGATCGACTGGAGTCGTTTAATTCCCGGCGATGCCGGCACCAACACATCGGCTCGCTCAAGAATCTCCGCTGACAAACGACGGGCCTGACGAATCTGCTGCTCCGGCGCCGTTGCAGGCTGCTCGTTATCCAGCTCTTGACGAATGAAGGCCAGGGCTTCACGGGATGAAGGCAGAACCCGTGCTTCCTTTGCGAAGCGGGCCTGATGCTCGGCATTGGTGAGGTACAGCGCCAAGCTCAGCGCCTCACGCTGTTGTGAACTCTGCCGCGGTACGGCCAGGGTCATCAACGCCACATTGGCCCGTTCATCAGCACCGGTGAGGGGCGGATGCGCTTCGGTGACAGCAGCCACTCCTGGAGCGTTGGTCTGGATGCTGCGCAGAAACTCTGCACCGGTTGCAGCAAGGGCAAGATCACCGCTCTGAAACAACTCGATCGCCCGTCTCTGGCCCTGGCTCACCACTTCCCGGGGCAGCAGACCCTCGCGGTACATCGCTGTCCAGAAGCGGAAGGCCTTGCGACCGGCATCAGTGGCGAAGGCCGCGCGACGCCGTGCATCCAGCAGCGTCACTCCCATCTGCACCAGGCTTTCCAGCAGTTCGGCCGAGTCATCTGGAACAGCCGTAACAAAGAGCCCATAGCGACCGGTGCGCTCACGGATCCTGCGAGCAAACGCCGGAACCTGCTCCCATCGAATAGGGGGTGTTTCAAGCCCAGCTGCCTGCAGCAACTGCCGATTCACCAGGCTGAGGCGCACTGTGAGGTACCAGGGCACGGCGATCTGCCCAGCATCGGGATCTCTGCAAGCAGACCAGACCGTTGGTAGATATTGCTCGGACACTCCCTCCGGCAGGAGAGGTGTGAGGTCGGTCAGTCCGCCTTTGCTGGCCAGGTTGGCCGCAAAAGGAGGATTGAGATTGACCAGATCCGGTGCGGTGCGTGCAAAAACAGCCGCCAGCAATTTGCGTTCCACCGAGCCCCAGGGGAGATCGGTCCAGCGAACCGGAGCCTTGGGATTCAGCTGTTGCCACCGTGCGAGAACGTCGGCGAAATAAGCATTGAACTTTGGTGCCAACTGCAGCGTCCAGAGGTCCAACTCAGGCCTGCTGACGCTGCGAGCACAGGCCGCCAGACCTGCAGCAAGGGCGGCACCAAAGCTTCGTCGCAACAGCTCGCGTCTCCTCATATCGGCACCCTGCGCCGCCAGAACAGCATTTGAAGCGACACCAGCATCGGTGCCAGAACACCCGTCACCAAGGTCTGGCAAGCGAGCGTGTGCAATCCCCACGCCCACAGCGACGGCTCGAGCACTCCACCTCCAGCGATCAGAAGTTGCAACAGGAGGGTCAGGCCCAGCATTGCCGTTCCCAACAAAGCCAGCAATCCAAGGTTGAAGCTGCGCTGAACCGGGGACGCGCGGCGACCGATCCGGCCCCACCACCACCCGAGACCAAGCAGGGCCGGTACCAGGGTTAGTCCATCAGAAGTCAACCCATCGAGCACTAGGCCGAGAGCCGCCCCTGCCAACGCCCCGGAGATGGGACCATCCACGAGAGCCCAGGGGAGCAGCCACAACACCACCCAGCACGGCGGAATACCGTCCAGGCCCAACCACGGTGGCGTCGCGAGGGTGGCCATCGGCACCATCAGAGCGGAAGCGACGCAGATCGGCTGGCGATGCAAGCAGGTCATCTCAGCGGGTGCGCACCTGAACCCAGTCGATCGCTTCTGGAGCGGCGATCAGCTGCACCACCGCTTTGGACAACGGCACAGCCTGGTCATCCACCGACTGCACAACAGCCACGGGCAGGTTTGGCGGCAACAGCGTGCTGGCGGGAGAGGTACTGACCAGATCGCCGGGGCGGACATCCGGATCGCGGACGATGAAACGCAACTCAGGGCGGGTGGTGCCGGTACCCACCAGCAGGCCGTGATGCCTCGACCGCGGCAGCCAGACCCCAATGGAATGTCCTGGGGCCGTTAACAGCTTGACCCGGGCAGTAGCAGGCGTGACACTCGCCACCCGACCCAGCAAACCCCCAGGACCGAGGACGGCATCATCCTTGGCGATTCCATCGAGTGCACCGCGGCTGAGCTCGAGCTGCTGCCACCAGTCCCTGGGACGCCGGGAAATCACCGCAGCAGCCACGTCCCGACCGGTCTCTCCACGCTGCTGAAGCTCCAGCAGGCCGCGCAGCCTTTGGTTGTCCTGCTCCAGCAGAGTGAGACGAGCGCGCTGCTCCAGATCAACGGCGGCCTCCACCCACTCACGCTGAGCCGGCCCTGGCCAGAACGGTCGAGTCAACAGGGCATAGGCATCGACAAAACCGGCACCTTTGCTGAATCGCACCAACAGCAAACCTGTCAGCAGCAGCAACCAGGGGGCCAGTCGTCCCAGGCCCTGCCAGCGTTGTTTTCCCGGCCGAAGCGACGGCGCCATCGCGTCAAACGCCGGCAGCAGCGCGAACAAATTCAGGCGTATCCACCACCCGCTGCAATCTCTTCCAATCCTCCAGCACCTGGCCGCAACCGTTGACTACACACAACAGTGGATCCTCTGCAATGTGCACAAAGATTCCGGTCTCGTGACTGATCAGGTCGCTGATTCCCCGCACCAAAGCGCCACCACCGGCCAGCATGATTCCGCGGTCAACGATGTCGGCCGCCAGCTCGGGCGGGGTGCGTTCCAAGGTGCGTTTCACCGCTTCAACGATCACATTGAGCGGTTCAGCGATTGCTTCACGAAGATCACCAGCCTTCAGATTGATTGTGCGGGGAAGACCCGACAGCAAGTGCAGGCCACGCACATCCATGGACTGCTGGTCAAAGTCGTCATCGGGGAAGGCTGAGCCAATACGGATCTTGATCTCCTCTGCCGTGCGCTCGCCCACCACCATGTTGTGCACTTTCTTCAGGTAGACACTGATCGCATCGCTGATCTCGTCGCCAGCGACACGAACAGACTCACTCAGGACCGTGCCGCCAAGGCTCAGAACGGCCACCTCCGTCGTTCCGCCGCCGATGTCAACAATCATCGTGCCAACAGGTTCGGTCACGGGCAGACCCGCACCAATGGCAGCAGCAACGGGTTCATCGATGAGATGAACCTCGCGCGCACCAGCCATGCCGGCTTCACGCACGGCGCGGCGCTCGACGCCCGTCACGCCGCTCGGAATCCCGACCACCAGACGCGGAGCGATGATCCCGCGCCCTTCATTGCTCTTGGTGATGAAGGTTTTGAGCATCTGCTCAGCAGCGTCAAAGTCAGCGATGACGCCATCACGCAAAGGCCGCACCGCGCGGATGTTGCCTGGGGTACGACCCAGCATCAATTTGGCTTCATCACCCACCGCAAGGGTGCTGCCCCGCTCGAGATCAAGAGCCACGACAGAGGGCTCCTGAAGCACGATTCCACGACCCGAGACGTAGATCAGGGTGTTGGCAGTGCCGAGGTCGATGCCAATGTCCCGGGACAGCTGAAAACGACGAAACAGCACAGACCCCGGCCCTTTAAACCGGCGAATCATAGGGGCGAATTTTGGGCCTCACTGTTACGTCCGGCGGACCGGGTGGAACTCCTTAGAAGCAGCCATCTAAACCGTGGCTCATCATGAAACTCATCAAGCAGGAGAAACACCCATGGGAGTGAATTCCGTCACCCTCGTCGGCCGAGCCGGTCGAGATCCGGAAGTGCGCTACTTCGAATCGGGGAGCATGGTCGCAAATCTGACCATGGCCGTGAACCGCCGCAGCCGCGACGACGAACCGGACTGGTTCAACCTGGAAATCTGGGGCAAACAGGCCCAGGTCGCCGCTGACTATGTAAAGAAGGGCTCCTTACTCGGCATCATCGGCAGCGTGAAGCTGGATCGCTGGACAGATCGAGCCAGCGGTGAAGAGCGGAGCAAACCTGTGGTGAGGGTGGACCGGCTGGAACTTCTTGGTTCAAAGCGCGACAATCAGGACGCTTCTGGGAACTTCGGCGGCCAGGCATCGGACGAAGAAATCCCATTCTGAATAAGTAGTCAAATTTAATGCGAAACAAAAGCCTGCAC
>CAJWZN010000098.1 GCA_913050105.1 uncultured Synechococcus sp.
GACTACAACAAAATGTATGAGGTCTTCTACAAGTTTGTTGTAACTGACAACATCACAATCACGCCGACTTACTTCGCAATTGACGAGTATTCAGGCAGCCTCTCCGGCGATTATGTTCATGGTGGTTATGTGAAAACCACGTTTACGTTCTGATCGAAGCAGTTGCGATTGCTTCGTTTGTGCCGTCCCTTTATGGGGCGGCTTTTTTTATTCCTATGTGCCCTGGACTTAAGGGCTTCAATTAGGGTTTGTGTTGTGATCGAACAGGGAAAGTTGAAGCGTTTTCTTGTCTTCGCCTGAGCCGAACATGGGTATTGCCTCCGATATCACTGCTTTGATCGGAAGTACGCCTTGTGTGAGGCTGAACCGGCTGCCGTTGGAGAACGGTTGCCTCGCTGAGGTGGTGGCCAAGCTCGAAAGCTTTAATCCATCCGCTTCGGTGAAAGACCGCATCGCCAGCGCCATGGTGTTGGAGGCGGAGGCCCAGGGCACGATTCAACCTGGGCGAACGGTGCTCGTGGAGCCCACCAGCGGCAATACGGGAATTGCCCTGGCGATGGTGGCTGCAGCCCGTGGGTACCGGCTGATCCTCACGATGCCGGACACGATGAGCACCGAGCGGAGAGCGATGCTCCGGGCCTACGGAGCCGAGTTGCAACTCACCGATGGTGCTGAGGGAATGACTGGCGCCATTGCCCTGGCGAAAGAGCTTGAGACTGAAATCCCCGGGGCCTATCTGCTGCAGCAATTCGATAACCCAGCCAATCCAGCTGTGCATGAACGCACCACAGCGGAGGAGATCTGGCGCGACTGTGCAGGACAACTTGATGCGCTGGTGGCCGGGGTTGGTACCGGGGGCACGATCACGGGTTGTGCCCGTTTGCTGAAGCAGCGCAATCCTGACCTCCAGGTGGTGGCTGTGGAGCCGGCAGGGAGTGCTGTGCTCTCAGGTAAGCCGCCGGGGGCGCATCGCATCCAGGGCATCGGCGCGGGGTTTGTTCCGGCGGTGCTGGACCGTGACCTGATCGATGAGGTGATCGCTGTGGATGATGCTGACGCGATGGAGACCGGCCGTCGACTGGCACGGGCTGAGGGTCTGCTCTGTGGCATCAGCAGTGGAGCAGCAGTGGCGGCAGCCCTCCAGCTGGCTCAGCGCCCCTCGTTCACCAACCGCCGAATCGTGGTGATGCTGGCCAGCTATGGCGAGCGTTATCTCTCCACACCCATGTTCACGTCCGGTGCTCTGTTGCCGGCACGTCGGGACGCGCAGCTGTGACCATGGTGCAAGAAACGTTGAGTGATGGCCGATCCCTACGCCGTGCTGGAGGTCCTCCCATCCGCCACCGCTGCTGAGATCAAGGCGGCCTATCGGCGATTGGTGAAGCAGCATCATCCCGATGCCGGTGGTGATGACCAACGGATGCTGGCGCTGAATGCAGCCTGGGAGGTGCTGAGTGATGTCGAGCGGCGCCGAGCTCATGACCGGACGCGGATGCCATCAGGGCGTTCCACGACGGCGCCGGATCTGCGTCGAGCTGCAGCCGAGCACAATCGCGCTGTGGAGGCGGACGACGCACTTGTGCGTTGGTTGCGGCAGGTGTACGCACCGATTGATCGCATGCTCGGTGAGGTGATCAATCCCTTCCCCAACCAGTTCAAGGCCCTTTCAGCAGATCCCTACGACGATGAGCTGATGGAGTCGTTCTGTAGCTACCTCGAAAGCAGTGGCCGTCGGATTGAACGGATCAAAGAGCTGTTTCAGTCGTTGCCTACTCCCCCCTCCGCCGGTGGATTCGGTCTGAGCGTTTATCACTGCTTCTCCGAAGTGGAGGACGCTCTTACGGAGCTGGAGCGCTACACGATGGGTTACGTGGATAATTACCTTCACGACGGCCGTGAAATGCTGCGGGAGGCCAAGCAGCGCCGCAAACGGCTTCAGGACGAGCGCCGACGGTTGGAGATCGTGTGAGACAGCGTTGGCGCTTCGGCCTCGGGGTGGTTCTGATCTGGCTGGTGGCCACCGTTCTGGATCGCCTCTGGTGGGTTCACCAGGGCGGAGTTCCAGCCTGGGATCAGGCCGACTATCTCAACAGCGCTCTCGACCATGGCCGTGCGCTTGGTTTTCTCCACGGAGGACGCTGGCAGGGCTGGACGTCGTTGCTGGATCTCTCCCCCAAGATTCCCCCCCTGGCTTCGCTGGTGAACGGCAGCGTGATGTCGTTCAGCGGTGATGATCCCGCTCAAGCCGCCTGGAGTCTCAGCCTGTGGCACGGGCTGTTGCTTGTGGCGGTGGCGGGCTGGGGCCGTCGTTTGCATGGTGTCGGCCTGGCCCTGCTGGCTTGTGTGCTGGTCGCTCTGGCGCCGGCTCTGCTGGAGCTGCGAACGGATTACGTGCTCGAAATGCCCCTGGCCGCAGCCGTGACCTTGGGCCTTTGGCGTCTGGATGTCTGGCTTGATCCGCAGCATGGCGGTCGCTGGGGGCAGGCTTGGGCGGCAACCCTGGCTGCTCTTGCGGCGGTGCTGGTGAAGCAGAGCGCTTTGCTGGTGTTGATTCCTGCCGGTTGCTGGGCAGCGGGTCTGGCCTTGCATCGCCGTGGCCCCTGGCTGCGGCAGGCTCTGCTTTTGCCACTGCTGGGAGCTGCGTTGATCGGCCCCTGGCTGCGGCACAACTGGATCACCAGTCTGGGTGGCACCAACCGGGCCGTGTTCGAATCGGCTGCGCGGGAAGGGGATCCGGGCTGGCGCAGCTTGGAGGGTTGGCTCTGGTATCCAAGGCTGCTGCCGGAGCAGTTGGGTTCCGTGTTGCTGATCGTTGGACTCTCCGGACTGGTGATCCTGTGGTGGCAGCGTCGCCATCGACCGGTCGCTATCGGCTGGTCCTGGCGCTGGTTGCTGCTCAACCTTGTTGCGGCGTGGATTCTCACCACCTTGAACCCAAACAAAGGCGATCGTTACATCGCCCCGCTGCTGCCAATGCTGTTGCTCTTGCTCAGCCGGGGCTGGTGGCAGTGGGGCCTCTGGCTGCAGCGCTGGAGACCGTCTTGGTCCAGTCCTGCCTTGGCTGCTGTTGGGCTGCTGGCTTGTGTTCCGGCCGGTTGGGACTTGCAGTGGCACCGTCTGGTGAGTCGTCCCCGCGGGCCGGTCGAGGACTTGGTGCTGGCCGCTGGAGGCGGTGGCCCTGACCAACAGCCCCGAACCCTGATCGTGGTGCCGAGCACCTCCGATCTCAATCAGCACAACATCAGTTTTTATGGACGCCGCCAGGGCGGGCAAACCGTTGGGCGGCAACTCGGTGGCCATCCGAGCGACGTTCTTCCGGTTCTGCGCCGAGCTGAATGGGTGGTGCTGGCGGACGGACAGCAGGGTTCAGTTCGCAGGAGTGCACGCAGGATGGATCGCGCTGTGCGCAGCAGTGGAATCTTCCAGCAGCTGCAACAGTTTCCGCGTCCCAAGGGCGGCAGTTATTCCCTATGGCGGAGACGGGATGATCACCCCCCGGCGGAAGGCTTTGAATCCCGGTTTCCTGCTCTGGCGGCTGGGCTTGCTCAGGGACCCGTTGGACTGGATCCTGTGTTCTCCGCTGTGGCGGTTGAGCACATGCTCGATGGCCACTTTCTTTATCGAAAGCCGGTGCAGCGGCAGGCGCAGGAGCGGCTCCAGGCCGATCCGGATGATGCGCAGGCCCGCTGGAGTCTGGCCCTGCTGGCTGTGTTGGCCAATCGCCCAGCGGAGGCTGCCACTGCATTCGCCGATCTGGACGAGCATCTCCCCGAAAACCCCTGGCCGGCGGCTTACCGCACCGTTGTCCTCCTTGCGGCCGTCCAACCCTGGTCGGCCACATCGGTCGCGGATGCGGCTCGGCAGCGTCATCGCAATGATGTGATCGATGCGTTGGCCGATCTCAGTGCTGTCTTGGGAGGTCGGTTGTGGCGGTTGCCATCAGCTTTGAAGTCCATTCCCTCAGCTGTGATGGCTGTAGAGGGTGAACTGGATCAGGCGCAGGCTTCCAGCTGATCCATCCGCAGCCAGACATCCGGCACCGGCCGATTCCAGCGCACCTGGCCGTAATCCCCTTTCACCACGAGAAGTTCGCCGGGGCCTTCAAAGATGTAGGCCGGCGGTGTGGGATCACTGGCTGCGGCTTCGATGCTGGCGTCGTAGGCCGCACGGTTCACCTTCACCAGTGCTCCCTTGCGAAGAGCCGCCGGTTTGGC
>CAJWZN010000099.1 GCA_913050105.1 uncultured Synechococcus sp.
ATCGATCTCACCGAGGTGGCCAATGAGTTGCGTTTCATCGGCAGTGATCCCTTCAGTGGAACAGCCGGAGACGTACGGTTCGACAACGAAAGGCTGGAGCTGGACAAGAACGGTGACGGAACGGCAGATTTCGCCCTGCTGATGCCTGGAACCCAGTCCATCAAAAGCGCAAATCTGATCCTCTGAATCCCAGTTCATGCCCCTGCTGCCGCGACGGTTTGAGCGGTTGAAATCCGTTCTGAACCAGCGCATGGCGGATCTGACTGTGCTGATCGAGCACGTGGAGAAGCCCCACAATCTCTCCGCGATCCTGCGCAGCTGCGATGCCGTGGGGGCTCTGGAAGCCCATGCCGTGAGCTTCGAGGGAAGGCCTCGAATGTTCAACAGCACCGCCCAGGGAAGCCAGAAATGGGTGCCTCTGCACGACCACCCCGACAGCGCAACAGCGATCCGCTGCCTGAAGGATCGTGGCTTTCGTCTCTACGGAACCCACCTGGGGGTGAGTGCCAAGGATTACCGCGACTGCGACTTCACCGGACCCACCGCCTTCGTGCTGGGGGCCGAAAAATGGGGTCTCACCGACCAGGCCTGTGACCTGATGGATGAAGCGCTGTTCATTCCGATGCGTGGGATGGTGCAATCGCTGAACGTTTCAGTGGCCACTGCAACGCTCCTGTTTGAGGCGCTGCGACAGCGGCAGGTGGCTGGGGTAGCCCCCTCAAAAGGCGAAGGTTTGACGCCGGAGCAATACCGCCGGGTGCTGTTCGAGTGGTCCTATCCCGAGGTGGCCAGCTGGTGCCGGGACGTGGATCGGCCTTACCCCGGTCTCAGTGAAGAAGGGGAACTGCTGGAAGAGCTGCCCCGCACTGTGAAGATGCACTGCTGAATCCCCTCTCACTCTTGTAAGGCCCTGAACACCTGAGCCATAACCAGAGCAGCGTCGGTTGCACCATGAACGACAAAGCCCTGCATCAGTACGCCGTCACCTATCACTGCGGAGAGAATTGGGGCGAGGAGATGCTCCAATCCAGTGATCTGGGCCATGCGGTTGAAGCAGCCCACGCCCGCTTCCCCAGTTCCTGCCGGATTTCGATCCGTGAGGTGAAGCCTCAACCCAATCGCTGATTCAGAACGGTCGGCGAGGCAGTGCCGGCAGCTGCAACACCGCCAGGAGAGCCAGGCTCTCCAGCACAACATTGCGGCTGTCCAAAAGCACCACCACCACCAGCAGGGCTGCCAGCATTTTTTCCAGCAGCCCAATCACCTCATCGGGATTTTTGCGGCCGGAAAGCCACAGATTCAGCGCCAAACCGAACAGCAACAGGCTGGTCCACCAGGGCATGGCGTGATCCGGAACATTTTCAGTCTGCCGAAGAACGCTGCGTCGCGCCGCTCACCCAGGCCTCCAGGCCTTCGCCCAGAAAAGAGAGGCCCAGCACAAGAATGAACATGGCCAGCCCTGGGAACAGGGCGGTCCACCACACACCTGTGGGCACTGCTGCCAGGGCCAGGTTCAAATCACCGCCCCACTCCGGCACCGTCTCCGGCAGCCCAAGGCCGAGGAAGCCAAGGCCACCCAACACCAGCACGGCATCGGCGGCATTGAGGGTGAGCAACACCGGCACCGAGGTGATCACATTGCGAAACAGGTAGCGGCGCAGGATCCAGACCGGGCCAGCACCCAGGGAGCGGGCCGCTTCAACGAACAGTTCGCTCTTCACCTGGGCCGTCTGGTTGCGAACAACGCGGAAATACTGGGGGATGTAAACGACGCACAAAGCTGCTGCTGCATTGGGAATCCCCTTGCCCAACAGAAAGGCCAGCACCACCGAGAGCAGCAACACCGGCAGGGTGTACAGGGTGTCCATCACCAACACCAGCACCCGGTCCACCCCGCCACCGAGATACCCACTCACCATCCCGAGGGGAACACCGAGCAACAGCGCCAGGCCCACCGCCAGCAGCACCACCTGCAGGGCAACACCACTGGCCGCCATCGTGCGCACGCAAACATCGCGGCCGAGGCGATCGGTTCCGCACCAGTGGCTCCAGCTGGGGCTGTCGTAAATCGGATTCGCCAGCCCAGCGTTCGCATCGGGCAACCAGCCCAGGCTCACCAGAACAGGGGTGATCAAAGCCACCATCAGATAGACCGCAACAATCACCAGGCCCCAGCGGGCCATCCGGGTGGAGAGGCTCTGGACCAACGCTGATCAAGACGAACTGGCTGCATCATCCCGCCAACCGCGGGAGAATGAACCCATGGCACTATCCCGCCCCTGGCGCCAGCAACTTCTGGGCAGCCTGCAGGGTCAACTGCAGCTGGCCACCTACCTCGCCGTGTTTGTGGGCTTCACCGGTGCATCGATTGCCGGTCTCTGGATCGGGCAGCGCAACCTGATCGACACCACCCGGCGAGATCTCAACCGGAGTGCGGAGGCGATTCAAACCTGCCTGCAGGACGCCGGTGATCAACCACAGCTTCTGCGCCAGGAGCTGCTGCTCCACTCCAACCTGCGCCGCCAGCTCTGGCTGGAGCAGGCCAACGGCAGCCTGCTGCTGCCGCAAAGCGATCACCTGCCGATCAAGGAGGACACGATCCGGCTGGCGATGACCGCCAACCCCGAACGGGTGGTGGGGCAGCTGCAACGGGTGGAACTGGAGGACAGGACCTATCTCAGCGAGTTGGTGGCGCGCTTCCCCTCCGGCGCCAAGCTCTGGGTCAGCCAGGAGGTGAGCGAGAACCAGCGTTCTCTGAGCAATTACCTGAGCCTGATGATCCTGATCTGGGGCAGTTGCCTGATGATCACCCTGCTCACCGTGAGCTGGCTGGTGCGGCGGATTGTGCAGCCCCTGGCTGCACTCAGCGCAGCCACCGATGCCGTCACCGCCGACACCCTCGATTCGGCTCAACTGGCTTTGCAGGAGGGGCCGATGGAGGTGATGCAGCTTGGGCGGAACTACAACGCACTGCTGCAGCGGCTGTCGGACGCCTGGACGCAGCAAAGGCAGTTCGTCAGTGCGGTGAGCCACGAACTGCGAACCCCCTTAACCATCGTTCAGGGCTATGTGCAGCGGACCATCCGCCGAGGCGACAACCTCACCGAAGGGCAGGTGAAGGGGCTGCGCACGGCGGAAGAGGAAAGCATCCGGATGCGGCGGCTGCTGGATGATCTGCTCGATTTATCCAGAAGTGACTTCGGCCATCTGGACATCAGAACCGTGCCGGTGGCCCTGGCCGATCAGCTGGAGCAGGTGGCCGACCTGGCCCGCTCAACCCTGCAACGACCGCTGGAGCTGATCCTTCCCGAGGAGCTCGAGCAGCGTTCCATTGAAGTAAAAGCTGACCCTGCTCGGCTGCGCCAGGTGTTGCTGGATCTGATCGAAAATGCCGACAAGTACTCGCCGCCAGAGCGACCCATACGGCTTGAGTTGCACAGCACCGGCAGTGGTGCTCGCATCGCGGTGATCGATCAAGGCATCGGCATTCCGGAGGAGGAGCAGGAGACGGTGTTCGAACGCTTCAAGCGAGGCAGCAATGCAGCGGAGAAAACCGGCTCAGGGCTTGGCTTATCTGTGGTGAAGCTTCTGGTGGAAGGGATGGGCGGCAGGATTGAACTTCGCAGCCGCCTCGGCGAGGGCAGCTGCTTCACCGTTGCGTTGCCGCGATGATTGCTTATTTGCTGGTCAGCTCACTGCTGATTCCCGCCAACGCCTGGGCCGCGATCACGCCGCACCTGCACAGCGATTTGTCCATGCGGGTCCTGCACGGACTCTCCACGATGGTGTTGCTGCCTCTGCTGCTGGCCCTGTGGAACGACAGGCGCAATCTCCGGCTGTTGCCGGCTCTGGTGCTTGCGGTGTTCACCATCGTGATGGTGCTGGTGAACAGCTGGATCACCGCCATGGGAATGGGGGTGCAGTTCGGCTGGCTCGACCATCTGCTGCTGGTGCTGGCTCAGACCAGCGTGCTGCTGTTCTTCCTGCTGGAACCTCAGCCAACCGCGGATGAGCGGATCAGCTGATCACCGCTGCGCTGCTCAAGTTGCAGCAACAACACCGGCAGCTCAGGGTGGTCATCCACGGCGAACCGTTCCACGCCATCCAGCACCACACGGTTCTGATAGGCGCCTGCAGATGGGCGACCATCGAGGGTGAAGGCCGGTCCACAGCGCATCAGCACCGG
>CAJWZN010000100.1 GCA_913050105.1 uncultured Synechococcus sp.
GCTTTGCGCACCACGATCGTGTCGCCGTTGTGGAGGTCCAGCTCGGCAATGCGGTCAGCGTTGTGCAGCGTGGCGCGGCTGACGCTGGTGCCGGCAAGAGCCACCGGTTCGAATTCAGCAACTGGGGTCACAGCACCGGTGCGGCCTACTTGTGTGCCGACGCGCAGTAAACGTGTCGGCGCCTCTTCGGCTGGGTATTTCAGGGCGATCGCCCAGCGCGGAGCCTTCTGGGTGAAGCCGGCTTCGTCTTGAAGCCGCAGGTCGTTCAGCTTCACCACAACACCATCGGTGGCGTAGGGAAGGTCAAGGCGTTGCTGTTCCCAGCGATCGCAGAAGGTCTGGATTGCCGCGAGGTCTGCACCGAGTTCCCGGTTCGGGTTCACCCGGAAGCCCGCCTGCTCCAACCACTGCAGCACGGCCCACTGGCTGTCGGGCTGCTGGTTGGTGGTGCTGGGTAGATGCAGGGTGTAAGCGAAAAAGTCGAGCCGGCGAGCTGCCACCACCTTTGGATCCAACTGCCGCAGGGTTCCTGCACAGGCATTGCGGGGGTTGGCGAACAGAGCTTCCCCGCGGCTGTCCCGATCGGCGTTGATCTCGGCAAAGGTGGCGTCCGGAATGAACGCTTCGCCACGCACCTCCACCCACTCCGGTGGATGCTCGATCTGCAGGCGCAGCGGAATCGAATTGATCGTGCGCACATTGGCGGTGATTTCTTCGCCGCTGCTGCCGTCGCCTCGGGTTGCAGCCCGCTCCAAAACGCCGTTGCGGTAACTGAGGGCTAGAGCATTGCCATCGATCTTCAGTTCACCCACCAACGGAAGGGGTGTGCCGACTTCTCTATCGAGCTGTTTAAGCAGTCGCTCATGCCAGGCCCTCAGTTCAACCTCGTCGAAAGCGTTGTCGAGGCTGAGCAGACCAATGCGATGTTCAACGCTGCTGAAACCCTCAGCCGGTGCGCTGCCCACCCGCTGGGTGGGACTGTCTGCACTGCGAAGAGATGGATCCGTTTGCTCGAGTTCCAGAAGTTCGCGGTAGAGGCGGTCGTAGATCGCGTCTTCAAGAACCGGTTTGTCGAGCACGTAATAAGCGTGGGCCGCCCGGTTGAGCAGACTCCGAAGCTCGGCAGCCCGCTCGTGGCGATCAGGCATTGACGCGATTGATCCGAGCAATGCGCCAGTCTTCTTCCACCTTGGTGAATGTGAAATCGAGGGGCAGCTCCTCGTCGCCCTCAGACTTCAGCTTCACAGTCAGGACCAGATCACCCTCCTGAACTCTGGGTCGACCCGACTTGAGGTTGCGGAACTTGTTCAGCTTGAGATCGGCGAGAAAACGGATGAATTGCTGGCGGTTGACATGCTGCCGGTATGTCTTGGTGGTGAGCAGATAGGCCGCGTCGATGCGACCGGCGGCTACCTGGGTGAAGAACTGCTTGATCAGCGGATTGATTCCACGGGCGTCGAGTACCAGCCGCACGGCGCTGTAAATCCAGTAACCCAGGAGGGTGATTCCGCCGGCCAGCAGAGCCTTGCTGCCGATCTCCCGCACCAAACCCAGTTCCATCAGCAGCTGACAAAGCAAGGCTGAGTCTGACTGACCGCGTCAGGATGGCGCAGATTCGGATCTCCCCCCTCGTGCCGTTGCAGCCGCTGCTGCCGTTGTTTCATCGGCTCAATCGCGAGCACTTCGGAGGTGAGCTGACGCTGGAGGGGCAGCCCCTCAGTTCCGTGCGTTGGAGCGATGGCCGGATGAGCCGCACCGCCGGTTACTACAAGCGGGGTCCTGGGGTGGGCAATGGTCGTGGCAGCGAGATTGTGTTGTCGCGGCCATTACTGGAACAGTTGCCGCAGGAAGCCACCGAGAGCACCCTCTGCCACGAGATGATTCACGCCTGGGTGGATCTGATCCTGCAGCGACGCGAAAGCCATGGACCGTTGTTCCGGGCAAGGATGGCCACGATCAATGCAGCTCAGGATCGATTTCAGGTGAGCGTGCGCCATCGTTATCCGGTGCCGGCCCGTCCTCCCCGCTGGTGCGCGGTTTGCCCGTGTTGCGGGAGCCGATATCCCTACCGCCGGCGCATTACCAAGGTCGCCTGTCGACGTTGTTGCGATCTCCACCATGGGGGTCGCTGGCATGCCAGTTGCCAATTGCAGTTCGAGGCGTGGATTTGAGATGGAGGTGTTTCTGTTGACACTGGAGCTGGGTGGTGTGGCCATCGTGTTGATCGGCCTGCGCCGGGAGCGATGGTTGCGTCAGCGGCGTCGGTAACGTCTAGCGATGGATGAAAGAAGAGAGCGCCGCAGGGACGCCTGGCTTGAGACCGGTCGGCAGATCGTGGATGGGGTCTCCGGGCGACGTCCCGGGCAGCGCCGCAGCTCTTTGGATCTGGAATCCGTTGGCCGTTGGGTGGGCGACAAGGTCGACTGGCTGCTGGAGGAGGACGACGATTGGCGGGAGCCCTGGCAGGAGACTGCGGTGCGTTCCGGTCGCCGCGGGAAGCGCCCCCTTGAAGCCATTTCTCGGCGTCAGCCGAGGCTCACTGTTGAACAACTCGGGGTTGAACAAAACAGTGTTCAACAAGCCGCCGTTGAACAGATTGCTACTGAACAGATCGCTATTGGACAGCCTCCTTCTGAGCAGTCCCCATCCCTAACGACTTCATCAACGGATGGCGGCTCAGCGGAGGAGTGGCCGGAGGACGACAGCTTTCGTGTCGACCGCTGGCAGCGCAGTCGAAGCGGTCAGTCAGATGCTGTTTCAGTGCAGGCTGATCCATCGCCAATCCGCCGAGCATTGCCGCGATCCAGTCGACGCCGTGCCTGAACCCTGCTCAGCCCATGGCCACCCTGGACCGGGGTGAGTTGTTGTGGGGGGGGACGCGATAACTGCAGCCCCGCACCTTCAGTTGATGGTTCACATCTTCAACAAGTTCGGTAGGCATCTCTTCGGCCATCTGATCCGCGGTGGCTGAGATTGAAGGTGAGCCCAGTTGCAGGGCTTCCAGCAGCTGGGTCCATTGTTCGACCTGCACGCTGCGGCTCATCGGTGTGTAGCCCTTGCTGTTCAGTAACTCCGTGCAGAGCGAACGGCTCCAGAACACGTTGCGACCCTGGCCGTGGGGACCGACACTGCTTGCTGCCCCTGCTTCTAGGGCTGTTGGGGTCGGCCGACCACGCCGGTCACGCCAGCCATGGTTTTCGAGGATGCGGCCGCAGTGAAACGCCGATATCCCGTAGATCCGGCCAAGTTCGGCGAGGCAGAGCCAGGGGCTGTTGACAGCCATGACAAGGAAAACCGATGTGCCTACATGCTCCTTAGAGAGTCAGTGATGGCAAGTTGTCAAGAGCAAATCCCGACAATTCCATGTGATTATTCATGAACTTTCTTGAAGCTCTTGGCGAAGGGTGGCTCCGAGCCAGGTTTCCAGTTGCGGACTGAACACCTCACGGATCACCGTGAGGGCTTTGCCCCCTCGAAAGAAGCGGTAGTGGCGACTCCAGAAGGGGCCGCGATGACCAAAAGTGTGTTCCAGCCATTCGGCTTGCACCAGGGCCAAGCCGTCCACCTCACGGAACAGCTCCGAGCGCCCCTGCGTGAGGCTGCGCCAGATCGGCAGGCTCCGGTCTTGCAGATGCAGATTCGCTTCGGTTTGATTCCACCAGCTTTCTGCCCAGGCCATTGGCATGCCGCCGCAGGTGAGCCAGACCTGTCGTCGCAGCAAGGGTGTCTGCAGTTCGGCAACCTCCGGTGGTGCATTGGTTGGCAGTTCGGCCTCCGGCTCCATGGCGATCAGATCAACCGCCACCGGTTGCCCGGTGAGCAACTGCAGGTGGCGTGTGGGGCTGCCATCGCCCAGCAGCATCAACCGCCATGCCCCCGGTAGTTGACGTGGCCCCTCTCCACTGAGAACAGCTTGGGTGGGAGCCTTCCAAAGCTGCTTGGGGGAGACCAGCAGAGAGGGGGCGGAGTTCAGAACACCCCTCCTACCGCCAGGTTGTGCCGCTGCCCGTTGCGACGGATCACCGCTCCGGCCTCGCTGATGGAATCCAGCATCCAGCCACTGCTACCGATCGCTTCCCCCAGTCCAGCTGAAAAAGAGCTGGAACCGAACTGGAAGATGGCTGAGCTGTTTCCACCGGGGCCCTGCACCACTCCGGTGAGCTG
>CAJWZN010000101.1 GCA_913050105.1 uncultured Synechococcus sp.
GTCACCGCCAGGGCGAAGACGAAGAGGTTTTTGGCAAGGATGTTGACGGCATTCTTCTGGCGACACATGCCTGCTTCAACCATGGCGAAGCCGGCGTTCATGAAGATCACCAGAATCGTCGCCACCAGCAACCAGAGGTTGTTGGCAAGAAAAGCTGCTGAGAGCTCAGGCAGCTCTTCTGCCTTTGCTGAGAGGGTGAAGATCCCCAGCCCCATTAGGGCTAGTGGCGCACATGCCATCCAGGTCATGGCGCGATTCGAGCTGAATCCGCGGATGCTCTTCATCAGCATCATTGGACCTTCGAGAAGGTTGGCTTCCTGAAGAGTTTTCCGCCGCTTTTTCGGTGGCGCTTGGTACGCAGTTGTCATGGATAAGAGAGCAGAGCTGCTGTTGAGGTCTCATGCACAAATTGCATTTCGACCGACGCCACCAACCGTGGCCCGCAGAGTGCTGCTCAAATGTTCGTTTGGATACCGAAATCAAATCTTTGCCAGTGGCCGCCTCCCCTGCCAGCTGATTTGGTTCGCGTTGAAACCAAAGCAGCAGGGCAAAATTTCCACTCCAGCCGCAACGGCTTCCCGGAACAGTGCGCCGTAGCGCGGGTCGGCCCGATCTCCCGGTGCAAAGTCGTCCACATCCGGACGGCTGAGACAGGGCACCAGAACCGCCCGATGATCAGGCAGCACCCCCATCAGCTCCACCAGGTGTTTCTGGCCGCGTTCGGTCACTGTGTCTGGGAACAGAGCCGTGGGGCCGTCGGTCCAGGTGGTGTTCTTGACCTCCAGATAGATCGGTCGCTGGTCGGGGTTGTCATCCGCTGGAGTCAGCAACAGGTCGATGCGGCTGCGTCGGTTGGTTCCATAGGGAACTTCCGCACGGATGGACGCGATGGAGCCCAGCGGCTCCAGCAAACATCCCGCCTCAATCGTTGCCCTGATCAGCCTGTTGGGCAAAGCGGTGTTGATGCCGACCCAGCAAGGCTCACCATTGGTTCCAGGAACTTCGGCCTGCTCCCATGTCCAGGCCAGTTTGCGTTTTGGAGAGGGGGCATGGCGCAGCCTCACCCGCTGCCCTGGTATCAACACTCCAGTCATCGGGCCGGTGTTGGCGCAATGGGCGGTGACCATGTCGCCATTGGCTAGCTCCACGTCTGCCAGAAAACGTTTGTAGCGCTTGATCAGCACCCCTTCCTGCAGGGGCTCGAACTCGAGCAGTGCAGTGCCGAGGGCAGGACAACCGGTCATGGCGGAGGCCAGGGGATGTCCATGGTCCACTGCAGCCGCCCCCACAATGCGCCCAAGTTGTTGAGCCGCAATGGCGCGTTCACTCAAGGGGATCGCCCTGGTGGTCACCCTCGGCACCCTGTTCAGCAAGTTTGGCGGCCTTCTCCGTCAGCTGGTGATTGCTGCCGCTTTCGGAGTGGGCGCGGCTTACGACGCTTACAACTACGCCTATGTGCTGCCTGGGTTCCTGTTGATTCTGCTCGGGGGAATCAACGGGCCGTTTCACAGCGCCATGGTCAGCGTTCTCAGCCGCCGGCCCAAGCACGAGGGAGCCCACATCCTTGCTGCCTTGAACACGAGCGTTAGTGCCTTGCTGCTGCTGGTCACGGTGTTCCTTGTGATTGCAGCGGATCCACTGATCAGCCTGGTTGGGCCAGGGCTCAGCCCTGAGCTGCATGCGATCGCCACAGTTCAACTTCAGGTGATGGCGCCGATGTCGCTTCTCGCCGGCCTGATCGGTCTTGGCTTCGGCTCGCTCAATGCGGCAGACGAATTCTGGATTCCAGCGATATCACCACTGATGTCCAGCCTGGCGATGATTGCTGGGGTGGGTTGGCTCTGGTGGCAGCTCGGTGGGGAGATCACGCTCCCAGCTGCTGCGATGACCGGTGGTGTGGTGTTGGCGGCGTCCACTCTGGTGGGGGCCGTAGGCCAGTGGCTGATTCAGTTGCCCGCCTTGATGCGTCAGGGTCTGCTTCGTTTTCAACTCGTCTGGGATTGGCGGCATCCCGGTGTTCGTGAGGTTTGGGGAGTGATGGGTCCGGCAACCCTCTCTTCTGGAATGCTCCAGATCAATGTGTTCACCGATTTGTTCTTTGCATCAGGAATCGCTGGTGCTGCTGCTGGTCTTGGTTACGCCAATCTGCTTGTGCAGACGCCGCTTGGCTTGATTTCCAACGCTCTGCTGGTGCCGTTGTTGCCCACCTTCGCCCGACTCACAGCGCCTGAGGATCGTGCTCAGCTGATTTATCGCGTCCGCCAGGGCTTGATGCTGTCCACCGCCTCGATGTTGCCGCTTGGTGGTTTGTTCATTGCCCTCGGGACTCCCATCGTTGCGCTCGTGTACGAACGAGGCGCTTTCGATGCCGATGCCGCGCGGCTGGTGACAGGTCTGCTGATGGCCTACGGACTTGGTATGCCGGCCTATCTCGGCAGAGATGTTCTGGTTCGTGTGTTCTATGCCCTTGGGGATGGCACAACGCCGTTCCGTTTCTCTGTGGCAGGGATCGGTCTGAATGTGCTGTTCGATTGGCTGCTGGTCGGTGGTCCCACTCCCTGGGGAAATCAGTCGCCGTTCAATTTCGGAGCGCCGGGTCTGGTCCTGGCCACGGTTGCGATCAACGTTCTCACCTGCCTGCTGCTGCTTCTGAATTTGCAGCGACGGCTCGAGGGATTGCCTCTACGGCAGTGGGGTCTTGATGTGGCAAGGCTTGTCATGGCAACTGGTTTGGCCACATGTGCTTCCTGGAGCCTGATGACCTTGGTGGTCTGGCCCGCTGGTTGGATTGGCTTGATCTTGCAGCTCGCCGTTCCGGCCAGCCTGGGGCTGTTGGTGTACTGGGGAGCTGGAACAGCCTTTGGAAGTCCTGAGGTGACCCAGATCGCCGCTGCACTCGATCGCAGGCTGAAACGGCGCTGATCGCAGGGGTCAGTCGAGTTCAACCTCTTTGATCGCTCTCACCTGCAGCGGGACCTCCAACCTGTCGCGGCCGATGGTCTGGGGACCTGCAACCGAGGTGATCTTGGCTTCGATGCCGAACTCTTTGAAGGCGCTTTCCATCTCTTGGATCAATGCCTCCTCCACCTGCTGCTCGGGATCCACAACCTTGCCGATCAGCCGTGCACCTAACCGACCAATGCGTTGACGAACCACCTCTCGGGCGTTGGTGACCTCAATGATCAACACATCTTGATCGTGCGATCGAAATTCGACTTTATCGGCAGTAGGGCTCCAGGATCTCTTCAAGGTCCCGCAGCTGGGCTGGAGGAATCAGCCGCGCCAGGGGTAATTGGCTGGCCCCCCCCGCGATTGGAACTGACACTGATTCCAGGGCTTTGCGTGCAGCTACGCCAGAGCTTTCATTGATCCTGGCGCTGCATTCGATGGCCAGGGGCTTCGCCAAATTGGCGTCACCCAAGTACAGATGCCATCCACAGATTTGGATGTAGAGGCGATCGGAGAGAGCGCGCTCCAAATCCTGCAGTTCGGTGGCTGGCAGAGACATCAGCGGATGGGCATTGCTGGTCTCAATCCTGACGTCACTCGGCTGGTTCCGCTGCTTTGGGCCGCCGCATGATCACGCTGATCAGCTGCCCGATCAAAAGAGTCAGCCAGATTCCTGTGATCCATGGAAGGGTCCCATCGGCCAAGGGGTGACTCATTTCCTGGACGAACCAGACACCGCTGTTGAGGGCTGCAAAAACGCCTGCATGCAGGCAAAAGTTGACGATCCGCTCGAAATGGCAATAGGTCGGATCATTTTTGTCAGCGGGTCCGTACCAGCGAATCGGCATCTTTCAAAGTGATTCGGAACTGTTTCAATCCTGGCGCGGGTTGGGTTCGAGTTGACGCCGGGCCCCTCGATGGGGTCTCATGGATTCACGCCAGCGCTTGTAGCTCAGCGGATTAGAGCATCTGACTACGGATCAGAGGGTCGGGAG
>CAJWZN010000102.1 GCA_913050105.1 uncultured Synechococcus sp.
GCGGACCACCTGCTTGGGACGGTTGCGTTGCACCACCTGCCAGGGCGGTTCGATGCCGTTTGGTGTTTCCACCAGCACCAACCAGCAGCCTTCATCGCGTCGGTTGCGCAAAATTCGCACACCTGCATCGTTGTCGGAATCCACACTGGCCGCGGCGGCATAGCTGCCCATCAGGCCGGAGCCCATGCCCAGTAGGCCGCCGATCAAGGTCTCGCCCCAGGGCCCGAAGCTGGCAAAGGTGGTCAGGGTGGTGATCTTGGTGAATGTCACCCCAGCCAGAAATCCGAATGGCATCAACCACCGGGCCATGGCTTTTTGTCGCTTGGCGCGGGTGATGTCGGGGCTGAGCAGCTCCACCGAGTCGATTGAATCCCCTTCAGGAGGGATTGCCAGGCACTGCATCAGAGGCACGTCGGTGTCCCGCAGCTGCTGAGTCAGCCCTTCGGCTGCCGCATCGTCGGAGACCACCACCACGCAGACGGGCATCCATACACATCTCAATGGGATGAATTCTGAACCCTCCCAGCTGGATCGGAGAGGGTGGTGAATGCTGATCTCTACAGTTCCGAAAGGCAGTGCTGCGCCCTTTTGATGACGAAAGTTCTGGTATCCGATCCGATCGACCAGGCCGGAATCGACATTCTCAGCCAGGTGGCGCAGGTTGATCAGCGCCCGGGACTCTCCCCAGAGGAACTGGTCAGTGTGATTGGTGACTACGACGCACTGATGATCCGCTCAGGAACTCAGGTCACGGCGGAGGTCATCGCGGCGGCGTCGCGGCTCAAGATCATTGGCCGAGCCGGTGTGGGCGTGGACAACGTGGATGTGCCCGCCGCCACCCAGCGCGGGGTTCTGGTTGTGAATTCTCCCGAGGGCAACACCATCGCCGCTGCGGAGCATGCTCTGGCGATGATGCTTTCTATCTCCAGGCATGTGCCCCAGGCCCATGCCGGCATGCGTGTCGGGAAGTGGGACCGTAAAAAATACGTCGGCAATGAGCTTTATAAAAAGACTCTTGGTGTGGTGGGTCTCGGCAAGATCGGATCCCATGTGGCCAAGGTTGCCCGGGCCATGGGGATGGAGGTGATTGCGTACGACCCGTTTATTGCCGCGGATCGTGCTCAGCAGATGCAGGTTCGGTTGACCGACCTGGCTGAGCTGTTCCGATCCGCCGATTACGTCACGCTGCACATTCCGCGCACCAAGGACACCGAGAACCTGGTCAACGCGGAGCTGCTGCGCACGATGAAGCCCAGTGCGCGGATCGTGAACTGTGCCCGTGGCGGTGTGGTGGATGAAGCCGCCATCGCTGAAGCGATCGACAAGGGGGTGATCGCTGGTGCCGGTTTGGATGTATTCGCCAGCGAGCCTCTTTCGGAGGACTCCCCGCTTCGAGCTGTTGAGCGTGGATTGGTGCTGACCCCGCATCTGGGGGCCTCCACGGAGGAAGCCCAGGAGAACGTTGCAACTGATGTGGCTGAGCAGATTCGCGATGTGCTGCTTGGCCTGCCGGCTCGCAGCGCCGTGAACATCCCAGGCCTGAGTGCCGAGATCATGGAGAGGCTCAAGCCGCACCTCCAGCTGGCGGAGACCGTGGGCGGGATGCTCAGCCAGCTGGCCGGTGGTCAGGTTCAGGAGCTGGAACTGCGTCTACAGGGTGAGTTCGCCAGCCATCCTTCTCAGCCACTGCTGATTGCTTCGCTGAAAGGCCTGCTCGGGGCCGTGCTCGGGGACAGCATCAATTTCGTGAACGCTTCCCTGGAGGCCAAGGCCCGCGGCATCAGGGTGGTTGAGGTGAAGGATGAAGCCAGTCGTGATTTCACCGGCGGCTCGCTGCAGTTGATCAGTCGAGGTGATCAGGGCAGCCGCAGCGTGACGGGTGCGGTGTTTGCTGATGGTGAACTGCGCATCACCAGCATCGATGCGTTCCCGGTGAACGTGACCCCAAGCAGTCACATGCTGTTCACCCGTCACCGGGACATGCCTGGGATCATCGGCAAGCTGGGGTCGCTGCTGGGCGAGCACAACGTCAACATCGCTTCGATGCAGGTGGGTCGCAAGATCGTCCGCGGCGACGCGGTGATGGTGCTGAGCATCGATGATCCTGTTCCTGCTGCCTTGCTGGAAGAGCTGACGGCAATTGACGGCATTCAGGAAGCTCATCCGGTCACCCTTTGATGTGGTGGCGTCTGACGATGAGCTGCCCTCCTGAACTGGAGGAGTCGCTTGTCTGGAAATTGAGTGATCTGGGATTGCACCGCCATGCCGTCCAGCACGCTCCTGAAACCCCCGCTTGCAAGCAGCTGCTGCTCTGGCTTCCAAAACCTGAGTGGCCTGAAGCGGAGCGTCGTCAGTTGCTGGCCACCCTGGCTCCCTTGGCGCAGCCATTCGACCTCACGCTGCCAGAGGGGCGCTGGGATGATGTTGCCGATGAAGACTGGAGCCTGAGCTGGAAACAGCACTGGCAGGCTGATCCTGTCGGTGAAGGTCTCCTCATCCTGCCGGCCTGGCTTGAGGTGCCTTCGGAGCATGCCGATCGCCTGGTGATCCGGATGGATCCCGGCAGCGCCTTCGGAACCGGCAGCCATCCCACCACGCGCCTTTGTCTCGAGGCACTGGAGACGTCCCCTCCCAAAGGGGGTCTCGTGGCCGATCTGGGTTGCGGCAGTGGAGTTCTGGGGCTCGCGGCCCTTGGTCTGGGGGCCCAGTCCGTGGTCGCGGCAGATACAGACTCTCTTGCTGTTCGGGCCACCAGCGACAACCGCAGCCTCAATCAGCATGACGAGGAACAGCTGGTGGTGGCTCTGGGTTCGGTAGAGACCTTGCAGCGGTTGCTGGCGGGGCGTCGGGCAGACCTGCTGCTCTGCAACATCCTGGCGCCGGTGATCGAAGCCCTGGCGCCGAGCTTTGAGCCGCTCTTGACCAAGGGGGGGCGAGCGCTTCTGAGCGGGCTTCTGGTGGACCAGGCCCCCCGCCTGAAACAGGTGCTGGGAGATCTGGGCTGGACGGTGACGGCGTCAGCAGAACAGGGCCGTTGGGGCTTGCTGGAAATCCAGCGAGCCTGACCCGAGCGGCGCATAAGCCAGGCTTATCCGTTGAGGGCCAACGATTGGGTTTGGCGTCCAAATTGGCCCATAAGGCCAAAAAAGCTCGTTGCCTGCGTTACAAATGTTCTGTTCTGCAGGGCCGCTTGTCGTTTCCTGCACGTATTCACCAAGTCATGGCTTCCTACAAGGTCACTCTGGTTTCTGAAAGCGAGGGTCTGAACAAGACCATTGAGGTACCAGACGACCAGTACATTCTCGATGCTGCTGAAGAGCAGGGCATCGACCTGCCCTATTCCTGCCGGGCCGGTGCTTGCTCCACCTGCGCTGGCAAGGTCACAGCTGGCACTGTGGATCAGTCCGACCAGAGCTTCCTCGACGACGATCAGATCGAAGCTGGCTTCGTGCTCACCTGCGTGGCCTACCCAACCTCCGATTGCACCATCAGCACCCACGCCGAGGAAGAGCTCTACTGAGCTTTGGCTGACAGAAGCTTGATTCCTGACCACCCCTGTGCGGGTGGTTTTTTATGGTCTTGCGATCCTTAAAGCTCACAGAGCCCTCTCCTCATCGTGAGCCGTCCTGAAGTCAAGGAACTGCTGGAGACCGGCAGCATTCACACCAGTCCAGGCGGCCAATACAGCTTCCGCGTTGTCGGGCCCTGTTGCCGCCTGTTTGACCGCGAAGAGCTGCCATGGCCTTGCTGTCGTCTCGCGTGGAGAAGCAAGGAGCCCAGCTGGCGCAGGGTGGGAAGGCGGTTTGTGGCCGACCTGGCAGCGCGCCGCTGTCCCTCCTACGCCGTTGAGCTATTGCAGCCAGGCTCAAGGCCTAGCGCGACCGTGCTCACCCTGTTTTCTGTTCATCTCAGCCGTGAAATGCAGGAATGGTGGTACAGC
>CAJWZN010000103.1 GCA_913050105.1 uncultured Synechococcus sp.
CGTCGTCGCCCTCGTCTCGTTCCTCACCAGGCGCAGCGGTGCTCGACTGCTTCCTTTCTTCGTTGGTGGCACCGGGGCTCTCTCCATCGTTACAGGGGCTGTCTGGCTGCAGAAAACGTCAGCTGGGCTCCTCTGATCGCTGCGAAGGGAACACCCCCACCACCACACCAACCATGTGCTGCGGCTCGATCCAGCCCAGCTGTCTGCTGTCGGTGCTTTCACCAGGATTGTCGCCCTCCAGCCAAAACCCGGAAGCATCACAACTTCGGAGACGTTTAATCATCAACAGATCTGGCATGTGTGGGTGCAAAGCAACCACGATCTGGCCAAGAGGCGCGGATGGTTCCGTTGTCCACCTTTTCACCACAACCCTGTCCTGAGGATTCAGAGCTGGTTCCATCGAGTGGCCTTCCACCCGCATCAAAAGGCGGCGTCCACAAAAAAGCAGCAGTAGGTCCGTAAGACCTGCTGCTGCTGGTGCTTGATTCCTGTGAGCTGCGGGCTCAGGAGGCGGTGACCCATGCATCGCTGCGGCCCTTGGATTGCCAGAACATGCCGTGGATTTTTTCGACGGCTGCCATCAGCTCCTCAGCTTTGCCTTGATCGATGTTGACCTTGCAAGCACTGCAGAGCTTGGCTGCTTTCCAGAAAGTGTCATGCAGATCGGGGAACGTGGCCAGATGTTCTGGCTTGAAGTAGTCGGTCCAAAGGATCAACAGCTCTTTTTTCGCCTTCTGGGCCTCTTCCTCTTTGACTGCCACGTAGCGGCTGAAGGTGTTGTTGTAGGTGGCAAGAGCAGTGGCATCGCCAGCTGCAGGAGCATCCAGGGCCTTCAGTTTTTTGGTCATCGCCAGCACCGCTTCCGCTGCAACACGTGCGGAGGCGGGGTCATAGACGCCGCAGGGTCCATCGCAGTGGGCTTCCACAACGGTGGCAGGAAGGGCACTGACGAGGGCGGTAAGGGCCGAGCGCAGCATCGGTTCGGATCAAAACATCTTGTGAGGGAGCCTAGCTGCCGCTCACTTCTGGACGTCGAGCAGTTCCACCTCGAAGGTCAGGATTGCATTGGGAGGAATAACTCCACCGGCACCCCGGCTTCCGTAAGCCAGGTCAGGGGGGATGACCAGCTTGCGCTTCCCGCCCACCTTCATGCCCACGACACCTTCATCCCACCCCTTGATCACTCGACCGGCACCCAGTGGAAAGCTGAACGGGGTCACACGGTCGTAACTGGCGTCGAACTGCTTGCCGTTTTCAAGAGTCCCGCGGTAGTGGACAACAACTGTCTGACCGGCTGCAGCCTCAGCTCCATCGCCAACATTCAGCTCAGTGATCTTGAGGCCACTGGCCGTGATGCGGGTGTCGGCCGATTCCAGCGGTCCACCCAATGCGGAGACGTCGGCGCTGGTGTTGTCGGGGGCCATGGCGAACAAGGTGGGATTGGGATCTTCGGGGTCGAGCTCGAACAGAGGTCGTGGAGTTGTTTCCGAGGAAACGCTTCGCACAACTGCGGTGGTCGCTCCCCCGCTGGGGGCCGCGGTGACAGTGGATGGGGCCACCAGCTGGCTGATCAGTGCCAGAAGCAAGCAGCACACGCAGACTGTTGAACTGATCAGGATGTCGCGCACGTCTAACGGCTCGTATGCCATTGATTCTGACCCGTGACTGGGGGGATCAGTCGATGGCAATCACTTGATGGTGATCAGTTGATGGCGATCAGTCGATTCGGTTGAGCTGACGCAGCTGTTGTTCCAGCCGATCAACTCGTCCTCTCAGTTCATCCACCTCGCGCTGGCTTGGCACGCCGATGTCCTGCAGGAGGTTGTCGCGGTTGCGCTCGAGGTTTCGCCCCGCTTTTTGCTCCAGTTCCGGTGTTTCACCTCGCAGGGCTTTCATCACGTCGTCAACAAGTGCTGAAGCCTCACTTGGATCAAGGCGACCACTGCTGACCCAAGCCTGGCTGACACCCCTGAGGCGATCCGCCACCAGAGTTGTTGTGCCGAGACCGCGAAGCAGAAGTTGCTGAAGCGGATTGGCGGCATCCATCGATTGTTTGTGCATGCTGGAGCCAGGATGCCGTTGCCCACTCCCTCTGACCATGGGCGATGTCCGATCACAGGTGCTGCTGCGCGGTCTGCTCGGTGGTGTTCTGGCTGGCGCGGCCCCCGCCTTCGCAGGCCCGTTGTTGATGGTGCCTGCGCTCGCTCTGCTCTGGTCGGTGGCGACGCGTCCCCGGGTTGCCGCTCTGTGGGGTCTGCTGGCGGTTTTGATCAGCCATCGCTGGCTGCTGGCTCTGCATCCCCTCACCTGGATGGGTATTCCGGCTGCTCTCAGTCTTCCGATTGCGCTCGCGGTCTGGTTGATCTGTGGCGCTGCAGCGGCCTTGTTGCTGCTGGTCTGGTCAGGTCTGGCCCGATGGTGTTTCAGTCCTCAAAACAGGATCTGGCCTGCCGTTAGCGTTGCGCTGCTGACCGTTCTGTGGGCCGCTTCGGAGCTGCTTCTGGAGAGTTCACCGCTCTTCTGGATCGGCCTCAGCGGCAGTGTCCTGCCGCTGGATCGTCCTCTGGCGGGTCTGGCGCGATGGCTCGGTAGTGGCGGTTTGACCGTTCTGCAGCTGGCGTGGGGCTGGGGTTTATGGCAGGTGGGCCGCAGGGGTGGACAGGGCTGGGTGGTGTGGTTTGTCAGTCTTGTGATGGTCCATGCAGTTGGTGCTCAGCTCCTGGCAGCACCTGAGGCGCGCGACGGTCTCAGGCTGGGGGTCTGGCAACCGGCGATTCCCACTCGGGAAAAGTTCAGTCCGGAACGGCAGCAACACTTCAGCCAGCAGCTCACTGCAGCCCTTCAAAAGGCTGAGAGCCTCGAGGTGGAGGCTCTCGTGGCACCGGAGGGAACCCTCCCTTCCCAGTGGAGGCCTCCAGCAGAAGGGATCCCCCTGCCTCTGTTGAGCGGGGGCTTCCGCTGGGTGCGTGGCCAGCAGCGCAGCAGCCTCCT
Source organism: uncultured Synechococcus sp. (assembly GCA_913050105.1). Lineage (GTDB taxonomy): Bacteria > Cyanobacteriota > Cyanobacteriia > PCC-6307 > Cyanobiaceae > Parasynechococcus. The sequence continues at coordinate 2,992 of CAJWZN010000103.1, forward strand.
GCTGACGGTGCCGGAGCAGCAACGGCCGCCGCAGGCTCTGCTGGACAAGCATCGACTGGTTCCGCTTGGGGAATGGCTGCCGCCGCTGCCATCAGCTTTCGCCCGGGGGCTGTCGGCCGTCGGCGGACTGGAGGCGGGCTCCCCATCGCGATTGACAGGGACAGGGTTTGGCCCCATTGGTGTGGCCATTTGCTACGAACTCAGCAATGGACGCGCTCTTGCCGCAGCGACATCGGGCGGAGCGGAATGGTTGCTCACCATTGCCAATCTTGATCCTTACCCAGAGCTGTTACAGCGTCAGTTTCTGGCCTTGGCTCAGCTGCGCGCAATTGAAAGCGGACGTGATCTTTTGAGTGTTGGGAACACAGGCCCAACAGCTCTGGTGAGGGCGGACGGAACGGTGCAGCGCCTGTTGCCACCTGGCGAAGAGGGCGTTGCATTGGTCGACCTGCAACGCCGAACCCAAAAGTCGCCTTATGTCCGGCTTGTGGGCTTGTCGACCTCCCGTTGAATCAGTCCGCCGCCCAGCACCCTTTCGCCGTCGTAAAAAACGGCTGCCTGGCCCGGTGCGATTGAGAACTGCTCGTCGTCAAACACCAACTGGCCTCGATGGGGTCGCTCTCTCTGGGCGTCGTCAGCGGTGGCTGCCATCGGACTGAGTTCTGCCAGCACAGGCGCACTCCTGTATCGCACCTGAACCTCAACTCGGATCGGGGTCTGGGGTGGATCGATAGAGATCCAGTTGATTTCTCCCACGATGCAGCTGCAACGGCCTGCCTCCGCTCGCGGCGCCACCACAACCCGGTTCATGGAGGCGTCGAGTCGGATCACATGCAACGGTTCCCGCCAGGCCACCCCCAGTCCTTTGCGCTGACCGATCGTGAAGTGTTCAATGCCGTCGTGGTGACCCAGAACGG
>CAJWZN010000104.1 GCA_913050105.1 uncultured Synechococcus sp.
TCTTACATTTCAACACACGCCACCCATGAGCTGAGGACCACCCCAGAATGTGAACAGTTACCTTTTGATTATGGTTCTGCAGCTTTCGGTGTCCGATGTGATGACCCAGCCTTTGCTGAGCGTCACTCCGGAAACACCCCTGCAGCAGGCCGTTCAGTTGATCAACGACCACCACGTGAGTGGGCTGCCTGTGGTGGATGCGCAGGGGAGCCTGATCGGAGAGCTAAGCGAGCAGGATCTGATGGTTCGGGAAAGCGGTGTGGATGCTGGCCCTTACGTGATGCTTCTCGACAGCGTGATTTACTTGCGCAATCCCCTGAACTGGGATCGTCAGGTGCACCAGGTTCTGGGGACGAGTGTGAACGATCTGATGCGTAAGGACGTGCACAGCTGCCAAGGGAATCTCCCGCTGCCAAAGGCCGCATCTCTTTTGCACGAACGCGGCACCCAGCGGTTGTTCGTAGTCGATGCGGCAAAAAAACCGGTCGGCGTTGTCACCCGGGGCGACGTGGTGCGCGCCCTTGCCTCCCATGGGGAGGTGTGATCAAGGGAGCCTGCGGATGGCAATGGCTATGGGCTGAATCATTCGGAAGTCAACAAAATCGCCCAACTTCAGATCACTGAACGGATCACCGCTAATCCCATCGCGTACATCGAGGTTGTGCACGCCACCGAATGGGCCCCTGAGGCTGATCTCATGATCCTCTTCCGCGATTTTCACAACCTCCGCTGTTCCCGTTGCCATTGCCACCCTGGCGCCACGGCGAATCCGACCAAAATCATCCGACAGGATCACATCCTTCCGGTTCACATTGAGCTGTTGAGTCGATGATTTGCGCAGGTCCACCACCAGTCCATCCAGGAGGTCCACAATCAATTTGTCTCCGGGCTTGAGAGCAGCTGTATTGAGTCCACCACTCATGGTGATCAGCATTGTGTGGCCATAGGGGCTGCGAAGCTCCAGCACAGTTCCGTCCTGGAGGATGCGGATCAGGGTGCCCTGAACCTGTGTGAGCTCAAAGGCGCTCAAAAGCTCCGCCTTGAGGCTGGCGTTGTTGTTCACGACAGGAGCCTGCAAGGGCTGGACCGCCACGGAGCGATTCTTCACGGTCAGACTGTCATCGCGGTCGATAGCAACAGCAACCGGCTGGATCAGGCGAAACGCCACCACATCACCGGCCTTCAGTTGCGGGAACAAGTCCTCGCCAGGAACCGGAAGCACATCAAGGTTGTGGATTCCGCCGAGGGGACCGATCAGGCTGATGCTGCGATCACGCTGCGACGCCTTGACCACGCGCGCGGTACCGGATGCCAAAGCAACCCGCATACCTTTTTTCAGAGGGCCCATGTCTGCAGGCATGTAGATGTCTTCCCGGTCGAATGACAACTCCTTGCTTGAACTGCGCTGCAGATCAACCACCAGGCCATCCAGCACAGAAACATCCACCCCATCACCCGACTTGAGCTTCAGCGGCGCCATATCAATGCCGACAGTAATGATCTCCTTATTTCCCTCCGGCCCAAGAACCTCAATCACTTTTTGCTTCGGCAAGACAGCAGTCACCACGCCGCGCATGTGACTGAGTTCGAAGCCCTCGAGTTGTTCCGGGGTGAATCCCGCCTGAACCGGGACCATTCCAGCCCATACGGCAGCAGCTGCTGCGAGAAGGCGGGAACGAACACCAAAGCGGCGAATCATCACTGGAACATTCCGGACATTTAATCGACGCTAGCCCGGTTATTGGGGTCAGAATCAACACTTCTGTCTGATCTGGACCGCGATGAAGTTCCGCTCAGTCCTTCTGTCTGCTGCCTTGGTGCTGATGGGCTGGACAGCAGCCCCTGCGCAAGCAGAGACCAGCATCCAGATCAGCCTCAAGAACCGCTACCTCACCCTGCTTGACGATGGACAGGTGATCGGGAAGTACCCGGTTGCCATTGGGGCACCGGAGTCTCCAACCGTGGCCGGAAGCTTCGCCGTCACCAAGATGGATCCGGCGCCGGTGTATCACAAGAAGGGCAAGGTGATTGCGCCCGGCCCAAGCAACCCGGTTGGAGTGCGTTATGTGGCTTATGTGCAGATCGGTTCCGGCGAATATGCCATCCACGGCACTGCTTGGCCCAACTGGGTCAATCTTCGCGCCGCCGTGAGTCTCGGCTGCATTCGCATGCTCAACAACGACGTGATTCAGGTTTACAACCGCATCAAGGTTGGGACGCCAGTGATCGTCACCAGCAACTAATTCATCATTTGCGCTGACCCATGTTTCGCTCACTGTTGATCGCCGTTCTTGCCGCCATAGCTCCTGCAGCGGCCCTGGCTGCTCCCCGTCAGGAAATTCAGGAGGATGCATTCCTCGATCTGGTGGATGGTGCGGGCAATGCCCTGGTTCAAGGTCGCGGGGTTGATGCGGTCAACGCGAAGGCTCGATCCCAGGGTCTCCAATTGCCAGCTCTGGGGTACTGGTCACCCGAGGGGCACTGCTTTGAGAAGCCCGCCCCTGGCGACTGCAACGGGGTGTTTCGCGAGCCGTAGTCATTCAGTTGTTGCATCGATACCCACACCATCAGCCGATAACCGCTGACCCTGGCGCTCCATCAGGCGATCAGCAGCTGGGAACGATATGGGTCACCACATCGGCACAGACCCAGCGGACCGTGCCGTCATCAACATCAGCCACCTGAAACAGGGTGGGGACTCTGGGGTCACGGGCGCCACCATCCACATGGAGCACATCGGCCATCCACCAGTCATCGCTGTTGTCGTTGCCAATGATCACGGTCATTCCTGCACGCACACTCAGGAACAGAGGCTGCGGCCCCTTTGGCCGCACCAGGGAATGATCGACAGACATCCGTGCATTGATAGCAGTTCACTTGTACTACTCAAGAATGGTCGGCATTGGCAAGGAAGAAAGCGTTAAGAGGGATTGTCGAAATAGGCCACGCGCAGTTGATCCAAGGTTCGAATCGACTCAAGGGCTGCCAGGCGCTTCTGAGCCTGAGCCAGCATTGGCTTGCCGTGGGGAACGCAGGACTCAATCAAGGATGACGCTTCCGATGCTTCCGCCTTGACCCAATCGATGCAACGATCCAGCTGCTGAGACAGTTCACCCTGTTGCAGCGCTCTCGAATAGTTGGGGCCTGCAACCGCCGTCAATAAAACTTGAAGTGATTGCCGGACGTCGGCATGGTCGGGGGCCATGGCAGGCGGGGAAAAGACATCGTCATGCTGACTCAGCCATCCCGATCATCCACATCAGCACCCGAACCGACTTCACCCTCCGCCTGCATCCCTGGACGCCATCCACTGGCCCAGATTTCGCGACACTTGGCATTCAGGCCATCACGGTCGAGCCCCCAGGCGGAAACAGCTTTCTGGATATCGGCTTTGATGTCGTCAGCGCCGGGGAAATCGAGGTATCGCATCACCAGTCGCGCCGCCGTGGTGAGCTGATCCGGCCCCGGGTCGCCCTGATGCGCCAACAGGGCATCCACCTGATCTCGATCGGAGGCATAGAGCGGATG
>CAJWZN010000105.1 GCA_913050105.1 uncultured Synechococcus sp.
GAGGAGGAAGGCATCACCGTGATCCCAACGGCCCGGGCGACCGCCGTGACCATGAACCGGGATCGAATCCGAGATCTGGCCGCTCAGGAGCTGTCGCTTCGGACGGCGCGGTTCGCTTACGCCGCAAGTGCCGAGGAACTGCACAAGGTTGCACCGGATCTCGGCTGGCCAGTGGTGGTGAAACCGGTGATGAGCTCCTCGGGGAAGGGTCAGAGCGTTGTGAACGGACCTGAAGAGCTGGAGGCCGCCTGGAACGCAGCCATGGCGGGCGCTCGCGGCACATCTCCCCGCGTAATCGTTGAGGAATTCCTGCGATTCGATCTGGAAATCACGTTGCTGACAGTGAAACAACGCAACGGAGAAACGCTCTTCTGCCCCCCGATCGGCCATGAACAAGCACAGGGTGATTACCAGTGCAGCTGGCAACCGGCTCGTCTCACGGCAGACCAGTTGCAACAGGCCCAGGCCATGGCTCGCACCGTGACCGACAACCTTGGTGGTGCAGGCCTGTTCGGCGTGGAGTTCTTCCTCTGCGGTGACGAGGTGATCTTCTCGGAGTTATCCCCACGCCCCCATGACACCGGTCTGGTGACTCTGATCAGCCAGAACCTGAGCGAATTCGAACTTCACATACGCGCTGTGCTGGGGTTGCCGATCCCTGAGATCAGAACAGCACCAGCAGCGGCCAGCCGGGTAATCCTGGCGGATGAATCGATGCCATCAGTGACGTACACCGGCGTGGAGCAGGCCCTGAAAGAAGCGGACACCCAGGTGCTGCTGTTCGGCAAACCCAATGCCCGACCCGGTCGTCGCATGGGAGTGGCCTTGGCATGCGACACGGAGATGACCGCCGCTCGGGCCAAAGCCGACCGAGCCGCGGCCTGTATCAAGGTGATCTCTGGCTGAGTGGCGCCGAAAAATCAGCGGCTGGAGGGAAAACGGAAATGGCTGAGGCCATCCAACACACCTCCCAAACTCGAGCGAGTTGAGAAAAACACGCGCTGTTGCTGGGGCTGGCGCCTGAGACAGGGATCATGGTCCGCGGGTACCACCGCAGACGGCATCCCCCGGAGCAATTCAGCATCCCCTTGCTGACTGGCCACGAGCAGCACTCGTTCCAGCGGAAGCTGCCAGTGCAAGGCGAGATGACGAATCGCTTCGCTTCGGGATGCCAAGCGGGGAAGAACATCCAAATACCAATGGCAACGCAAAAGGGGCTGGGCCTGCAATCCGGCGCGACGCAATCGCTGACGCACCAGATCAAGAAGAGATTCGTCCGGCTGCCGCAGCAGGAAGCTCACCTTCCAGGGGCCCTGATGAGGAGGCTCCTGCAATGTGAGCTGATCTTGCAGATCGTCCAGGGCAGCCAGCACCCCATCGCGATTCCAGTCCGCATCAATCCGCTGCTGCCAATGGCGATCCAGCAGGAGTTGTTCACCATGGTGTATTTCACTGCCGGCACGACTGATCCACACCTGCGGCGCTGGCAGGTGTAGTTCGTCGTATCGCTGTCGGGCAGCAGTCAGCGAACGTCCAGTGAAGATGCCAAGGCCGTAACGCTCTCGGTCACGCGTCAGCTGAGCTCGCAGCGCTTCCAGATCAGCACCGTTTGGCAGCTCCAGGTTGCTGTCCAGATCAAGCAGCAGCAAACGCTGCGGACAAGACGCTCTCAAAGGGAGACGCTGCGCAGTTCGGCGCAGGCGAGATTGCATCAGCGCGAGATAACGACAGACATGGGCATCCCAGCTGAAATGACGGCTGACGGCTTCCACACCGTTGTCACTCCAGTTTCGCCAGCGCTTGGGATCCTTACCGGCACGTTCCAGTGCCTCCTGAAGCGCACCGGAATCAGTGACATCGACCAGCAGTCCGTTGTCACATCGAGCTTGAATGTCGCGAGGCCCTCCGTCATCGGTCGACACCATGGGCAAGCCGCAGGCAGCGGCTTCGAGAAGCGTCAGACCAAAGGGTTCGGTCAACGCTGGGTTAACGAACAGACCTCCTTTCTGGGCGGCCCATCGATAAATCGACGGCACCTGGGAGCGTCGATGTTGTTTGGGGTACGCAACGGATCCGTAGAGATTGTGGCGATCCACCAGATCGAACACCTGCTGAAACACATCACGCTGCTGTTTCTCCAGCTGACGTGGATCCTCACGACAGCCCAACACCAGCACCAGGTTGTGGCGGTTGCGCAACACGGTTGATCGACCGAAAGCCTCCACCAGTGCAGGGATGTTCTTGCGGCGAACCGCACGCGAAATCGCAAGCAGGGGCGGTTTGTCGGGATTCCTGAGAAATGGATTCAACAACTGATCCAGATCGGTCCGCTCCGTTGGAGATCCCACCAGATGAAACCGACTGGCATCAACCCCGGGGGGAACGACCTCAGCCTGCTCCCGACGGAACTGCCCATAACGGCAGTACTGGTGATCGGCTTCCTGACGGGTGCTGGTGATCACTAGATCGGCTTGGGCCAGGGTCTGTTCCTCTGCTTCGATCCTGCGGCTGATGGCATAGGTCTGTTCGATCTGCTCGCGATCGCATCCGCCGGCCATCAATCGCCGCTGCTTCTCCCGACCCAGTGAGTGACCGGTGAAAACCAGGGGAATCCCCAATCTCTGACTGACCAGCGCACCGACAAAACCTGCATCGGCGTAATGGGCATGGATCCAGTCGACCCCCTGGCCAGGTTGAGAGAGATGCTGCACCAGCTGATCAGCCAGATCCTCCAAATGAGGCCAGAGCAGCTCCTTACGGAGATAACGCTTTGGTCCAAAGGGAAATCGAAGAATGCGAGCACCCGGGGCAATGGTCTCCAGCGGCTGGCTGTACGACACATCCACCCGACGGTCCTGGATCAGTCGGGTAACAACATCGACCTGATCCACCTCTGCGCGCTGGGCCAGGCTGCGAACCAGGTCAAGCACATACAACGTCTGACCGCCGGTATCGGCATCACGACCAAGCTCAAGATCGTGGGAACGGATGAGACCGTGAAGGTGCAAATGCAGAAGACGAATCCCCAGGTCCAATCCTCCAAAAACTCCGCAGCAACCAATGGATGCCGCAAATGGTGTCTAAGAGGATTCCAGACTCAGAATCTGAAAAGAAGGTTATGGATCGGCCTGGATCGTGGTGTTTAAGAGCTAAGAGTCGCTGCTGCATCTCCACTTTCAGAGAATTAGCCCCGTATCGCCTGAAACGGGCCGGCGTTACAGACGCTCACTCACATCGACCATCTGGATCTGCTCGTCACCCCAGCCCCCCTGAGAAAAGCGCGGCGATCCAGGCACTTGCAGCTGCTCATTGAGCCACCCGAGCATCAGGGG
>CAJWZN010000106.1 GCA_913050105.1 uncultured Synechococcus sp.
GGAGAGGGAGCCCAGATCAATCGAGCCAGTGGTTCCACCCCCTGCTCCATCACACGATTCAGACCAGCCAAGGCGCGGTCTGCCAGGTGTTGACCGAAGGCGACCGAACAGTCCATCGGGCCCTCACAGCGTTGATCACCGGTCAATTTCGGGGTCAACCCAGCCATGAGGTCGCCCCGCAGCGGCCGTTGCCGCGGGCTGAGCCGAAGCATGTAGGGCACATGCACGAAGCTGGTGGCACCACCACTGATCCAGTTGGCATCCTCTTCCGTGAAACCCTTCACGCCGGGGATGATGAAACGGCTTTTTGAGGCGTGATCTGGCATGTAGGCAGCCAGATAACCACGACGACGGGCCAGATCCTTGGTTTGCTCAAGGGTGAGGCCATCTCGACTCATCAACACCTCCAGATGACCGTCATTCCGGAGGCCCATCACCATGCGGATTCGGGGCAGGTAGTAGCGAATCCGCTGCCCCATGCTGATGCTGTAAGCACCCTTGTAGCTCTCTGGCGGATCCTCAAGATCGTTGTAAAGACTGTGGAGTCCACCGATGAACGTGTCGTAACGACGGGTCTGTGCATCGGTCAGCTCGCCATAGCCGAAATCGATGCTGCCGTCGTGACGAATACCAATGAAGGCCCGTTGACGAGACGCCGTTCGGTTGCGCCCTTTCCAGACGCGACGACCGAATTTGAGATCGCCCAGAGGAACTGTGATTTCGCGTCCGGCACTATCCACATGCCGCTCGTACATCGGACCGGACACATAGGCGAGGGCGGCACTGTCCTCAAAGGCATCCAGTTCTCGATCCCAACCCTCAAGCAGCCCGAACCGCACCTGGCGCGGGTCGAGATCAAGGGCGTACACCTCGTCATCCGGGATGTAGTGGAACGGTTCGCCATCCCGACGGGTGGCGTATTCCAACCGAGAGTCCGCAGTCAGCGAGGTTGGCGGCGGTGCCGGAGCAATCGCAATCAACCCACCCACCACAACGAAGGGAGACAGAAGGAGCGCCCAGCGTTTCCGCTTCAGACCTTTGAGCCAAGGGCGTGGACGCCTGGCTCCACTGCGGGTGGGAGCAGTAGGCCGCCGTGTCATGCCGCTCGACGCTCCTGTTTTTGAACGCGGGGGTCGAACCAAGGAACGATGGCTCCGTCAGCCACAAGCCATTGCACATAACCGTCGCCGCAGTCGTGGCCTCCCGTCAACTGCCCAAATGCCGGGACGACCAAACGATCAGCAGCGGGATCAAAAGCAAAGCAAGGCAACCGCAATCGGTCCGCCCGGCTGCGCAATCGGGTCATCGGATGCAGATGGCCACAGATGTTCAGTAGGCCTGGGACCGGGGAGCGTTCCGGGATGTGACTCAACCAGAGGGAACCCAGCTGCCGCGACGGTTGCTGCGGAAGCCCTTCAATCCAGCTGTGCCGATCGTGGTTGCCACCGATCAGCACCACCTCGCAATCACAGAGCTCATGGAGATGAAGCAGGGTCTGACGCAATGCTGGGGTCAGCCCCTCGCGGGCATGAATCAGATCGCCCAGCAGCAGCAATTGGTCCGGCACCCAGGTGTGGCATAGGTCCAGGAGCGGATTCAGCGTTCCGCGATCACCATCACTCGGCAGGGGGATGCCATGGGCTTGGAAGGCTTCGGCCTTGCCGAGGTGCAGATCAGCCACCATGAGTTGGCGACCGGCCTCTCTCCACACCGCGCGCTGGGGAAGAAAGCGGAGGGTTTCCTCACGCCAGATCCAATCGACCCCATCCATCAAGGCAGCAGTTCCGGATTGTGTGGTCCTGGCTGCATCGCTACAGAGCGTCCAGAGATCACGCTGGCGTCACCCATCAGGGAGCATTGTGCCGTGTTTTCAGCGAGCAAACCAGTTGCCGCGGAAAACACTGAGATGGCTGAAACGACGACTCAGCACCCTTGAGCAACAGCAGCGTTTCGGATGCGCTTAAGCCCTCCGCATGAAAGTGGCGGACTGGCTGCTCAAAGATTTGAATGCCAACCTGGCGGTACCGTCCCGTCGATAAACAGCCATGACCCTTGCCCTGCTGATCGCCCTGGCAGGATCGCTCGTGGCAATGAGCGTGATCGTCAAACGTCTGGAGCAGCGTTGATCCGTCACTGCCAATGGTTGATCAACCGACGATCCCTCGTCGTGACAGGGCTGATTGCCCTAATTGCCTGCCTGGTAGAGCCGACAGTTGCTCGCACTCTGCGGGTGGGTGTCAGCGGATCTGCGCCGTTTGTCATTCAAGATCCCCTTGGCGATGGCTTGAGCGGAATCAGCATCGACGTCTGGAGACGGGTCGCTGAAGCCAACGATCTGCCTTACGACTTCATCAGGCAAAGCTCCACTGATGCCGGCATCGCTGCGGTGGAAGCAAAAAAAATCGATGTGCTGATCGGCCCGGTGAGCGTTACCGCCAGCCGACTGGCTCGGCCGGAAGTGGATTTCACACAGCCTTATTTCATCGACAGAACGGGGGTGCTGCTGCCACTGCAAAGGGCCAATCTGAGCAGCCGGTTGCAGGTGTTGTTCGGACGGGCCGTGATCTCCTCCGTGCTTGTGCTCGGGAGCGTTCTGCTGGTGGTTGGCACGTTCATCTGGCTGGTTGAACACCGCCAGAACCCGGAGCAATTCCCTCCCAGGCCCCTGCCAGGCATTGCCAGCGGCATGTGGTTCGCTCTGGTGACCCTCACCACGGTGGGCTACGGCGACAAGGCACCCATCACCCGCACTGGTCGCAGCATCACAGCGGTCTGGATGGTGATGTCTCTTGTGGCGGTATCAACCCTCACCGCAGGCCTGGCATCAGCCTTCACCGTTCTGCTTTCGGGCTCAACGCAGGAGAAAGTCAAAGATCCAGGAGAACTGGCTCTTCTGCGGGTGGCGGCAGTCAACGGCACCAGCGGCATGGAGCTGGCCGAGCGGAGAAAACTGCGCATCGTGGCCGCAGAATCTCTGGACAAAGGCATCGAAGCGGTTCTCAACAACACGGCCGATGCCTTGATCTTCGATCGCCCAGCGCTTCGATATCACCTCAAGCTGAATCCTGACCTGGCGGTGAAAGTGGCCCCTTTCACCCTGGCGGAAGAGACCTATGGATTCGTGCTGCGCTGGGATGATCCCTTGCGCACTCCGCTCGATGTCTCAATCCTCAAACTGCAGCGCCAGGGCC
>CAJWZN010000107.1 GCA_913050105.1 uncultured Synechococcus sp.
TTGGTGGTGCCGCCGGGCAACGCTGATGAGGCCGCTCTGATTGATGGCCTGATCGTGCGCACCGCCCCAAACCTGCAGCAACTCGTCGAGCAGCTCAACGGCACGCGCCCATTTCTCAGGATCTGCCGACACAGGCCAAGTTCAGAGCCTCTGCCGACCGAGCCGATCGACGCCTCGGGGCAGGCCGGTCGAGCTCTGGCCCTTGCTGCAGCAGGGGGGCATCACCTCTTAATGGTCGGGCCGCCAGGCTGCGGCAAGAGCCGACTGGCCCATCAACTCCCACAGTTGCTCCCACCTCTGGAACCGGAGGAAGCCCTGACCATCGCGCGCATCCGTTCTGTGGCCGGTGAACAGCAGGACCCATTGGAACCTCTCCGCAAACGTCCCTTCAGGGCTCCACACCACAGCTGCTCCGCTGCGGCCCTGCTCGGTGGTGGACACAATCCAAGACCGGGAGAACTCAGCCTGGCCCATGGGGGGGTGCTTTTTCTCGATGAGCTGGCTGAATTCCAGCGCACCGTGCTGGACCAGCTTCGGCAACCACTGGAGGAGGGGGTGTACCGCCTCAGCCGAGCACGGCTGAAAACCAGCTTCCCTGCCGCGATAACCCTGGTGGCAGCCACCAACCCCTGCCCCTGCGGCTGGCATGGGGATCGCGACCATGGCTGTCGCTGCAGCAGCAGTCAACGCCAGCGCTACTGGCAGAAGTTGTCCGGGCCACTGCTGGACCGGCTGGATCTGCAACTGCGGCTGGAGCGACGCTCCGCAACCGCAATCCGGGGCTGCCTGAATCCAGAGACGACAGCAACGCGGGACGCCTGGCTTGAGCCGCGGAACATCACCGCAGCGCGACAGCGGATGACTGAGCGCAATCCCGATGGTGTTTGCAACAGGGATCTTTCCGCCCACGGATTGGGCAGCCACGGGCGGTTTGAAGCATCCGCGCTGCAACTCTGGGAACGGCTGGTTGCTCAGCGGAGACTATCCACCCGCAGCGGGATTCGCCTGTTGCGGGTGGCCCGCACCGTGGCGGATCTCAACGACTCTCAGCATGTGAGTGTCGATGCAGTCGCAGAAGCCAGCGGCTTTCGCTGTGCCGACTTGCTGCAGCTTGAGATCGCAACGTAATCAGTGACCGCAGGACCAAGGACCAGCTGGTGATTCCTCCGCTCAACCCCCGAAACGAAGGCTCTGCGTCGTGGGATCACTGCGTAGCGGTGGCAGCATCCCGATAGATATAGATATGGCCAAGATTCTTGGTGCCGTATGCACGGCGTTTCAGGGTCCAGCCAGGCTGAAACCTGAGTTGCAGAAAGCCTCGTCCGGCTCCGCCGGTTGTGGCGATCAGAAAGGATGGCTGAGAGCGGTCCCGGCTCGGCGAGGCACGCAATTCCATATCTCTGCCTGTGTTCAACACAGTGAGTCGGTAGCGGGTGCCAAGGTCAGTTCCCCCGATTCGCAGGGAATAGCCGTTGCCATCGATGTAACGGTTGCAGATCCCACTGAAATCAAAGCCGGACAGCAAGGGGTCCACCACCGCTGGGGAACCGCCACTGACTGCAAAACAGGGACGCTTGTCAGTGCGCTGTTCGTAGATGTTCAGCTGAGAGCGTTCACCGGTTCCAATCGGGGCTGAAACAAGAACAAACTTGGAGAGGTCAACAGAAACAGCATTGAACAGTGATCCCTCGGCCCGGGCGGAGGGGAGGACAACCATGGACAGGGCCAGTCCTGCAGCTGCTGGCAGAAAGCGAGAGATCACGGCCGATCGCTGAGATGTGTGAATCGTAAAAGTGACGGTCAAACCCGTCATGGGCCATCAGGCCGGTTTGTTCAGGCGAATCGCCGCCAGCAAGCTGCCGACGGTTCCGGGAGCTGCGAGTCCGAGGATCCAACTGGTGGTTGTCACCCCCAAGTCGGGGTCTCCATAGGCCAACTCAAAGACACAGCCAGTGGTGGCGATGCCCAGAACACAGGCGATGGCCAGGAACAACCCGGCCAGGGGCTTCATCGGCATGACTTCAGGAAACGCTCTGGACGTGCTGGCGCTGGAAGCCATTCTCCTTCAGTTCCTTCCGCAGTTCGTCTTCGTCCGTCACCCGATCAACAAAAAGCACCCCGTTGAGATGATCCATCTCGTGCTGAATGCAGCGTGACATCAGCCCATCCGCCTTCATCTTGCGGGGGCGACCCATTTCATCGCGGAAGCTCACCTCAATGGCAGTTGGACGCACCACGTCTAGATAGACACCGGGAATGCTCAGGCAGCCTTCCTCATACGTATCGATGCTCGCGCCAGTGGCGGTGATCTCAGGGTTGATGAACACCAACGGAGGCGATGTGGGGTTGTCCAGATCCAGATCGATCACCAGCAGCTGCTGGTGGATACCAACCTGGGGAGCCGCCAGACCAATTCCCTTGGCCGTGTACATGCTGCGGAGCATGTCGCGGGCCAACTCACGGGTCTGCTCAGTGACCTTGCCAATGCGGCGGGCCGGTTGTCTCAGGACATCAGCACCAAGCCTATGGATCTCCAAAGGTGGAGTCTCGAGTGCGGTTTTGGGCACCAAAACCGTTGGCCTCGACTTGTCGGCCGCCCGTGCCAGCTGAGCAAAGCTTCCCGCCAAGACCACCGTTGCGTTGCATCAGCATGCTAAGCGGCCTGATTCAGCCGCCATGACCGCCACACCCCTCCCTGCATCGCACGCCGTTGGAACGCTGCCGGGCTTGAAAGAGCCGCAACTGCTGGCTGGGCCAGGCGGAGCGGTGTGGCTGCTCTGGCTGGAGCAGCGCCCCCTGGAGAAGGGGCGAACGACCGCCCTGATTCGCCCCTTCGGCGCCTCAGATCAAACTCCCACGGAGCTGACTCCTGCACCAAGGAACCTGCGCAGCCGGGTGCACGACTACGGCGGTGGTGTACTGACCGCTGCCGTTAAGGACGATCAGCTGCTTGTGGTGTGGATCGAGGCCGGTTGCCTGTGGCGTCAGGACTGGGAGTTCCCTGACAGCACCAAGGGGCAACAACCGCAGCCGCGGACAACACCGGCACGGCTCTCCCTGCCGGGGGAAGGAGAGCTGGCCGACGGCCAACTGGATCTGATCCATCAGCGCTGGATCGGCATTCGGGAAGTCGATGGACTGGACCAACTGGTTTGGGTGCCCCTGGACG
>CAJWZN010000108.1 GCA_913050105.1 uncultured Synechococcus sp.
TCGAGAACGAGAAGAGCTCCTTCGAGGGAAGGCAGCCAGGGCGTACCGATCAGGTGCGTTGCCACGGTGAGATTGGTCACGATCAGAGGCCCGCGACCGATTCCTGGACGAAGCCCATCACCTTGCAGGGTCGTTACCGGTTGGCCGCTCAGCAGATTCACGGTGCGCTGCCAATGCTCATCAGACCCTCCCAAGGAGCCATGCACCGCCCCGGGAAGTCCAGCGGCCCACTGGGCGAGTAACAGTGAGCTGTTGTCGGAGAAGCCGAGCGTCCATTTCGGGCGCTCCGTGAAGCGGAATCCTGCCTCCAAAACCCTCGCTCCCCCCCAGCCTCCACCGAGGTAAAAGACGGCATCCACGGTGGGATCACGCCATGCCGTCGTGAGATCTGCGGCCCTGTTCGGATCTGTGGCCGAGAAATAGCGCCACTGGTGCATCAAGTTGTCTGGAATCTCAAGGCGCCAGCCCTCAGCTGCACAGCGGGAGATCATGGGGGAGAAGTCGCGCTCCGGTTCGATCCAGGTGCCTGGATTCACCGCTCGGATGCGGGCCCCTGGTCTCAGCGGCGCCAAGGGAGGTGCCGATGCCATCGCTCTCCTGTTAATGAAAGGCGCCAGGGCCGCCGCTGCTCCTGAAATCAGCAGCTTGCGGCGACGGAGCATTGGTTCAGTTCAGCAGCGCCTGCAGCATGGCGCGCCCTTCAACTCCTCCGGTTGCTGGATCGCAGGCCCGCTCCGGGTGAGGCATCAGTCCAAGAACATTGCCTCTGGGGTTGGTGATGCCGGCGATGTCATCGACTGAACCGTTGGGGTTCTTTCCATAACGAAGGGCAATGGCATCGTCGTCCTGCAATTGCTTGAGAGTGTCTTCGCTGCATTGATAACGGCCTTCCCCATGGGCGATCGGCAAGGTCAGATGACCCTTGGCGCTGTAGTTCTGCAACCAGGTGGAACGAGCGCTGACCACCGTCAGATTCGTGTCCTCACAAATGAAATGCAGATCGCGGTTGCGTGTCAGGGCCCCAGGAAGCAGCCCCAGTTCAGTGAGCACCTGAAATCCGTTGCAAATGCCAAGAACGCGACCACCCCGTGCTGTGAACTCAACCAGGGAGCGCAGAGCGGGTGCGAAGCGGGCGATGGCGCCGCAGCGCAGATAGTCGCCATAGCTGAAGCCCCCAGGCAACACCACGGCGTCCAAATCGCTCAGGTCGGTTTCCTCATGCCAGATGCGGCGTGTGGGTAGCCCCAAGCATCCTTGGGTGGCCCAAAGCACATCCCGATCACAGTTGGAGCCAGGGAAGACGATGACACCAATGCTCATGAGTCCAGCAGTTCAAGAGACCAGTCCTCGATCACTGGATTGGCGAACAAGCGATCGCTGAGCAGTTCAATCCGGCTTCTGGCCTCCGCCGCATCGGCAGCCTCGACTTCCAATTCAACGGCTTTGCCGATACGCAGTTTGCTGATGCCGTCCACCCCTAAACGGGCTGCAGCGCCTCGGGCCGCCTCACCAGCGGGATCAAGCACGGAGGGACGCAGGCGCACGAGGACGCGGGCTTGAAAACGCGGCACGGTCACCAGCAAGGCTGATCAGATCCTGCCAGACCGATTTCAGCTGACTGAATAGGAGCGCCTGGCTCGGGAGCAGGAGAGGATGACGACCACGTTGGAGATGGGGGCCGAAGCGCTCATGAGCCTGTTCTCTCTCAAGTGCGATAGCTGTGGTGCTCTCATCGAGCTCCCTGGTCGGATCGGCTTCAAAATCAAAGGGAGCGGAGATTCACCGACGCTCTGCAGCAGCTGTCGTCGCTCAGATTGGTTGAATCAACGCCGCGATCTTCCCGGGGGGTGGTCCCGGCGGTCGATTCCATTGGTTGCTGCAGGACTCGGTGTTCTGCTGGTCTGCGGTGGCCTGTGGATGAAACGGATCAGCGGGCCTTCGGCTCAGGAGAGCTTGCCTGCGACTGAATCACTCTCCAGATAAAGGGTGCGACTGGGGAAGGCAAATTCAATTCCCTCCCTGGCAAAGCATTCCATGATTGCGAGATTGACCGCCTGCTGAGCGTTCAGGGCTGTGGTGTAGTCGCGTGTGTCGATGTAATAAACAAGCTCGAGGTTCAGGCTGGAATCACCGAACTCTGTGAAATGGCAGCGGTTGAAAGTGGTATTTGGGATGACCTCAATGATGTTCTCCACCCATTCCGGAATTGCCTTCATCTGTTCCACGCTGGTGGAGTAAGTGACCCCCAGTGAATAGATCATTCGCCGACTTTCCATGTCGGCAAAGTTCAGGAGGGTGGTGTGTGTGAGAGCTGAGTTGTTCATCACCACTGCCTCGCCTCGCAAGCTGCGGAGATGTGTGGAGCGCACTCCGATTTTTTCAACCGTGGCGAACGTTGAACCAACATTGATGAACTGGCCAACAGTGAATGGCTTATCCAGCAGAATCATGAGATAAGCGAATAGCTCTTGGGCTGGCTCTTTTAGAGCAAGGCCGACGCCGATTCCACCAGCGCTCAGCAGGGCCCAGATCGCTGCCAGTTGCACACCGAGGCTCTGGAACAACACCAGAGCACCCACAATCCAAATGACTGCTTGCGCAAGTGGCTGGATGTTTTTGAACAGTTGTTCGAGATCGCTGTCGCTTCGCTTGGCAACGCTTTGAAGAAAGCGGGTGCCGATGCGGTTGACGAAGCGGATGATGACAACCGATCCCACGATCCGCAGAACGACGTCGTACGCCCTCTCCACATCATTGGGTAGACCGAGATTGGTCTTGGTGATCAGCAGCGTGACGATGATTCCGAAAGGAATGACCGCACTGCTCAGGGCGCGAAGAATGAAATCATCGAAGTCACTCGACGTTCGACGGGTGAAACGGGGTAAGACTCTGCGTAATACGACCGTTGTGGTCAGGGTGATTCCCAAGCCAACAACCAGCTTGATTAAAAGGGCGTCAACACTCACCGTTGCATCTGTTGCAGTCGCT
>CAJWZN010000109.1 GCA_913050105.1 uncultured Synechococcus sp.
GATGCGATGACATGGGTGGTGCTGGCCCTGATCGAAGCGGAAGAGCGGGGGATCACCCAGGCCAATGTGAACGCGATGGTTCAGCAAGCTGAGGCTGATGACAGCCAAACAGCCCTGCGACGCTTTCTCGGCGTCGATGGTGCCCTTGGCAGCAAGCTCGGCCTCCCCGATGACTTTGTCGTTCAGGTCATCCGAGCCACCGGCAACTACGGCGAGATTTATGACCGCCATCTCGGACCCGCCACACCCGTCGCGATCCCCCGTGGGGCGAACCGTCTGGCGGAGGATGGTGGCCTGATGATCGCGCCACCCTTCACCTGATGCGGCGACGCTCTTTGCTCCTCCAGGTTGGCGTTGCCGCGCTGTTGCTGGCCCTGCTGGCCCTGCTGGTGAACAACCTGGTGGTGAACCTGTTGCGGACAGGGCTTGGTCTGGATTTCGGCTGGTTGGGGCGCCCGTCGGGCTTTGCCCTGGCAGAGAGCGTTCTGCCCTTCGCCCCGTCTGACAGCTATCTCTGGGCGCTCACCACCGGCTGGCTCAACAGCCTCAAGGTGATCGCTGCCGGTCTGGTGCTGGCCACGCTGCTGGGGGTGGCAGCCGGAGCGGCCCGCAGCAGCAGCAATCGGTTGTTGCGCAGCCTTGCCGGTGGCTATGTCGCCGTGATTCGGCAGGTTCCCCTTCTGCTGCAGTTGTTGTTCTGGTACTTCGTGGCCTTCCTTGGGCTGCCCGAAACGCCGATCGGTGGCCTCATCCAGTTATCCAATCAGGGCATCTCGCTGCTGGGGATTCCCCTCAGCGTTGAGTTCTGCGCTGTGCTCACAGGGCTCACCGTGTTCACCGGTGCTTCGATTGCAGAGATCGTTCGGGGCGGAGTCAACGCTGTTCCCCGCGGGCAGTGGGAGGCTTTTCGCAGTCTTGGCCTGAGCGAAGGTCTCGGTTTGCGCCGGATCGTGCTTCCCCAGGCCCTGCCTGCGATTCTGCCGGCGTTGACCAGTCAATACCTCAATCTGGCCAAGAACAGCACCCTCGCCATCGCGGTGGGATATGCGGATCTTTATGCGGTCAGTGACACCACCATCACCCAGACAGGCCGTGCCATAGAGGGGTTTCTGCTGCTGTTGATCAGCTTCCTGCTGCTGAATCTGTTGATCAGTGGGGGGATGGCCGGCATCAATGCCACCGTTCTGGGTCGAATGCGGAGGAGCCGCTGATGAGTCGCTGGCTCAACCGTTCCGTCACCCTGGTTCTAACGGCACTGATCGGCTGGGGTGTGTGGTCGGTGCTGCACTGGCTGCTGCTGGCCGCTGACTGGAGTGTGGTGGTCTCCAATCTGCCGCTTTATGTGGTGGGGAGCTATCCGGTGGATCAGCGTTGGCGACCGCTGGTCTGGATGGTCGCTCTTGTGGTGCTGATCGGTCTCACCCTGCTCGGACCACGGCGGGGGCCTCTGCAGCGCTGGTTGCCGTTGCTCTGGCTCGCCATGGCTCCTCTCGGGCTCTGGCTTGTGGCAGGTGGACTGGTGCTTGAACCGGTGAGCACGCGCGACTGGGGTGGTTTCACCCTCACCCTTCTGCTCACTGTCGGCAGCGGACTGCTGGCCCTGCCCATCGGGGTGTTGCTGGCCTTGGGGCGTCGCAGTCAACTGCCGGTGCTTCGGCTGAGCAGCACGGCTTACATCGAGCTGATGCGGGCGGTGCCTTTGATTGCTGTGCTGTTCTTCGGCCAGTTGCTGATCCCCCTTTTCCTTCCCCAGGGACTGGAGATCAATCGGGTGCTGCGGGCCGTTTTGGCCTTTGCCTTTTTCGCGGCGGCTTACATCGCGGAGGATGTTCGCGGCGGGTTGCAGGCGATCCCGCCCACGCAGCGGGAGGCGGCAGCGGTGTTGGGCCTGTCGGAGTGGCAGAGCCTGCAGCTTGTGGTGTTGCCGCAGGCCCTGCGCATCGCCCTGCCGTCGCTCACCAATCAAGCGGTGGGGTTGTTGCAGAACACCAGCCTCATGGCAATTCTCGGATTGGTGGAACTGCTTGGCATCAGTCGCAGCCTGCTGGCCAATCCGGTCTTCATCGGGCGCTTTCTTGAGGTCTACCTCTGGTTGGCTGCGGTTTACTGGCTGGCATGCACGGCCATGGCCCTGCTGGCCCGCCACCTGGAGCTCCGGCTCGACCCTCTCCGATCCGACCGATGACCGTCGCTATCCGAGCCACCGATCTGGTGAAGAGCTACACCCCAGGATCGCGTGCTCTCGATGGGGTCAGCCTGGAGGTGTCCAGCGGGGAAGTGCTGGTGGTGATGGGGCCGTCCGGATCAGGGAAAAGCACCCTGATTCGCACGTTCAACGGTCTTGAAAACCTCGACAGCGGTGAGCTTGATGTGCTGGGTGTCCGCTTGGACGCAGCCCATGAGGAGCGCCCGGTTCGTGAGATCCGGCGCCGCGTCGGCATGGTGTTTCAGCAGTTCAACCTGTTCCCTCATCTTTCAATCCTCGACAACATCACCCTTGCGCCGGTGAAGGTGCAGAAGCGATCCAAAGCGCAGGCAGAACAGCGGGCCATCGAGCTGCTCGATCAGATGGGTATCCGAGAGCAGGCCCACAAGTTTCCCGCGCAGCTGAGCGGCGGCCAGCAGCAACGGGTGGCGATCGCCCGTGCCCTGGCTCTGGATCCTGAGGTGATGTTGTTTGACGAGCCCACCAGTGCCCTTGATCCCGAACGGGTGAAGGAGGTGCTCGATGCCATGCGACAACTGGCCAGCGCCGGCATGACCATGGTGGTGGTGACCCATGAGCT
>CAJWZN010000110.1 GCA_913050105.1 uncultured Synechococcus sp.
TGGATGCCAGCCAACTTCCCGAAGGAGTGGTCGCTTGACGTCAGCTGCGCTTATCTCCGATAACTGTTCTTTGATCCCTTCTTGATGGAGTCCGCTGCCGCAGGCGTAGCTGCCGCGTTAACCCACCTGCGCGGGTGCGATTTTCTCTCCTCGGCAGACTCCAATCCCGAAGAGACGGCAGCGTTGCTTCAGTTGGCGTCCCAGCTGAAGAGTGGAGACAGGAGAATTGATCTGGGGAATCGGGTTCTGGGTCTGATTTTCAGCAAGGCCTCGACGCGCACACGGGTGAGTTTTCAGGTTGCTATGGCCCGGCTCGGCGGCCAGACCGTGGATCTCAACCCGAGCGTGACCCAGCTGGGCCGCGGCGAACCGCTAGAGGACACAGCTCGGGTTCTTAGTCGCTATTGCGATGCTCTTGCGATCCGTACCTTCGCCCAGCAGGAAATTGCCGACTACGCCCATTGGGCCACGGTGCCTGTGATCAATGCTCTGACGGATCTTGAGC
The DNA here is from genome assembly GCA_913050105.1 of uncultured Synechococcus sp. Lineage (GTDB taxonomy): Bacteria > Cyanobacteriota > Cyanobacteriia > PCC-6307 > Cyanobiaceae > Parasynechococcus. Next base: position 506 of record CAJWZN010000110.1, read on the forward strand.
ATCCCTGCCAAGCACTGGCCGACTTCCTCACCATGCAGGAAGCCCATGGAGATCTGGCGGGCCAGACGCTTGCTTACATCGGAGACGGCAACAACGTTGCCCATTCGCTCATGCTTTGTGGCGCTCTGCTCGGGGTCAATGTTCGTATTGGTTGTCCGGAAGGGTTTGAGCCCCTTTCCGGCGTTCTGGACCAAGCCCGTTCGCTGGCACAACATGGTGCGGTGATCGAGGTGACCAGCGATCCTTCGCAAGCTGTGGCTGGTGCTCAGGCGGTTTACACCGATGTCTGGGCTTCGATGGGCCAAGAGGCAGAACAGCTCGAACGGGAACAGGCTTTCGCAGGGTTCTGTGTTGATCGGAATCTGATGGATCAGGCAGGTTCTGCCGCGATCGTGCTGCACTGTCTGCCGGCCCATCGGGGTGAGGAGATCAGTGCAGACGTGATGGAAAGCCCCTCCAGCCGCATCTTTGATCAGGCCGAAAATCGTTTGCATGCTCAGCAGGCTCTACTCGCGGCTCTCCTGGGAGGGCTGTAATTCGCTGAGTTGGTTTGATTTTTTTAAAGTTTGCTGATCAGGCCTTCTCAACATGGGAATCACCCTCTTCGGCGGACCGCAGACCCGCGCTTCGATGCCCCGTTGGTACATGGAGGAGAAGGGAATTCCCTACGAGCTGGTGGAGGTATCGGTAGGAACTTCGCAGAATCTTCAGTCCGAATTCCTGGCTGTTAACCCCTTTGGCAAACTCCCCGCTTTGCGAGACGACAGCGTGCTCGATCGGAACGATCAGCCGTTGACACTGTTTGAGTCAGGAGCGATTCTCCTGCACCTTGCTGAACATCACGGCGGTGAAGTCACAACGGCCGCTGTTCGATCTCAGATCAGCCAGTGGACGCATTTCGCCAACTCAACGCTGGCCTTCGCCATCTTTGTTCCAGATCAGAAGCAAAAGGTGCTGCCACGGTTGCTCAAGCAGCTGGATCAGCAAGTCAACCGAGGCTTTCTTGCAGGTGAAGCCTGGGGAGCGGCGGATTGTGCTGTCACGGCTTATCTCGCTTACATCAAGCTGTTTTTTCCTCAGGAGGACCTCAGCTCCTACCCGGCTGTTCAGGCGCTGATTGAGGCAACTCAGCAGCGCGCTGCCTACAAAAAAGTGATGGGGATGGCCTGAGATGCGAGGACTGATGGTTCTGTTGCTTTCACTGGCAACCATGGTCCTGACGCTCGCATCGGCGTCTGAAGGCAAGACCACGACCCATATCGGCTCAAGAACCCCACCGGCCGAGGCGGGTTGCTGGCGCTCCGGGGAGTTTCTCACCGATGAGGGGCGTCTTTTGGGGGTTTATCGCTGCCCTGCTGCATGAATCCGTTGACGGTGCAGGGTCTTGCCACAACAAAATCCGGGAGGTACAAATGTATTGTCTGGTGCCGATGTTTTGGTTCAATCCCTTCCTCAGGAGCTGACGCCGGCTCAGCAGGAGCTGTACGACTGGCTGGCTGACTACATCGGCACCCATCGTCACAGTCCATCCATTCGCCAGATGATGCAGGCGATGGGGTTGCGTTCCCCTGCACCTGTGCAGAGTCGTCTGCGGCACCTGCAGCAGAAGGGCTGGATTACCTGGCAGGAGGGGCAGGCAAGAACGTTGCAACTGCTCGGAAACATGATGTCCCAGGCGGGCATTCCCGTGCTGGGAGCCGTGGCAGCCGGCGGCTTGGTCACGGCTTTCGATGATGTTCAGGAGCACCTTGATCTGGCTCCGGTGCTCGAAACACAGGGTTTGTTTGCTCTGACTGTGAACGGTGATTCGATGGTGGATGCCCACATCGCGGATGGCGATGTGGTGCTGATGGAACCGGTGATCGACCCGCAGCGACTGCGCAACGGCACCGTGGTGAGTGCCCTGGTTGCCGGGAGTGGGACCACCTTGAAGCACTTCCACCGCAAGGGACCCGCAGTTGTTCTGGAGGCAGCTAACCCTGCATATGAGCCTATTGAGCTGCCTGCTGAGCAGGTGGAAGTTCAGGGCCGGCTGATCGCGGTGTGGCGCCAGGTTTGAGACGTCTTGCGGTGTAAGATTGTTCTTGTTAACGGGAAAGCTAAGAGCTTGATCGTTGACTATGGGGCCATAGCTCAGCTGGTAGAGCACCTGCATGGCATGCAGGGGGTCAGCG
>CAJWZN010000111.1 GCA_913050105.1 uncultured Synechococcus sp.
TCGTTGCAGAACACCGGAGTGATGGCGGTGATGTCGGGCAGATGGGTTCCGCCATGGAACGGATCGTTGGTGAGCCACGTATCTCCGGGCTTCAGACCATCGAGCTCGACGGCTGCCAGCTGCACCAGAAGGTCGCGAACACAATCCCCCATCGAACCCAGATGAACGGGAATATGGGGTGCATTGGCCACCAGGCTCCCCTGAGCATCAAACAGCGCGCAGGAGAAATCCAAACGTTCGCGGATGTTCACCGAACGGCTGCTTTGCTGCAGACGTTCACCCATCTGCTCAGCGATGGCCATGAACCGATGTCGGAACAGCTCCGACTCCATCGGATCCTCTACCTCAACGTCAACCTCAACGTCACTGGGGACTGAATCCTCTTGTGCCAACAGGTCACGATCTAGAAGCAGAGCACCGTCTGAATTCACGCGAGCCGTCCATCCGGCTTCAAGAACAATGCAACCGATCGATTCAGTGATCAACGCCGGGCCATGAAAACGCTGCCCGCCGATCAGGGCGCTGCGCTGATAGGACGGCACATCGGTCCAGCCGAGATTGGGGTGATGCAGTTGAACAATGTCTTCAGCCTCTGGTGACTGAGTGGAGATTGCTTCAACGCTGCGGGCTTCCGCCTGAAACTGCTGTGGTGCAGCAACCTCCACATGAATCATGTCCACCACCAGGTGCTGATCACCCCGAATGCAGTAGCCAAAACGCTGCTGATGGCGTGCTTGGAACGCCGTTAGCAAGGCAACAGCGGTCAGGTCAGCCGTCCAACGCAAGCCGAGGGACTGTTCGGCTCCGGGGTAGCGCAGATCCAGCGTCACGCTGATGTCGCTCCCCCCTTCAGGATCAGCGCAGTCTCCCTGTTGCTGCAAACGTTGCCGGGCCTGCACAACCAGATCAGACACCTGATCGGGCATCGTCTCCAGCCAAATGGAACTGAGCGGCTGATCAACATGGCGCTGAAGTCGGCAGCTTTGCCGGGCCTGACCCATGCCGTAAGCCGACAGCACACCCCCAAGGGAATGAAGAAGCACGGAACGGATCCCGAGCTCTTCAGCAAGGCGACAGGCGTGTTGGCCTGAGGCACCGCCATAGGCCACAAGAACCCCACCGCGGGTGTCCTGTCCGCGATGCAGAGAGACCCGGCGAATGGCAGCTGCCATTCGCTCGACCGCCAGCTGCAAAGCAGACTCCGCCACGGACTCCGGAGATCGATTCAAACCCTTCGACATCTCAGCGAAGAGGTCCTGAACAACGACCGCATCCGGTGGAAGGTCGCTGGCGGGACCAAAAACCGCAGGAAACTGTTCAGGCCGCAGACGACCGAGGAGAAGGTTGGCATCGGTGATGGTCAAAGGACCACCGGCCCGATAGGAGGCAGGACCGGGACGTGCGCCTGCGGAGCGTGGGCCCACCCTCAACTGCAGGCCATGCTGCTCAAGGATTGAGCCCCCTCCAGCTGCCACGGTTTCAATCGGCAGCCGATCAGCCAGCAGGGTGAGTCCAGCGATCTCGGTCTGGCCCTGAAAGTCCTGCAGGACGGTGTCCTCAGCCGAGGCAACACAGAACACATCGGTTGACGTACCGCCCATATCGAAGCCGAGCACAGGCACCTGGAGGTACCCCGCCGCACGAGCAGCAGCGACGGCTCCCACCATTCCAGCGGCAGGGCCGGAGAGGATCGTGTCCTTCGCCAGCAGCACCTCGGGAGACTGCAAGGCCCCGCTCGACGTCATCACCCGAAGAGGTGTATTGGCGCCCAGAGCGTTCTGCACCTGCTGGAGATACCCCTCCAACACCGGAGCCACCGCTCCTTCCACCAAAGCGGTCTGGCCACGCGGCACCAGTCGGGGCTTGACGCTGACCTCATGGGAACAAACAACTTTGCCAAATCCAAGCTGGCAAAGGAGATCTGCACAGGCCTTCTCATGGACGGGATTGCGGTGGGCATGGAGAAAAGCCACCACAGCAACCTCAAGCCCGCTGTCGTTGTGCTCGGCAAGTCGATGGCGCAGCTCAGGGTCGATCCGAAGGGGTTCAACCACTTCGCCGCTGGCATCCAGGCGCCCAGCAACCTCCACCACGGCCTGGGCCAGAAACGGAGCGAATTGCGGCTGAAGAGCAAACAAATCACTGCGGTGCTGGTCACCAATGCGGAGTTGGTCGGCCAAACCGGCGTTGGTGAGGAGCAGCACGGGAGCCTGTTGGTTCTCCAGCAGCGCATTGGTGGCCACCGTGGTTCCCAGCCGGACACTGCTGATGATGCCGGGGGGGATTGCACAACCCGAGTCACACCCCACCAGATCCGCCATTGCGGTGACGGCCGGATCTCCGCCGTCCGTCGACTCCGACAGCAACTTGCGGACATGCAGCCTGCCCTCTGGGTCGCAACCGATCAGATCGGTGAACGTCCCCCCCCGATCCACCCAGAACGACCAGCCCATCAGTCGGTCGGCGACAACATTCACCACCCTGCCGTGCCG